>NZ_JAMYPC010000004.1:0-374539 GCF_040320155.1 Mesorhizobium sp. M0771 | reverse complement strand
CTCCCCCTTGTGGGGAGGGTCGGGGGGGGGGGGCGGGCGGGCGGGGGGGGGGGGGGGGGGGGGGGGGGCCCCCCCCCCACCAGGGGGGGGGGGGGCGGCCGGGCCGGGGCGGCCCGCCCCCCCCGGCCCCCCGCCGGGGGGGGGGGGGGGGGCCCCCGTGGCCCACCCCCCCCGGTTGCGGGGGCGCCCCCCCCGGGGGGCCGGCTCACCGACCCTCCCCACAAGGGGGAGGGTAAAGAAGCCCGCATCGCGGTCGATGAAGTCCGCGCCACGCTTGACGTGCCGCTAGGTCCCGAGATCGGCCAGTGCTGCGGCGGGCGCGTCGAAGTCTTGATCCGTATCGTCGATGCCGCGCTTGCTGCCGAGCTGATCGCGGCCGCAGAAGCCGAGGAAGCCCACCTGCCGCATGTCTATATCTTCGGCGGCGGCCATGTCGGCCAGGCGCTGGCCTCGACCGTTGCACTTCTTCCCGTGCATGGCGTCGTCATCGAGACGCGGGCCGAAGCGCTGGAAGGTATGCCGGAGACGGTCGAGAGGCGGCTGACGCCGATGCCCGAGGCCGAGGTGCGAAACGCTCCCGCCGGCACCGCCTTCGCCATCCTCACCCACGACCATGCGCTGGATTTCCTCATCGTCGCCGAGGCGCTGAAGCGCGACGACGCGGCCTATGTCGGCATGATCGGCTCGAAAACCAAGAGAGCGACGTTCAGGAACTGGTTCCTGAAATCGGCGGATGGCACGGAGGCTGAGTTGGCCCGCCTCGTCTCCCCGATCGGCGGCGACGCCGTCAGGGACAAGCGCCCGCCGGTGATCGCGGCGCTCGCGGCAGCCGAGATCATGACGGCACTGGTCGTTCACAACACCGCGCCGAATGCCGACCATGAAGTCCAGCACAAGATGATGGCCGGCTAAGCTTCGGCGCGGCTAAGCAGGCCGCTTCAGGCCAAGATGATCTCGCAAGGTGCTGCCTTCGTATTCCCGACGGAACAGTCCGCGCCGCTGCAGTTCCGGCACCACGAGTTCGCAAAAGGCATCGATCTCGCCGGGGAAGTATGACGGCATGACGTTGAAGCCGTCCGCGCCGCCGCCCTCGAACCGCGCCTGCAATTCGTCAGCGATCTGCACCGGCGTGCCGACGATACGCCAATGGCCACGTGCGCCGGCGAAATGGCGCGCAAGCTGGCGGATCGACAGGCCGTCGCGGCGCGATTGTTCGATGACCAGCGCCTGGCGGCTTTTCATGCCCTCGGTCTCCGGCAGTTCGGGCATCGGTCCGTCGATCGGATAGCTCCCGAGATCGGAGATGCTGAGATAGCTGGACAGTAGCGCCACGCCGACATCGTCGGGGATCAGCGCCTGCAATTCCTCCTGTTTCTCCCGCGCTTCGGCCTCGGTGTCTGCCACCACCGGGGAGACGCCGGGCATGATCTTGATGTCGTCGGGTTCCCGCCCATAGCCCGCCATACGGCCCTTGAGGTCGTCGTAAAAGGCCTTGGCTTCCTCGAGGGTCTGCGCCGCCGTGAACACGACGTCGGCGGTGCGGGCGGCAAGGTCGCGGCCGACATCCGAGGCGCCGGCCTGCACCATCACCGGCGCGCCCTGCGGCGAGCGCGGCAGGTCGAGCGAGTCGCGCACCGAAAAGCTCTGGCCGTTGTGACCGTGAAAGCCGCTGCCTTGCCAAAGTCCTGATACCACCTCGGCGAATTCGCGCGCCCGCTCGTAGCGGTCGGCATGCGGTTTCAGGCCCGTCGCGCCGAAATTGGCGGCTTCGATGGGACTGGCCGACGTCACCAGGTTCCAGCCAGCCCGGCCACCACTCAGATGATCGATCGAGAGAAAGGTGCGCGCCAGCCCATAGGGCTCGTTGTAGCTGGTCGAGGCCGTCGAAACGAGGCCGATGCGGCTGGTCTGGACGGCGAGCGCGGACAGCAGGCTGATCGGCTCGAAGCCGATCGAGCGTGAGGTCTGGCTGGCGATGCCGACATTGGCTTCGCGCAGGCCGGCGGCGTCCTCGCAGAACACCATGTCGAACTTCGCCGCTTCCGCCGTGCGCGCCAGCCGGATGTAATGATCGATGTCGATGCCTGCCGTGACATGCGCCTTGGGGTGACGCCAGGCGGCGATGTGGTGGCCCGTCGCCCACAGGAAGGCGCCAAGCTTCATCTGGCGGGTCATTGCGCTCCTCCGGCAAGTCTGAGATGCGAACGCAAGGTGGTGCCGGGATAATCCGGTCGGACGAGGCTGCGGCGCTGCAATTCCGGCAGCACGCGGCCGATGAAACCGTCAATCGCGGCAGGCGGTATTGCGATGTTGAACCCGTCGCAGCTTTGCGAGCTGAACAATGTTTCGAGCGCGTTGGCAGCGAGATCTGCGCCAACGTTCAGCAGCAGCTTGACCGCACCCGGATCGCGTCCGCAGGCCACAACGCGGCGCTTGAGATCGTCATGGCGCGCCTTGGCGTCCTCTGTGGGTCTGTCCAGCAGGACGACATCGGCGGTGCGGACGGCGATATCCAGGTCGGCCTCGGACAGGCCGGACAGCACCAGCACCGGCGTATCCTGCGGCGAGCGCGCGACGTTCAGCGGCCCGCGCACGGAGAAAAATGCGCCTTTGTGGTCGAGCAGGTGCATTTTTTCGGGATCGTGGAAGCGACCGCCGGCCTTGTCGAACAGCAGCGCGTCGGCATCCCAGCCCTGCCACAGGCGCTGAACGATGCCGATGTATTCCTGCGTGCGGCGGCGGAACACATCGTCAGAAAATCCATCCGGCCGGCTGAAATTGGCGGCTTCCCCTGGCGCCTGCGCCATGGTCGCGTGCCAGCCGGCGCGGCCATGGCTGATGATGTCGAGCGAAGCAAAACGGCGCGCCAGATTGTACGGCTGGTGAGCGACCGTCGAAGCTGCAGCGACAAGGCCGATCCGACTTGTCATCGTCGCCAGCGCCGCCAGCAAGGTCGTCGCTTCGAAAGAACTCGACCCGGCGCTGTTCGGCGCGGAATCATCGAGGACAATCATGTCCAGCCCCGCCGCTTCCGCTTGCTTGGCAAAGCCGGCCAGATCGCTAAACCCGAGCGGCTGCCCGCAAGCAATGTTGAGCGAAACGGCAAGATGCATTGTGGCTTGCTGGTCAGTCGGCATGGGACCATCGATCATAGGGCGGCGTATGCGAACCTAAGGTCACCTGCTTGTAAGACAACCCTGGCGACTGGGCCAACAGCCCCTCACTTGCCGGCCAGCAAATCCTTGATCAGCCGCTGGCAACGCTCGGCCATGAAGTCGAGCAACAGCCGCACCTTTGGATCCTGCAGCTTCTTGTGCGGATAGACGGCGGCGAACTGCACCGGCGTTGGCGGCGTGCTGGCCAGGATGACCTGCAGCCGCCGGTCGCGGATGAAGGGTTCGACCTCGAAGCGCGGCTTGTTGATGATGCCGCGGCCCGACAGCGCCCAGCCGGTCAGCACATCGCCATCGTCGGTGTCGTAGGGGCCGTGCACCTCGAATTTCTGCGGGCCGGACGGCGTCTGCAGCGTCCAGACATATTCGCGCGCCCCGGAATAGCGCAGCATCAGGCAGTCGTGCTTCTTGCCGATCAGCTCCTGTGGCTCCACCGGCTCGCCGCGCGCTTCCAGATATTTCGGTGCCGCCACCAGCACGCGTTCACATTCCATGATGCCGCGCATCCGCAGGCTGGAATCCTCGATGATGCCGAGCTTGAAGGCGACGTCGATGCCTTCCTTCATGATGTCGATATTGTGGTCGGAGAGCCTCAGCCGCACCTCGATATCGGGGTATTTGTCGTGGAAATCCGGAATGCCCGACGCCACCAGCCGCCGTCCGAGGCCGAGCGGTGCGGTCACCTTGATGGTGCCGCGCGGCTGGCCGGAAAGCGCCGAAACCGCGGCTTCCGCCTCGGTGATAGCCTCCAGCACCTGCTTGGCGCCGGAGTAGAACACCGTGCCATGCTCCGTCGGCATCAATTGCCGTGTCGTGCGGTTGAACAGCCGCACGCCGAGGTGTTTTTCCAGCTCCTTGATGCGGTTGGAGGCGACCGCCGGCGAAATGCGCATGTCGCGGCCTGCCGCCGAGAGATTACCAAGCTCGACGACGCGGACGAAGACGGCGATGTTGTCGAGATAGGCCATTCGTGGCTCTTTATGTGGCGGCGTACGTGGTCAGCCTAGTATTTTCCATTTTTTTTTGAAAGTCATCGTACACCTCGCCTCTTTTCGTTTGCGCCCCACACCGTAAAGTCAGCCGATCGGCAGGGACGATTTCACATGATGGATTTCGCGATTTTCTGGGACTGGCTGAGTTTCGCCGTGCGCTGGCTGCACGTCGTCACCGGCATCGCCTGGATCGGCTCGTCCTTCTATTTCGTCGCGCTCGACCTTGGCCTGCGCCAGCGCCCCGGCATGCCGGCCGGCGCATTCGGCGAGGAATGGCAGGTGCATGGCGGCGGCTTCTACCACGTCCAGAAATATCTGGTGGCGCCGGCCGAAATGCCGGAACACCTGACCTGGTTCAAGTGGGAATCCTACGCCACCTGGCTGTCCGGCTTCGCCATGCTGTGCGTGGTCTACTATGCCGGCGCCGACCTGTTCCTGATCGACCCCAATGTTCTGTCCATGTCGGTTCCCGTGGGCATCCTGCTGTCGATGGCGACGATCGGCGTCGGCTGGGTTGTCTACGATCTGCTCTGCCGGTCGCCGCTCGGCAAAAGTGACACCGGACTGATGCTGGTGCTCTATGGCGTTCTGGTGTTCATCGCCTGGGGTCTGACGCATCTGTTCACCGGCCGCGCCGCTTTCCTGCATCTCGGCGCCATCACCGCCACTATCATGTCGGCCAATGTCTTCATGGTGATTATTCCAAACCAGAAGATCGTCGTCGCCGACCTGATTGCCGGCCGAAAGCCCGACCCGAAATACAGCAAGATCGCCAAGCAGCGCTCGCTGCACAACAACTACCTGACGCTGCCCGTGCTGTTCCTGATGCTGTCGAACCACTATCCGCTGGCGTTTGCGACGGAGTTCAACTGGGTCATCGCCTCGCTGGTGTTCATCATCGGCGTCTTGATCCGGCACTATTTCAACACCGTGCATAAGCGTGCCGGCAACCCCCACTGGACCTGGATGGCGGCTGCGGTGCTATTCGTCATCATCATGTGGCTGTCGACAGCGCCGAAAATACTGACCGGCGAGCCCAAGGCATCCGCCGCGGCCGAAGTCTATATCGCCTCGTCGCATTTCCCGGCGGTGCGCGACACCGTGCTTGGCCGCTGCTCGATGTGCCATACGGCCGAGCCGGTCTATGAAGGCATCTACCATGCGCCGAAGGGCGTGATGCTCGACACCGACGCCGGCATTGCCGAGCATGCGCGTGAAATCTATTTGCAGGCCGGGCGCAGCCACGCCATGCCGCCCGCCAACGTCACCCAGATCAGCGACAAGGAACGGGCGCTGCTGGTCGCCTGGTTCGAAGGCGCAGGGAAATAGGGATGACCTCCACACTTCTGCGCGGCCGCACCCTAAGTTTTTTGCGCTGGCCCGAAGCCATCGACGACCATGCCGCCTGGCGCTATGAGGAGGATGGCGGCCTGCTGATCCGCGACGGCCGGATCGTTGCCGTGGGCAGCTACACGGAAGTCGAAAAGCAAGCGGGCGACGGTGCGAAAAAGATCGATCATCGGCCGCATCTGCTGCTGCCCGGCTTCATCGATGCGCATGCGCATTTCCCGCAGATGCAGGTCATTGCCTCCTACGGCGCCGAACTGCTCGACTGGCTGAACACCTACACCTTTCCCGAAGAGACCAAATTCGCCAACGCCCAGCATGGCCGCCGCATCGCCCGGCTGTTCCTGGACGAGATGGTGCGCCACGGCACGACGACGGTCGCCGCCTACTGCTCGGTGCACAAGGCGTCTGCCGAAGCGTTCTTTGCCGAATCGCATGCGCGCGGCATGCTCAACATTGCCGGCAAGGTGATGATGGACCGCAATGCGCCGGCAGGCGTGCTCGACACGCCGCAATCCGGCTATGACGATACGAAGGCGCTGATTGCGGAATGGCACGGCAAGGGCCGCCAGCTTTATGCGATCACGCCGCGCTTCGCCATCACCTCCTCGCCCGAGCAGCTGGAGATGGCCGGCACGCTCTGCCGCGAAAACCCCGACCTGCACATGCAGACGCATCTGTCGGAAAACCACGCCGAAATCGCCTTCACGCAAAAACTCTATCCGCAGGCGCGCGACTACACCGATGTCTACGAGCAGTATGGCCTGCTGGGGCCAAAGAGCCTGTTCGGCCACTGCATCCATCTCTCGGAACGAGAGGCCGATGCGCTGTCGGACTCAGGCTCGGTGGCGGTGTTCTGCCCGACCTCGAACCTGTTCCTCGGCTCCGGCCTGTTCGACTACCAGCGCTTTCGTCGCCGCGACAAGCCGCTCAGGATCGCTGCCGCCACCGATGTCGGCGGCGGCACCAACTATTCGATGCTGCGCACCATGGACGAGGGCTACAAGGTGATTGCGCTGAATGGCGAAAAGCTGAACCCGTTCCAGTCCTTCTGGCAGATAACGCGTGGCAATGCCGAGGCGCTGTCTGTGGCGGACAAGGTCGGCACGCTGGATAAAGGCACCGACGCGGACATCACCGTGCTCGACGCCCGCGCCACGCCGGCGATGCGGCTGAGGATGGAGACTGTGGAGACGCTGGCGGAGGAGCTGTTCCTGCTGCAGACATTGGGCGACGACCGCGCGGTGCGCGAGGTCTATGTTGCGGGGCGGCCGGCCAAGATCGATATGATCGTGGGGTAGGACCCATCATCCGCGCGGGACAAGATGATGATTGCGCCTGGTTGCCAAGTGGTTCCCCCACTCCGTCGCCGCTTCGCGGCGCCACCTCTCCCCCCTCCGGAGGGAGAGGAAGGGAGCCTTTGCTTCGGAGGACGGGCGCCGGTTCGGACAGCTTGGCGCCCTTCCTCTACCCTGTCGATCGGGGGAGAGGTGTCGAGAGAAGCTCGACGGAGTGGGGGTCGACCCTGGCCGGGCAAGACCACCACCGCGACGAGACCTTGACCGGGCGGAGCTTGTCGTACACACGATTTGTGACTGACTTCGGAGAACAAAATGGCCGCTGCCGACGACATCGCTCTGATCCAGAAACAGGAAGAGACGCTGGTCTTCCCGGCCTTCGACGAGGCCGTCGCCTTCAAGGTCGGCGCGGCGATCCGCGAGCGGGCGCTGGCCGAAAAGCTGCCCATCATTGTCGATATCAGGCTGTGGGATCGGCCGCTGTTTTATGCCGCGATGCCCGGTTCAAACGCCTCCAACCCCGACTGGGCACGACGCAAGATCAATGTGGTCAAGCGCTACCTCAGGAGCACCTATCGTCTGGTGCTGGAACAGCAGCGACCGGACCGCACCTTCAAGGTCGGCGAGGGGCTGGATATTGCTGATTACGTACTGGCCGGCGGCGGGTTTCCGGTGACTGTAAAGGGTGCCGGCGTCATTGGCGTCATCGCCGTCTCCGGCCTGCCGGAACGCCAGGATCATGGCGTCGTCGTCGATGCACTGTGCGATCATCTCGGCGTCGATCGGACACAATTGGCGCTGCCGCCGGAAGGTAAATCGTGACGTTGGCGCTGCCCCTCATCCGCCTGCCGGCACCTTCTCCCCGTATAGTGACGGGAGAAAGGACAAGCTCGAGCGCTGGCGATCCCCTCTCCCCGTCTTTCACGGGGTGAGGGTGAGGGGCAGCGCCAACGTTTGCTCATTTTGAAAACCGCCAGTTACGGCCAAGGATAACCGTGCTCGATCCCAAATCCTTTCTCATCTCGATCTTCAATGCCGCTGTTGCCGCTGCCGATCCTGAACGGACCATCAGGGATCATCTGCCGGCCAGGCCCAAGGGCCGTACCATTGTCATTGGCGCCGGCAAGGGCTCGGCGCAGATGGCGGCCGCGTTCGAGAAGGTGTGGGATGGCCCAATCGAAGGGCTGGTCGTCACCCGCTACGGCTATGGCGCCAGATGCGAGCGCATCGAAATCATCGAGGCGGCACATCCGGTACCGGACGCTGCCGGTCTTGAGGCGTCGCGGCGCCTGCTCGAAAAGGTGCAAGGGCTGACTGCGGACGACCTGGTAGTGGCGCTGATATCGGGCGGAGGATCGGCGCTGCTGCCGTCGCCTGCCGCCGGCCTGACGCTCGCCGACGAAATCGCCGTCAACGAGGCGCTGCTTGCCTCCGGCGCGCCGATCGCGGCGATGAACACAATCCGCAAGCATCTCTCGACCATCAAGGGCGGCCGGCTGGCAGCTGCCGCCTGGCCGGCCAAACTGGTATCACTGGTTGTCTCTGACATTCCCGGCGACAACCCGGCCCTGGTGGCCTCCGGCCCGACCGTGCCCGACTCCGGCAACCGCGCCGATGCGCTGGCCTCGATAGCGGCCTATGGCATGAAGCTGCCCGACGCCGTCATGGCGCACATCAACTCGCCAGAGGCCGATGCGCCAGATCCGGATGACCAGCGCTTTTCACGCAATGAAGTGCACCTGATCGCCTCGGCTGGCGTGTCGCTGGAAGCGGCAGCCGCTGAGGCAAAACGGCAGGGCATCGAAGCCGTCATCCTCTCCGATTCCATCGAGGGCGAGGCGCGCGAGGTCGGTGGCGTGCATGCAGCCATTGCGCGCGAAGTGGCGACGCGCAACCGGCCGTTCAAAAAGCCGGTGCTGATCCTGTCCGGCGGCGAGACGACCGTGACCTTGCGGGCCCCTGTTGACGGAAAAAGGGGCAAGGGCGGCCGCAACTCCGAATTCCTGCTCGCCTTTGCCATCGGTATCAGCGGCGCGGAAGGTATTCATGCATTGGCCGCCGATACCGACGGCATCGATGGCTCTGAAGACAATGCCGGCGCCTTTGCCGATGGCTCAACTGTCTCGCGCATGCGTGCCGCCGGCATCGACGCCAAGGCGATGCTGGCCGGCAACAATGCCTGGACGGCGTTCAACGCGATCGGCGATCTGTTCGTGCCAGGGCCGACGGGTACGAATGTGAATGATCTGAGGGCAATCCTAATCAGTTAATTCGGCCGTGGCGGCCGAAGTTTCCAACGTTGGATTCACGACCGTAGGTGATTGGCTGAAGCCACTCAGCTTCGTCATCCCTGGGCGAAGCAGGAGCGAAGCTCCGTCGCGAAGCCCCGGGTCCATTCCGTGATGTTAGCCGTCGAGCGCAGCGGAGCAGAATTCTGCACCGTAGCAGCGTCCAAACGTCGCGGCATGAATCCTCGGGTCTGCGCTGCGTCGCTTCACTCCTTGCTCCGCCCGCGGATGACGATGTCGCTGAGGCTTTCGCTCATCTCACGACCCCATCAGCCGCTTCACCTCTCTCATATCCCTGAGAAACCGCTCGCGCTCTGCCTCCTTGTCCGCGGGCTCATGAATACGCAGAATAAAGGAGGGGTGGATGGTGATGAACACGCGCAAGCCATCCTCGCGTTCGATCAACTGGCCGCGCATTTTCGTCACGGCAATGGCCTTGCCCAGCAGCGACAACGCCGCCGTTGCCCCAAGCGCCACGGCGAGGTCCGGCTTGATCAGCTCAAGCTCCCGGCCGATCCACCAGCGGCAGGCCTGGACTTCGCCGGTATTTGGCTTCGAGTGGATGCGGCGCTTGCCGCGCGGCTCGAACTTGAAGTGCTTGACGGCGTTGGTGACGTAGACTTTTTGCCGGTCGACGCCTGCGTCATCGAGAATCGCATCGAACACTTTGCCCGCTGGCCCGACAAAAGGTTTGCCGGCGAGATCTTCCTGATCGCCAGGTTGTTCGCCGACGAAGACCACTTTGGCGTCATCCGGCCCCTCGCCGAACACGGTCTGTGTCGCGTCGCGCCAGAGCGGGCAGCGACGACAACCCTTTGCAGCCTCGCGCAAATCGGAAATCGTCTTGGCATCGTCTTCATCCGGCGCCTCGGCCGGCTCGGGCTTCGGCCAATGTCTTGCCTGCAGCTTGGCGTGGTGCGGCGCCGGCGTTGTCGGCAGTCTGGCAATCATATCCCTGGCGGCCTCGTCCGCTCCTGCGATCAGATCTGGAATGAGCGAGGCCTCGGGAAGGTTCCGCCAATATTTCTTCGGCATCTCCTTCTGCATCGCCTTCACCTTGAGCCGCGCCGGGTTGAAGATGTTTTCGAAATAGGTCAGCCACAACGCCTCGGTGTCGTCCTGATCGGGTGCATCGCCCTTGGCCGCACCCGGCCCGATCGCCAGCCTTTCGCCGTTCCAGTCGGCGGAGGCATAGGGCGTCAGGATGGTCCAGCGCATGCCGGTGAACCGCCGGACGAAGAAATCCGCGTTGCGCTCGACAATGAAATGCTCCGGCTCGAACCAGGCGACGTAGCGCTCGTTCTCGCCGTCGCCGATCTTCCGGAAGCGTACGAAGGCATGCATCTTATGGCTGTCGCGCCGCACCGCCTTTTCCATGGCTTCGAGCCGCCTGGTGTCGGGATCGGATGCGATCGCCAGCAGTTTCGGCTCGGTGCGCAGGCGCCAAAGCATCCAGTAGAGAAAGGCAAACCGGCCGGGGTCGGAGTGGCAGAAGGCGGTTTCGGCATGGGCGATGAACTCGCGCGGGACGGTAAGCTGCGCGCCCTCTGGCACCGCCGGCAAGGCATCTTGAGGATCATTGGCGTCGGACCCGACACCCCAACTAATATCCTCAGGTCGGACCTCATTCAGCGCCAGACGCCGTGCCGCATCGCGCCAACCGGCGAAATCGGTCTGGCTCGCTAGCCGGACAGTGTATCGGGCAAGGTCGAGCTGAGCCGGCTGCATGGTCAAAACAGCGACAGTTGTTCGCAGGACTTTACGATCGTGTCGCGCAGGCCTGTCTTGTTGGTGAGTCCGCCCGGCGACCAGCCTTCGGCGATGATGAAGGGCCTCAGCTTGGCGATCGAATGGCAGATCCGTCCGACATCTTCCAGCCGCATGCGTCGGTGGCGGCGGGTTTCAAGGATCTTCGCCACCACCTTGGTGCCCAGACCCGGAACCCGCAGCAGCGCTTCGCGGTCGGCGCGGTTGATGTCGACGGGAAACCTCGCCCGATTGCGCAAAGCCCAGGCGAGCTTGGGGTCAATGGCGAGATCGAGCATGCCGTCGCTGCTGCCGGCGAGGATTTCCGGCTGCGAAAAGCCGTAGAAGCGCATCAGCCAGTCGGCCTGATAGAGCCGGTGCTCGCGCATCAGCGGCGGTTTCTGCAGCGGCAGCGACGATGACGAATCCGGGATCGGGCTGAAGGCGGAGTAATAGACGCGCCGCAGATGGTAGCTGCCATAGAGCCGCGCACTGGTGTGCAAGATGCCGTCGTCGGATGTCTTGTCGGCGCCGACGATCATCTGCGTCGACTGACCTCCGGGCGCAAAGCGTTCGCGCTTCTTGGTCCTCAGCGTCGGCTCGGCTTTTTCCTCCATCTTCCGGCGCAGGTTCGCCATGGAAAGGCGGATCGTTTCCGGCTTCTTCTCCGGCGCCAGTTTCTTGACGCCCTCATCGGTCGGCAGTTCGACGTTGATAGACAGCCGGTCGGCGTAGAGCCCGGCCTGCTCGACCAGTTCGGCCGAGCTTTCCGGAATGGTCTTCAGATGAATATAGCCGGAGAATTTTTCGTCCAGCCGCAGCCGCCGCGCCACCTCCACCATCTCGGCCATGGTCTCGTCGGGCGAACGGATGACGCCGGAGGACAGGAAGAGGCCCTCGATGTAGTTGCGCCGGTAGAAATCCATGGTCAGCTTCACCACCTCGTCGATGCTAAAGCGGGCGCGGCGCACATTCGATGACGAGCGGTTGATGCAGTAGCTGCAATCGTAAATGCAGAAATTGGTGAGCAGGATTTTCAGGAGCGAAATGCAGCGGCCATCCGGCGCGTAGGAATGGCAGATGCCCATGCCTTCTGTGGAGCCGATACCGCCGGATTGGAGCGAATCCTTCTTCGCCCAGCCGGACGAGGCGCAGGAAGCATCGTATTTGGCGGCGTCAGACAGGATTGCCAGCTTTTCACGGACGGTAGGTGCGCTCATCCGTTCATGATATGTTCTTGAAGGCTGCAGCGCCACCTCATTTGATGCAGGCGGCGAAAAAGTAATCGCCGCCTGATCGTCGGGCTAGCAGGACGACTGCCCGAGTTCCAGGCGGTCTCTCAGACCTCATGGAGGTAGAGGTGGTAATCCAGCTCGCTGACGGTGCGGGCGACGCGCAGATACTCCGACTGCTTGATCGCCACGAAGGTGCGATGCAGATCCTCGCCAAGCGCCTCTTTCAGGAAGCTCGATGCCCGCGCCGCCTCGATCGCGGCGCGCCAGTCGACCGGCATGGTCGTGCGCGTGACAGCGGCTTCATAGCCATTCCCAGTGGTTTCGGGGCCGGGGTCGAGGCCTTCGTCCAAACCCTTGATGATGCCGGCCAGCACCGTTGCCGCGATCAGGTAGGGATTGGCGTCGACGCCCGAAGGCCGGTGCTCGATGCGCCGGTTCTTGGCGTCGCCCGCCGGCACGCGCAGCGCCACCGAACGGTTGTTGACGCCCCAGGTCGGCGCCACTGGCGCATAGGACTGCGAGACGAAGCGCCGCCAGGAATTGGCGTGCGGCGCAAACACCAGCATCGATTCGGCCATGGTCTGGATCAGCCCGCCGAGCCCCTGCAGCAGCGGCAGCGACCAGCTTTCGCCGCCGGCTTCGGCAAAAACGTTGCGGCCGTTCTTGTCCTGCAGCGAAACATGGAAATGCATGCCGGAGCCGGCATATTTTTCGATCGGCTTGGCCATGAAGCAGGCGGTAACACCATGGCGGCGCGCCTGCGCCCGCACCAGCCGCTTCAACATGACGAGGTCGTCGGCCGCCCGCATGACATCCTTGCGGTAGTTCAGCGTCAGCTCGTACTGGCCGGGCGCGTATTCGGAAATCACCGTTTCGGCCGGAATGCCTTGCGCCTTAGCCGCGGCATAGATGTCGGAAAACAGCGGCTCCATGCCGTGCAGATGGTCGACGGAATAGACTTCCGTCTTGGCCGAGCGGCGGCCGTCGAGCACGGCATCCGCCGGTTTCACCTTGCCATCGGCATCGCGCTCATTGGCCAGCAGGAAAAATTCGAGTTCGAAGGCGCCGGCGGGATAGAGGCCCTTGGCCGCCAAGATGTCGACCTGCCTGGCCAGCGCCAAGCGCGGGTCCGACGACATTGGCTGTCCCTCGAGATGGTACATCGCCATCAGCAACTGGCCGCGCGGCGGGTTCGTGCCGTAAAGCGGCACCAGCGTGCCGGGAATGGGCCATGCCCTGAGATCGCCGTCTCCAGTCGTCCAGATCAGCCCGGTTTCGTGCACATCCTCGCCGGTGATGTCGAGGCCGAGGATCGAGATCGGCATGTGGCGGCCGCCCTCGAAGATGCTTTTCAGCTCATGCCGGCGCACGATCTTGCCGCGGCCGACGCCGTTGGCGTCGGTCAAGACGATATCGAAGGCTTCGATTTCGGGATGGGCGTCGAGAAAGGCTTGCGCCTCGGCGGGCGTCGAGCCCGAAGGTGAAGTCATGATTAGTGTACTCGAGTTTGGCTTGGCAGCTTGTCTCATGCCGTCAGCCTTGCCGCAACCGTGGCGAAGGCGGTGATCAGCCGGTTGACCTGGGCGCCGGTGGTGGCCGGTGAGATCAGCATCATGTTGTGAAAGGGCGCGATCAGCACGCCCTGGTTGACCAGCGCGACATGGATAGCCGCCTCAAGCTCCGGCGCATGGGCAGTCTCGGCTTCGGCGCCGTTCCTGAGCGGGCCAGGGGCGCAGATGAACTCGACGCGGGCGCCGACGCGGGCGACATGCCAGGGCAGATTGTAGCGATCGATGACGCCGGTCAGCCCGGCATCGAGCCGCAGGGCGAGGCGATCCATCCGGGCATAATTCTCCTGCGTCATCACCTCTTCGAGCGTTGCGCGCATGG
Source organism: Mesorhizobium sp. M0771 (assembly GCF_040320155.1). NCBI lineage: Bacteria > Pseudomonadati > Pseudomonadota > Alphaproteobacteria > Hyphomicrobiales > Phyllobacteriaceae > Mesorhizobium > Mesorhizobium sp. M0771. The sequence goes on along the minus strand of NZ_JAMYPC010000004.1, from coordinate 360,570 downwards.
CTGCGAACTGCAGCGGGTTCGCCGACAGCGTCGTGCCCATGCCGGAATAGCCCGGCTCCTTGGTTCGATTGTAGTCGGCATAGCGCGAGGCGACCTCGTCGCTCATGCCCCACACGCTTGCCGGCACGCCGCCGGCGATCGGCTTGCCCAGCACGAACAGGTCGGGCTGCAGCCCGAATTTCCTGGTGTAGCCGCCGGGTCCAGTCGAAATCGTGTGCGTCTCGTCTATCAGAAGCAGCGTTCCGGCCGCGCGCGTCAGTTTGCGCAAGGCGTCGTGAAAACCCGGATCGGGCAGCACCATGCAGGAATTGGTCAGCACCGGCTCAGCAATGACGCAGGCGACATCCTTGTCCTTGAGCGCTGCTTGCAGCGCGGCGACATCGTTGAATTCAATGACCTTCGCCGTCTTGGTCAGGTCGCGAAACTCACCCGCCAGCCCCGGCCGATTCACGGGCTTGCCGTCGACCATCCGGACCATCGTCTCGTCGACCGAGCCGTGATAGCAGCCGTTGAAGACCAGTATCTTTTCGCGGCCGGTGACGGCGCGGGCGACGCGCAGCGCGAAGCGGTTGGCGTCGGTGGCGGTGGTGGCGATCTGCCAGAACGGCAGACCGAAACGCTGTGTGAGCAGCGGCCCGATGGCCAGCGCATCTTCCGAAGGCAGCATATAGGTCAGGCCGCGCCCGGCCTGGCGGCGGATGGCGCGCGCCACCGGCGGCGGCGAATGGCCGAACATCGAGCCGGTGTCACCGAGGCAGAAATCGTCCAGCCTGTTGCCGTCGATATCCGTGATGGCGGCGCCCTTGGCGCTTTCGACCAGGATCGGGAATGGCGTCGGCCAGTCGTTCATCCAGTGCATCGGCACACCGCCGAAGAAGCCTGGCAGGCCGTTACCGACCTTGGCCTGCGATTTCGGCCGCGCCTTGCGGAAGGTGTTCGCCTCGCTTGTCCGCAATGCAGCGATGCGGTCACGGCTGATACCGCCGATGGACGCCTTTGAATAACTGTTCGTGCTGTGCATGAAATCCCTCTCGGCCGGCACACTACCCAATTGGCGACGGCAACCGCAATTGGCCGTGTTGGTGCGCTGCATTGGGTCAGCAGCAAGTTCGGCAGACTTGACCTTCCGGCGCAGTCGGGCGCCAATGCGATCGGGTCTGTGGTTTGGGGAGAAAAATGCGGACGATCATCTGCGCTATTGCGCTACTCTTGTCGGCCGCTGCGGCTTCCGCATCGGGCGGCGTCTGGTGTTCCGTCGATGACAAAGCGGTGCAATTCGAGGTCGGCGCCGGGGTCACCAGAGGTATGGGCGGCCCGACCTTCAATTTTCGCGGCGATCTCGAGATACTTGGCCGGCCGGAAGGCGACAGTCTGCGCAAGACCGTCTTCGAGGATTCCGACCTCACCCAGTACTGGCTGGACGACAAGGAGTTGCGGCTGAACGTCTACCACGAGCATCAGCTCGGAGATAAATTCAACTCTGTCGAACTGACGATCCTGACCAAGACCAGTGACGAGGGCGTCTATGACGGCCGGTACACGCTTGCCGTCTACGACAACGCCGCCGACACGGAACAGGACGGCAAGCCGAAAGAATTGACCGGCAAGGTGTCGTGCGGAGCCGAATAGGTCACGCCGAGATATCGATGACGCCGCAGTCGCCGGCGGCACTGCCGAAGGCGACCCGGCGCTCTTCCTTATCCCACATCATCGCGGTGATGGCGCCCTTGCCCGGGCGGCGCAACAGCACCTCTTTGGCATCGGTAAAGCGCACCGCCATGACCATGCCGTCATCATAGCCGACGGCGACGACATCCTGGCTCGGATGGCAGGCAACCGATGTCACCATGGCGTTGCCGCGCGTGCCGAGCTCCAGCGGCGCCTTGCCCATCGGGCCGTCCTTGCCCGAAAACGGCCAGACGATCGCCGCCGGCGCGCCGGAACTCGCCAGCCATTTGCCCTTCACGCTCCACGACAGGCTTTTGACCTTGCCGGGATAGCCGGTCATGCGCATGTGCTTGCCGTCGGCGAGCTTCCAGCCATGCAGCGCGTTTTCCTGCATGGTGGTGACGAGGAAGGCGCCATCCGGCGAGAAGGTGACGCCGGTATGGGCACCGGCCCATTCCAGCTCCACCGGTCTGCCCTCGGCGGCCGGGAAATGCAGCGTCGCGCCATTGTAGCGGGCGACGCCGAAGCGTATGCCCTTGGGGGAGAAGGCCAGCCCCTCGACCGAACGCGGATGGGCAAACTCTTTGGTCTTGCCGTCGGCAAAGCGCACGAACGCAGTCTTGCCTGTGGCATAGGCGATAGCGCCTTGCGGCCCGGCGGCGACGCTGGTGATCCACTTCTTGCCGGCGCTCGCCAATTCGCCGACGGTGCCACCTGCGGTGACAGCAAAAATCTTGCCGTCCTCGCCGCCGGTGATCAGGCGGTCGTTGGCGGCGTCATGGAACGTGGAGAGCAGGCCGTCATTGGCCTGAATTGCCTTGTGGCCGTTGTCGAGCCTATGAACTGTCCCATCGGCCAGCGCAAAATGCGGCACGTTGTCGAGGAAGACGGCGGCAAGGCAGTGACCTTCCAGGTCGAGGGGAGCAACTGTGGGCATCAGGACCATTCCAATGAAGCTGTCACCACTCCCGGGAAGCCATTGAGGCGGCCAGGCCTGGCGTCAACCTTCCCCTTTGTGGGAGAAGGTGGATCGGCGCGCAGCGCCGAGACGGATGAGGGGTGTTGGACGGATCGCCGTCGGTGCCGAGCTGGAGCACCCCTCATCCGACCTCGCTTCGCGAGGCCACCTACTCCCACAAGGGGAGAAGGAAGAGCGGGCAGCGCTAGCGCCATAGAGTCCGGAAATCAAGCCGCCTGGCAGGCGTCAAAGCTCTTCTTCAGCCGTTCGGCGTCAAGCTCGCGGCCGATGAACACCAGCCGGCTCTCATGCTTTTCGCCGTCTTTCCAGGCGCGCTGGTGGTCGCCTTCGATGATCATGTGCACGCCCTGGATGACATAGCGCTCGTCGTCGCCCTTGAGCGCGATGATGCCTTTCAGCCGCAGGATGTTGGGACCTTCCATCTGAGTGATCTTCTCGATCCACGGGAAGAATTTCTTCGGGTCCATCTCGCCGCCGCGCAGCGACACCGACTGCACGGTCACGTCATGGATGTCGGAGGGATGCGCGTGATCGTGATGATGATGGTCGTGATCATGGTCGTGGTGATCGTGCCCGTCATGGTCATGGTGGTCGTGATCATGATCGTGCGCCTCGAGGAAATGTGGGTCGTTCTCCAATGCGCGCGACAGGTCGAAGGCGCCGCGGTCGAGCACTTCCGACAGCGCCACGCCGGCGCGCGTGGTGCGGTGGATCCTGGCCGCCGGGTTGATGGCGCGGATGGTGGCTTCGACCTTGGCCAGCTCTTCGGGCGTCACCAGATCGGTCTTGTTCAGCACGACAACATCGGCGAAGGCGATCTGGTCCTCGGCTTCCTTGGAATCCTTCAACCTGAGCGGCAGGTGCTTGGCGTCGACCAGGGCCACGACAGCGTCGAGTTTGGTCTTGGAGCGCACGTCGTCGTCCATGAAGAAGGTCTGCGCCACCGGCACAGGATCGGCGAGGCCGGTGGTCTCGACGACGATGGCGTCGAAGCGGCCGGGACGGCGCATCAGGCCTTCGACGACGCGGATCAGGTCGCCGCGCACCGTGCAGCAGACGCAGCCATTGTTCATTTCGTAGATTTCCTCGTCGGATTCCACGATCAAATCATTGTCGATGCCGATCTCGCCGAATTCATTGACGATGACGGCATAACGCTTGCCATGGTTTTCCGACAGGATGCGGTTGAGCAGCGTCGTCTTGCCGGCGCCGAGATAGCCGGTGAGAACGGTCACGGGGATTTGCGTCTGTGCTTCGCTCATATCTTGCCTCGAAATGGCTGGGCCACGGAATTGCGGGCCGCAAGAAGGGATTGTTGGCCTGATATAGGATGTGTGCCGGCCTTTTGCACGAGGCAAACCGCCTGGGTGTTTGACCCAGGATTGACGAAGCGGATGGGTAGACCCGAGAGGCCGAGTGCGAGGGATGCCGACCATCAACGTGTCGCCGGAAACGCCTCTTCGTTGACCTGTGCTGAGCCGCGCCGCGTCAAACCGTTGCAATCGCCTTGGCGGAAACTCGTTTGTCATCTAACTGAAATAAACATCTGGCATCACCATTTCGAGCACCACAAATGCTTGCCGGCAAAGCTGTTTCGAAAGCCGGAATCTTTTGGATCGTCGATTGCCAACCGGCCGGCTGCGTCTATGCTGCACGCACCGGTACGGCCGAAGAGGGATCAGCATGGCCAAGGCGGACAAGACTGCAACGATGAGCCGGCTGCATTCGGCGGCAAGGCTGGCAAGGACCGCGCTGGCGGCGCGGCTTCTGGCGCACGGCTTCTATGCCGGCCAGGACCAGATCATGCTGACGCTCGACCGCGAGGACGGCCAGACGCCCGGCAATCTCGCCGGCCGCCTCGGCGTGCGCCCGCCGACCATCACCAAGACCATCAACCGGCTGCAGGCCCAGGGCTTTTTGGAAAAGCGCGCCTCTTCCGCGGATGCACGCCAGGCGCATATCTTTCTCACCGACACCGGCCGCGAGATCATCCACGCCATCGAGAAGTCGGTGAAGAAGACCGAAAAGCAGGCCTTGAAGGGCCTCGACAAGAAAGAACAGAAGACGCTGTTCAAGCTGCTCGCCCGCATCGAGGCCAATTTGTCGAACGAGGAGCTGGTGCTCGTCGACGACGACGCCGACATCGACGACTGACCGGCACGGCGGCCGCGTGTCTTGAGCTAGGCCGCCACCGAAGGGCCGCGCACCAGCCCCGACCAGCGGCCGGGCGTCAGGCCGAATGCTTTCTTGAAATGCCTGTTGAAATGACTCTGGTCGCTGAAGCCGGCGCCAACGGCAATCTCGGCCAGCGGCTCGCCCACCTCGATCATCCGTCTTGCCTTTTGCAGCCGGCGCATCAGCAGGAACCGATGCGGGCTGGTGGAATAGGTCGCGCGAAAATGGCGTGACAGCGCATAGCGGTCGAGCCCGGTGACGGCTTCCAGCTCATCGGAACGAACGGACCGCTCGGCATTCTCCTCGAGATAGCCGCGCGCCAGCGCTGCCGCACGCGAGGCCGACTTCCCCATCGGCTTTGCTTTCTGTCCCGCATGACGCCCCAGATGCTGCGCCAGCTCCGCAACGAAATCGGCGACGAACAGCTCGTCCAGTTCCTCATAGAGCGGCGACAGGGCCGAAAGCAGCGTGCCACGCAAGGCAGGATCGCTGACCACAGCATCCCTGACGAAAGGCAGCGGCGCGCCGTCGAGGCAGTCGAGCAGCAGTGAGGGTTCCAGATAGAGGATCCGGTAGCGCAGACCATCCTCGGTCCCGGCGCCGCCATCGTGCACTTCGTCGGGATGCAGCACGATAACCTGGCCGGGCAGGCTGTGGTTGACAGTGCCCCTGTAGTGGAAGCGCTGCACACCGGAAAGCGTCACGCCGACGGCAAGCGTATCATGACGGTGCAGGTCGAAGGCTTTGCCATGGAAATGCGCCTCGATGCGCTCGATGCCGGTCCTGCCTGGCGCCGAGACGATCCGGTCTTCATCCGCGCACGAACGTCCAAGACCCTGTGTCGCCTCACCGTCTAGATCGTGCGTCATCACCTATCCCTGCCCTTCATGGGCGTGCTCCGGAGTCCTCATTTTGGTGTTCGATACGAAATTTGCAATCGTGCTGCGGGACGATCTCGCCGTCTGGCAAAAGCTCAACGTCACGGCCTTCCTGAGCAGCGGCGTCGTCGCGCAATTCCCCGACATTATCGGCGAACCCTACCGCGACCGCGCCGGCAACCTTTACAATCCTCTGTCGATCCAGCCGGTCATCGTGCTTTCGGCCGATGGGCCGACGCTCAACTCCATCCACCGGAAGGCGCTGGAGCGGGGCGTGACGGCGTCAGCCTATGTCGAGGAGATGTTTGCCACCGGCTTCGATGCGGCCAACCGCGCCGTCTTCGCCGAGTTCGGCCCTGAGGACGCCAAGATCGTCGGCATCGCGCTGCGTGCCGACAAGAAACTCGTCGACAAGATCACCAAGGGCGCCCGCATGCACGCCTAATTCAGCAGGAAGCGTGTAACGGCGCTCATGAATTCAGTCGGCCGCTCGACGTTCAGCATATGGACGCCCGGAAGCAGTGTAAGCGTGGCGCCGGGGATGCTGGCTGCGATCGCCTCGCTGTGGCTTGCCAGCGTTACCTTGTCGTCTTCTCCACCGATCACCAGGGTGGGGGCGGTAATGAGGGAGACAGTCCGGCGCAGATCGCAATCGCGTACGGCGGCGAAGCATCCCGCGAGACCTTGGGGCGGCGTCGCCAGGACCATCGCGCGGAACGCGTCGACGGTTTCGTTTGGGCCGGCAAGCATCGAGGCGGGAAACCAGTTGTGCATGAACATGTCCGCGGCGGCCGACATGTTGCTCGCAGCAAGGACAGTACGGATCTGCTCGTCAAAGTAAGAAGCCGGCCCGAGATGTGGCGAGGTGTTGGAAAGGATGAGACGCTCGATGCGGTCCGGGGCATGGATACCCAGCCACTGCCCTACGAAGCCGCCCAGCGACAGCCCGCAGAAATGCACGCGGGCGATCTGAAGCGCATCCAGCAGCTCAAGGACGTCGCGGCCCAGCCGATCGAGCGAATAGGCTCCGGCCGGAGCATCGGAACTGCCGTGGCCGCGCAGATCATAGCGCAGCACCCGGAAAGATCCGGCAAATTCCGCAAGCTGCCGGTCCCACATATGCAGGTTCGTCGCAATGGAATTCGAGAGCACAAGCACAGGGCCGGCCCCCGCCAGCTGATAGGCGATCCGGCAGCCGTCGCCCGTCGTAAAATAAAGCGTGTCAGTCATCTGGTCCTCATCTCACCCTGGCGAAAGGAGTTCGATGCTCCCGCCGCCCTTTGAATGAGCCACCCTAGGCCTCGTAATTATCCAGGAAAATTACTATGATTGGACAATCTCAGTAGGTTTTGGCGATAATGAATGGTCTGAAACTCCACGACCTACGGTGCTTTGACGCCGTGGCAAGCGAGGGCAGCTTCCAGGCGGCCGCCCTTGCCTTGAACCGATCGCATCCATCCGTCTTCGCCGCTGTCGCACGCCTCGAGCAGTTGCTCGGGCTCACACTTCTCGACCGCAGCGGATATCGGGTGGGGCTGACGGAGGCGGGCCGCGAGTTTCACGCGCGAGCGCAGCTGACATTGCGCGAGCTCGACCATCTGCGAACCTATGCGGGCCAGTTGGCGAGCGGCGAGGAGACGGTCCTGCGTGTGGTCGTGGGTGATCTGTGCCCGCGACCGCAAATCCTGCCTATGCTCAGCGGCTTCTTTGCCGAACGCACCGGGACACGCCTGCACCTGGAGTACGAGGCGGTCGGCGGTCCGCTCGAACGGTTGATGGAAGGCGAGGCTGACCTCATCTTCCATCGCGCGGATCCTTCCGATCCGCATCTCGAGCGGATCCATCTCTGCGCGGTGCCCCTCGTGCCGGTGGTGGCGCCTGGGTTCCTTCCGTTCGCGCCTGGCCGCGAGATTGCGCCGGAGCAGATGCGGCCCTTCACCCAGTGCGTGATCCGCGACACGGCGCGGCGGCCGTCGCCGGAGAGCTATTTCCTCGTCGACGGTGCGCATCAGTGCTCGGTGCCGGATCATCTGATGAAGAAGGAACTGATCCTTCACGGATTGGCCTGGGGCCATCTGCCGGCATGGCTGATCGAGGACGAACTGCGGGATAGGAGGCTGATCTCGATCGCTGGTGCACATCTGCCCGGCCGGACGGAGACCCTGGCGGCGGTGCGCCGGCGCGACCGACCGCATGGACCCGTCGCCCAGGCGTTGTGGCTTCATCTCCAGGCGCAAGTGGCATCCGGCGAGGCGCTTTAGCCGGCATAGGATCGGCCCGCGCTGAGCCTGCGCGCGGCTCCTGTTGTGCCAGTCGCTTTTGGCTTGCCGGGCGCAGGCGATTGCCGCAAAGGTTAAGCGTTGATCCTCCCTGCCCGGCCTGACATTTGAACGTTCCCGCAAGATCAGACGAAAGCGCAACGCCGCCCGCGGCGATGCTGTTCATGCTGTCCACCTATGTCTTTTTCACCTTTCTCGACACATCGAGCAAATATCTGGTGCTGGCCGGCGTCTCGGCGCTGATCGTCGCCTGGGCCCGCTTCACCGTCCATGTCCTGCTTGTCGGCGTCTTCCTGCGCGGCTGGCGCGAGCCGTCGCGCTTCCGCGCCAACAATTTGCCGGCCCACATCCTGCGCGGCGGTCTGCTGTTCGGCTCGACGATGTGCAACGTCATGGCGCTCAAAACGCTTCAACTGGCCGAGACCACCTCGATCTACTTCTTCGGGCCGATGGTGATCACCGCCCTTGCCGGACCGCTGCTTGGTGAATGGGCCGGCTGGCGGCGCTGGCTGGCAATCCTGTCGGGCTTTGTCGGCGTGCTCGTCATTACAAGGCCGGGCATCGGCGTGTTCGGCATCGGCCATCTTTTCGCGCTCGGCTCGATGCTGTCGAACAGTTTTTACGTCATCATGACGCGGCGGATGTCAGCCAGCGAAACCTCGGAAAGCCTGATCCTGTTTTCGGCGCTGGCGCCGGCCGTGCTGCTTCTGCCGATGCTGCCGTTCTCGCATGGGCTGCCGCAGGATGGCTGGCACTGGTTCATACTGGTGATGCTGGGCGTGTTCGGCGCCGGCGGCCACTGGCTGCTGGTGCAGGCCTACCGCCTGGCGACCACCACGGCGCTGGCGCCGTACCCCTATTCGCAGATGGTCTGGATGATCCTGTCCGGCTGGATCATCTTCCACCAGTTCCCCGACCGCTGGACGCTGGTGGGTGCAGCCATCATCGTCGCCAGCGGCCTTTACATCATCCATCGCGAGCACCGTTTGCGGCTGCGCAATCGCACGACCGTCGATGCCGAGGCGGAGGCGCTGGCGAAAAAACTTTGATTTGCTCCGAATCCGATGGCATAACGCCGCATTTAAAAAATTTTAAAAAAACTCGGGGAGCGAAGGGCTGGCACAAAAGATCAAGCTTTCGACGATCGCGGATGCGCTTGGCGTCTCAACGGCCACGGTATCCCTCGCCTTGCGCGACAGTCCACTGGTCGCAGGCGCCACGCGTGACCGCATCAAGGAGCATGCGCGGGCCATCGGGTATATCTACAACCGCCGCGCCGCCTCACTGCGCACCTCGCGCTCGGGGATTGTCGGCGTCGTCGTGCACGACATCATGAACCCGTTCTTCGCCGAGATCCTGCGCTCCATCGAAAGCGAACTCGATCGCAGCCGGCAGACCTTTATCCTGTCCAACCACTACGACCAGCTGGAAAAGCAGCGCACCTTCATCGACACGCTGCTGCAGCTCGGCGCCGATGGCGTCATCATGTCGCCGGCCATCGGCACGCCGGCTTCCGACATCGTCATGGCCGAAGAAAACGGCCTGCCGGCGGTGCTGATCGCACGCAGCGTGGAAGGCGCCGACGTGCCGGTGTTTCGCGGCGACGATGCCTATGGCACAGCACTTGCCACCAATCACCTGATCTCGCTCGGCCACAAGCGCATCGCCATGATCGGCGGCACCGACCAGACCTCGACCGGGCGCGACCGCTACCAGGGCTATCTCAACGCCATGGAAGCCGCCGGGCTGGAAGTCAGGCCGTCCTGGCGCATTGCCGGGCCGCGCACCAAGCAGGGCGGATTCGAGGCGGCTGGACAGTTTTTGGCGCTTAAAGACAAGCCAACCGCCGCCTGCTGCTGGAATGATCTCGTCGCCATAGGGCTGATGAACGGCATTGCCCGCGCCGGCCTGGTGCCGGGCGCCGACATATCGGTCACCGGCTATGACGATCTCGAGGAGGCGGCAATCGCGACACCGGCGCTCACCACGGTCTGGAATGGCCAGCGAGAGGTTGGCCGCCGTGCCGCCAGCGCGCTGCTCGACAAATTGAACGGACAGGCGGTACGGCCGTCACAGGAACTGATCAAGCCGGAACTGCATGTGCGCCAGTCGACCGGCAAGCCGGTGGAGCGTGCATGACCAAGACGGATGCGTTGCAGACCGTCGCCGTTCTGGTGCCGGGACATTTCAACGACCATGCGGTCGAGCGCATCGACCGCACCTTCAAGCGGGTCAAGATAGAGCGCGCCGATCCCGCCCTGGTCACCGACGAGATGCGCCATGACGTGCGCGCCATTGCGTCCTTCGCCGGCGTCAATGCGGCATTGATGGATGCATTGCCCAACCTCGAACTCATCGCCTCCTTCGGCGTCGGCTATGATTCGGTCGATGCCGGCCATGCGGCCAAGAAAAACATCATGGTCACCAACACCCCCGATGTTTTGACCGAGGAGGTCGCCGACACCACGATCGGCCTTTTGCTCAACACCGTGCGTGAACTTTACAACGCCGAGAAATGGCTGCGCGACGGCAGTTGGGTGAAGAAGGGCAACTATCCGCTGAGCCGGCTGACCTTGCGCGGTCGGCATGTCGGCATTTTCGGCATGGGCCGCATCGGCCTTGCCATTGCGCGCCGGCTGGAAGCGTTCGGGCTGCCGGTGGCCTACCACAACAGGCGCAAGGTCGAAGGTCTGGCTTATGAATACCACCCGACGCTGAAGGGCCTTGCCGAAGCGGTCGATACGCTGATTTCCGTAGTGCCGGGCGGCGCTTCCACGGAGAAGGCGGTCAATGCCGAAATCCTGGCGGCGCTTGGCGCCAACGGCGTTTTCGTCAACATCGGCCGTGGCAGCACGGTCGACGAGGCAGACCTCGCCGCAGCGCTTGCCAACGGCACCATCGCCGCCGCCGGGCTCGATGTTTTCGCCGATGAACCGAATGTGCCTAAGGCTTTGCTGGAGGCGCCCAACACCTCGCTTTTGCCCCATGTCGGCTCGGCCTCGCACCACACGCGCCGCGCCATGGCGGATCTGTGCGTCGACAATCTCGTATCCTGGTTCAGCGAGCGCCGGCCACTGACCCCGGTGCCGGAGACGGCGCAAGTCAAGCCACGAAGCTGAGCGGCTGTCTGCCACACTCGTTAACGTCGGCTTAACGCTTTGGAATCATTCTGCATCTGCGCCGGGGGGCGCGGAGTGCAAGATGACGAAACTTCCGGCATTGATTGCGGCAGCGGCACTTTTCGCCGGCTTTCAGCTGTTTCACGGCGGCAGCAGTGAAAGTTCGGCCAATGAAGCAAGGCCGGCAACCACCTTCAGGCTGGTCGCCAATGGCGACGAAGGCGACTGCGCGGTTAGCCGCGGCGCCGCGATTGACGATGGCCTGTCGCTGTTGACCGTGGCGCCGAACTGCCGCGGGCTGCTGCCGGGGATCGAGCGGGCAAAATTCTGGCGAGAGGGCGAGGACGGCACGATCGCGTTCAGCGCCGACGGCACCGACCCGATCGTCACCTTCTCGGTTGCGGATGGCGACGGCTACGAATCCTACGCTCCGGCCACGCCGCTGCTTTCGCTGGCGACAACCGGCGAACGGGATCAATCCGCCGGCAATTGATCGTCGGGATTTATTCCGCCGCCGCCCGCGCGCCGGCCTTCGCCGCCGCATGCAGGCGCACCGCATCGCCGAAGGCGCGGAAGATCTTGGCCGAGTTGCCGTCCGACTTGACCCAGTATTCGGGGTGCCATTGCACGCCGACGGCGAAGGCGCGGGCGTCCTTCACCGAAACTGCCTCCACCGTGCCGTCGCCGGCAACCGCCTCGACCTGCAGCTTCGAGCCGAGCCGGTCGATGCCTTGGCGGTGCAGCGAGTTGACCTTGATGTCGCCGGCGCCAAACACGCCGGCCAGGCAGCTGCCCGGCTTGATCGAAATGGTCTGGTGAATGGCGAAGCGTTCGTCCTGGTTGTCGCTCACCGGCGCGCGATGGTCGAGCGAGCCTTCGCGCTCCTGGATCTCGGTGCCAAGCGTGCCGCCCAGCGCAACGTTCAACTCCTGGATGCCGCGGCAGATGGCAAGCAGCGGCACGCCGCGCTCGATCGCCTTGCGGATTAGCGGCAGCGTGGTGGAATCGCGCGCCGGGTCGTAGGGGCCGTTGGCTTCGCTGGCGTCGCCGCCATAGAGCGATGGATGCACGTTGGACTTCGAGCCAGTGACCATGACACCGTCGACCGAAGACAACAGCTCGTCGAAGTCGAGCCGGTCACCGAATGACGGCACCAAAAGCGGGAACACGCCGGCGCCGGAAAGTGCTGCCTCGATATATTGCTGCGGGACGGCATGCCAGGTGTAGTTGTCGAACTGACGGACGTCGGTTGATATGGCGACGAGCGGCTGGTGCATTTTGGGTCCGGATTCCATTTGGCGCGAAGCGAATAGCTATTGTGCCTGCAAAATAGGCGATCCGAAGGCGCTTTTCCATGGCAAGTTTCGCCATCTCGCATGGGCCACGCGGCGAACGTTAGACTATAGTTGCAGGCTGGCCGGCCGGCCCGCGGATTTGTCGCCAGCGCCGCCGTCAAATCCCGCCACCATGCTGGACTCGACCTTTTGCCCGTGTATTGTTTCGGGCAAATCGATACCGGACGTGAGGAGATGTCCCTGATATCGGTTGTTGGTCCAATAGGGAGGAACTGCATGGATCGTCGTTCATTCATCCGCAAGGCCGGGGTCACCGGCGTGGGCGCAGCGGCGGCTGCCGCTACGCTAGCCGCACCGGCAATCGCCCAGTCCAATCCGAAAGTGACGTGGCGGTTGGCGTCATCCTTTCCCAAGTCACTCGATACGATCTATGGCGGCGCCGAAGTCTTCTCCAAGATGCTGTCTGAGGCGACGGACGGCAATTTCCAGGTCCAGGTCTTCGCCTCCGGCGAACTCGTGCCCGGCCTGCAGGCCGCCGACGCCACCACTGCCGGCACCGTCGAGGCCTGCCACACGGTGTCATACTATTATTGGGGCAAGGACCCGACATGGGCGCTCGGTGCGGCGGTGCCGTTCTCGCTCAACGCGCGCGGCATGAACGCCTGGCACTATCATGGCGGCGGCATCGACCTGTTCAACGAGTTTCTTGCCACGCAGGGTCTTTTCGGCCTGCCCGGCGGCAACACCGGCGTGCAGATGGGCGGCTGGTTCCGCAAGGAGATCAACACCGTCGCCGACCTGTCCGGCCTCAAGATGCGCATCGGCGGCTTTGCCGGCAAAGTGGTGCAGAAGCTCGGCGTCGTGCCGCAGCAGATCGCCGGTGGCGACATCTATCCGGCGCTGGAAAAAGGCACGATCGACGCCGCCGAATGGGTCGGCCCCTATGACGACGAGAAGCTCGGCTTCTACAAGGTCGCGCCCTACTACTATTATCCCGGCTGGTGGGAAGGCGGCCCGACCGTCCATCTCTTGTTCAACAAGGCCAAGTACGAGGAGCTGTCGCCCGCCTACAAGTCGCTTGTGCACACCGCCGCGCAGGCGGCGGACGCCAACATGCTGCAGAAATACGATTTTCTCAATCCTGCGGCGGTGAAGCGGCTGGTGGCCGGCGGCGCGAAATTGCGCCCGTTCAGCCAGGACATCATGGCCGCCTGTTTCGAGAAGGCCAATGAGGTCTACACCGAAATGGAAGCCACCAACGCACCGTTCAAGAAGATCTGGGACTCGATCAAGGGCTTCCGCAAGGAGCACTATCTGTGGGCGCAGGTGGCCGAGTACAATTACGACACCTTCATGATGGTCCAGCAGCGCAACGGCAAACTGTAGGCTGGGATCTGTCCCTTCTCCCCGTCACTATACGGGGAGAAGGTCCCGGCAGGTGGATGAGGGGCGGCGCAAACTTCGGCGATCGATCGCCTTGGGCTTGGTAGCCGCCCCGAAATTATAGCTTATTTTTCCGAGCGTTGACGCTACCCCTCACCTGCCTGCCGGCATCCTGTCCCCGTATAGTGACGGGGAGAGGGGCGCGGTCATCGCCGTTTCGCCAATCGCCAACGCCGCAGGATTGAGGCTGCCCTTCATTCCATGCCCGGCACCACCAACACCTTGACCTCGCCGGGCGCTGCCGGATTGGCGATCACCGAGGCGGCTTCCTCCAGGCCGACCTGCCTTGAGATGAGCTTGTCGATCTCGATTGCGCCGGACGCGACAAGGTCCGCCGCCCGCCTGTGGGTGAAGGGGTTGATGAACGAGCCGAGAACCTTCAGTTCGCGAAACAGGATGTCGAACGGTTCGAAGGGCACTTTCACGCCTTGCGGCATCACGCCGACGATCACCACCGAGCCGCCGGACTTCGCCAGCCGCATCGATTGTTCGACGGTATCGGGGACACCGGCGCATTCGAGCACCACGTCGGCCCCGCCGGGCACAAGGCCGGTTGGGCCAGCGATCGCCTCGATCGGGTCGACCGCGTTTGGGTCGACCGTCGCCGTTGCACCGAGCTCTTCGGCGAGCGCACGGCGGGAGGCCTGCCGCGTCGACAGGATGATGGTCGCCGCTCCTGCGAGCCTCGCCAATTGCACGGTAAGCAGGCCGATGACGCCGCCACCAAGCACCACCACGGCAGCGCCGGGTCTGATTCCGGCGAGGTCGACAGCGTGCAGGCAGCAGGCCAGCGGCTCGCAGAAGGCGCCATGCGTTGGCTTGAGGTTCGCAGGCAGAAGAAAGGCCTGGCTCTGCGGCATCACGACGTAGTCGGCGAAGCCGCCGTCGCGATGGATGCCGATGGCCCTGAGATTGCTGCACAGATTGACGCGGCCGGCTCGGCAATGACTGCAGCGTCCGCAGAAGATGTTGGGATCGCCGGTAACACGGTCACCGATGGCGATGCCGGAAACCGCATCGCCGACAGCCTCCACGATGCCGCAGAATTCGTGACCAAGCGTCACCGGCGGGCTCGAAGGGAATTCGCCGTGGAGGAGGTGACGGTCGGTGCCGCAAACGCCGCAGGCTTCGACGCGCACCAGAACGTCCTGCGGTCCCGCAACAGGCTTGTCGACCTCCCGTAGCGCAATGCTGCCCACGGCTTCCAGGCGCACGGCTCTCATGACATCCTCACTCAGGTTCTCAGTGTTCACACATCAGTTGAAGTTCGGCGGCTGCGACAGGTCGGTCGCCGGCGCCGCCGGCTTGGCGGGCGGCGTCTCGCCGAAATTCGGCGGCTGCGAGAGATCGTTCGACGGTGGCGCCGCGGGTGATGGGCCACCGTTGGCTGGTGGTGGTGTGCCGAGAGGCGCAAGGCCTGGCATATCAGGCAAGTTGATCTCGATCGTTCCCGGATCGACGGCCGCACCCTTGTAGCGCATGACCATTTGCGGGAAGGCGATGGTCAGCCCGATCATGATCACCTGGATGCAGACGAAGGGCACGGCGCCCCAATAGATCTGGCCGGTGGTCACCGGCGCGATCTGCTTGCCGGTGAGGCGATCGAGATAGGGCACGCGCGCGGCGACCGAGCGCAGGTAGAACAGCGCAAAGCCGAAAGGCGGGTGCATGAAGGAGGTCTGCATGTTGACGCCGAGCAGCACGCCGAACCAGATCAGGTCGATGCCGAGCTTATCGGCTGCCGGCGCCAAAAGCGGCACGATGATGAAGGCGAGCTCGAAGAAATCGAGGAAGAAGGCGAGCACGAAGACCAGGATGTTGACGCCGATCAGGAAGCCGACTTCGCCGCCCGGCAGCGACGTCAACAAATGCTCGACCCAGACGTGGCCGTTGACGCCGTAGAAGGTCAGCGAGAACACCCGCGCGCCGATCAGGATGAACAGCACGAAGGAGGAAAGCCTGGTCGTCGAAGCCAGCGCCTGCTTGATGACCTCCAGCGACAACCGCCCCTTCATTGCCGCCATCGCCAGGGCGCCAACCGCGCCCATGGCGCCGCCCTCCGTCGGGGTTGCGATGCCGAGGAAGATGGTGCCCAGCACCAGGAAGATCAGTGCCAGAGGCGGGATCAAAACGATGATCACCTGCTGCGCCAGCCTGGACATCATGTTGATGTTCAGGCCCTTGTCGGCGATCGCCACGATATAGATCAGGATCACGCCGATGCTGGCGCCAAGGATATCGGCATTGTCGCCATGCGCCGGCGCAAGGTAGCGATAGGCCGCATAGGAAGCCGCGACTGCCACCAGCAGTGCCGCGAGCAGCGACAGCACGCCGTGGCCAAGCGTGCGGGCCGCCAGCGGCAACGCCGGCATCGAGTTCGGCCGGACGACCGACATGATCAGGATGTAGAGCGTGTAAAGGCCGGTCAGCACCAGGCCGGGGATCAGCGCGCCGGCATACATGTCGCCGACCGAACGGCCGAGCTGGTCGGCCAGAACGATCAGCACCAGCGACGGCGGGATGATCTGGGCGAGTGTGCCGGATGCCGCGATGACGCCCGACGCCAGTCGTCGGTCATAGCCGTAGCGCAGCATGATCGGCAGCGAGATCAGGCCCATGGCGATGACCGAAGCCGCGACCACGCCCGTGGTAGCGGCAAGCAGCGCGCCGACGAAAATCACAGCATAGGCAAGGCCGCCGCGAACCGGGCCGAACAGCTGGCCGATCGTGTCGAGCAGGTCCTCGGCCATGCCCGATCGTTCCAGCACGATGCCCATGAAGGTGAAGAACGGGATTGCCAAGAGCGTGTCGTTCGACATCACCCGGCTGCCGTAGAAATTGTCGGGCAGCGCATGCAGCAGCGGCCACGCCAGGTTGATCGAGCCGCCCGAATAGGGCGACAGCACGACGCCGATGAAGAAGAACATCAGGCCGTTTGCGGCGAGTGAAAAAGCGACGGGATAGCCGATCAGCAGGAAGATGATCAGCGAAGCGAACATGATCGGCGCCATGTTCTGGGCGATGAACTCGATCATGGGCGCGCCTCCTGGGCGAGCGCCTTGGCCTCTTCAGCAAGGGCTTTAGCCTCGAGCTCGGCCTGTTCGTGCACCGAGATGAACGGATTGGGATCGTCCATGTCGCCGCGCATGATGGCGATCTTCTTGATGATCTCGGAGATGCCTTGCAGCGCCAGCAGGAAGAAGCCGACGAGCAGGATTGCCTTGGCCGGCCAGATGATCAGGCCGCCGGAATTGTTCGACATTTCGCCGCTGCGGAACGACAGCGACACGTAGGGGACAAAATAGATCACCATCAGCGTCACGAACGGCATCAGGAAGAAGACATGACCGAGCAGGTCGATCCAGTGCTGCACGCGGCGCGACCACATGCCGTAGACGATGTCGATGCGGATATGGTCGTTCTGTTTCAGCGTGTAGGCGGCGGCCAGCATGAAGGCGGCGCCGAACAGGTACCACTGCAGTTCCAGCCAGGCATTCGACGAGACGTCGAAGACCTTGCGGATGGTGGCATTGGCGGCGCTGACCAGGATTGCCAGCAGGATCAGCCACGATATCCACCGGCCGATGAACTCGTTCATACGGTCGATCGTTCTGGATAGAGCGAGCAGCCCTGCCATGCATTTCCTCCCTGAGGTCGAAGGCGCGCCGGCTCCCCTATTTTCCGTCGCGCCGCTGTGGCCCAACGGTATGCCGTGCGTGGTTCGGCGGGTCAACATGGCATGGGCGCGATCAACGCCGTCGTGACGGGAGGCAGGGGATAAGTGCCGACCGGCTGCTGCGTCATGCAACCAAAGTCTGACAGCGGATGCGGCGATCAGGCGATCTTCTGCTGGTCGCGGCCGGGACCGATCAGCACAAGTGCCGCGACCAGGAACAGATACATCCAGCCATCGCGCCATTCGATCGGGAAATAGCCGGCCCATAGCGACTCCGTCATGCCGAAGGCGGCCGCACCGAGCGCGGCCCGAGGCGGAGAGAGATAGCCGCCCACCGCCGTCACGAACAGGATTTTCAGCCCGTAGACGAGGCCGGAGCCGAAGCTGACATTGCCGTAGTAAAGGGCGGCCATGATTCCGGCCAGCGCGGCGCAGAAACCGCCGAACAGCACCGCATGCCGGAACACTGCGCGCACGTCCACGCCGCACATGGCAGCCGCTTTGGGATCGTCGGAGACGGCGCGCCAACGGCGACCGAAGCCCGAGCGGGCAAACGCCCATGCAGCGAGCATGATGGCCGCCAGAACCACCGCGCAATCGATGAGCTGGATCAGCGTCAGCGTCGCCTGGAAGCCGGCATCCTGAGCGAAGACAATGGGTTGCGCCAGCATCGGCGGCAGCCACCAATCATGCGTGTCGGCGGCGATACGGCTTGCTTCCGACAGCACCAGCAGGATGCCGAGCGTCGTCACCACAATGGCATTGGGCGTGCGGTCGGCCAGCGGTTCGAAGACGCTGCGCGACAGCACGTGGCCGATCAGCGCGGCATAAAGGAAAGCCGTGACGACGCCGAGCACCACTGCCGCCAGCAAGGTCAGCCACAATACCTGATAGCCGAAGGCCACGGTCAGGATCATCGTCTGGCCGCAAAAGGCGAACAGCGCGCCATAGGCGAGATTGGTCCGGTGCAGGATGCCGTTGGTCAGCACGTAGCCGAAGGCAAGCAGCGCATAGAGCGCGCCGGAATGCAGCCCGTTCAGCACCTGCTGGAAGAAATAGAGCATAGACAGCTTTCCGGGCGCCGGAGCCCGCGCCAAGGTTTGCATCGTAGAATCTAACTTGTCAAATGCGTTTTATGGGTTAGATTTCTGATATGACAGTATCTTGGACCCCACATCGCTTCACCGGCGGCATTCTTGCGCTCGATACGGCCAACACCGTGGTGTTGCGCAACGATCCGGAAAAGACCTTCGACCGTTTTGACGATCCGGCCGAGATCGCGCACTTCGCCGATGCCGCAAGCGGCTTTCGCGGTGCCGAGCTTGGCGGCAGACCGCTGGAGGCGACCTCGCCGGACAGCATCGCCCCGGTGGTGCTGGCGATCCGCGAGACGACCGACCGCCTGTTTCGCGGCGCGGTGTCGAAAGGTGCGCTTGCCGCCGGCGATCTCGCCGCTTTTCTCAAGGCCTGCGCCAACGGCCTAGATCGGAGCCTGGCCGAAATCGGCGCACCGGGTAGACCGTTCGGCGACCCATCGACGCCGATCGCGTTCGAGGCGGCGCTGGCGGTTTCGGCCTTGTCGCTGCTGCGCGACGACACGGTCGCCAGGCTCAGGATCTGTCCCAATTGCAGCTGGCTGTTCGTCGACAGGAGCCGCAATTCCAGCCGCCTTTGGTGCGATATGGCTGTGTGCGGCAACCGCCAGAAAGCAAGCCGTCACTATCGCCGCCGCACGGCGGCACATGAGGTCAACAATGCCTAGGGTTGTTTTTCGTTCGATCCTTGTCGGTGCAGCGCTCATTGCAGCCGTTGCGCTTGGCGCCTGCCGCGACACCGGCGGCGACGGCAAGCTGTTCGAGGTTTCCGGCAAGGTCGTCGTCTTCAATTACCGTCTCGCCCGGGCGACCTATGTCGTGACGCTGCGGCCCCTGCAGCCGATGGGCGAAGGCCAGGTTGCGGTCGCCAGTTTCCAGAATCCGGCCGGCGGCCCTCCCCTGGTAGTCGAGCAGAAGGTCTGGCCGAAGCTCGACAAGGTCAGCCTGGAGAGCCCGGCGCTGACCTGTATCGTCAAGGACAAGCCCTATGCGATTTCGATCAGCATCAGGGGTCCTGACGGCACGTTCCTGCAGAAGATCGACACGACGCTGATGTCGAGCGAGGACCAGTCGATCCTTCCCGACCGGCCGCTGGTGGTCGACCAGCTCTATACGGCCAATCCCGATCTTGCCGGCCATCCCGACGGCAAGCTGCCGGGTGAGCCGAAGCCGGATTGCTCGAAAGGCTGACGCGTCTTAGCCCGGCGCGACTGCGTGGAAATTTCTGGTCGCCGGACAACCGCCGCGGACCGATTTCGTGCCGGATACGCGACGGCAGCGGATCGTTCGTTGCGCTTTGCCTGGCACTTTCGATTTCGTTTGACCTGCCTTGCAAGCGGAGAAAGACTGCGCCATCTCACTCCTACGTTGGCTGCGCGCCCCCGGTGCTGCCTCCGCAGAGGAAATGCCTGATGACGCTGCACGACGTCGCGCTCGACGACAAGTTCGATCTTGGTAAGGAGCGCATCTTCCTGTCCGGCGCACAGGCGGTCATCCGCATGCTTTTGATGCAGCGCGAGCGCGACCGCCGGGCCGGCCTCAACACGGCCGGCTTCGTGTCCGGTTATCGCGGCTCGCCGCTCGGCGGCCTCGATATGCAGCTGTGGCGGGCGAAAAAGCAGCTGGCGCAGGCCGACATCGTTTTCCAGCCCGGCCTCAACGAGGAGCTTGCCGCCACCGCCTGCTGGGGCTCTCAGCAGACGGAATTGCTGGGCGAAGGCAAGCATGACGGGGTGTTTTCGGTCTGGTACGGCAAGGGACCGGGCGTCGACCGCTCCGGCGACGTTTTCCGCCACGCCAACCTCGCGGGATCGTCGAAGTATGGCGGCGTGCTTGCGCTGATGGGCGACGACCATATGGCCGAATCATCGACCAATGCGCACGCCACCGAATTCCTGTTCGTCGACACCATGGTGCCGATCCTCAACCCGGCCGGCGTTCAGGAGATCATCGACTACGGCCTCTACGGCTTTGCCATGTCGCGCTTCGCCGGCACCTGGGCGGCTATCAAATGCGTCAAGGACAACATCGAATCCACGGCCTCCGTCGATGCCGCGCTCGAGCGCCTGAACATCGTCGTGCCGAAGTTCGATATGCCGCCCGGCGGCCTCAACATCCGCGATGAGATCGACATGCTTGGCCAGGAGGAGCGGCTGCATGAATACAAGCGCGCCGCTGCATCCGCCTTCATCCATGCCAACGGCCTGAACCGCGTCGTCTATTCGGGCGGCCGCGCGCCGAAGCTCGGTATCATCACGCTGGGCAAGAGCTATCTCGATGTCCGCCAGGCGCTGGAAGACATCGGCATCGACGAGGCCGCCGCCAACCGCATCGGCATCCGCCTGTTCAAGGTCGGCTGCCCCTGGCCGCTCGACCTGCAGCATATCGCCGAATTCGCCCGCGGCCTCGACACCATCGTCGTCGTCGAGGAGAAGCGCTCGCTGATCGAGGTGCAGCTGCGCGAAAACCTCTACGGCACCGCCACCCAGCCGGCGATCGTCGGCAAGAAGGACGAGCGCGGCGACTGGCTGTTCCCGGCCAAGGGCGCGCTCGACCCCAACGAGATCGCCATTGCGCTGGGCGAGCGCATCCTGCGCACAATCGGCCCTTCGGAAGAGATCACTGCCAAGGTGGCGAAGCTGCGCCAGTTCCAGGCGATGCTTGCCGAAACCAGCGATATCGGTTCGCGCACGCCGTTCTTCTGCTCCGGCTGCCCGCACAATTCCTCGACCAAGGTGCCCGACGGCTCGATCGCCGCCGCCGGTATCGGCTGCCATTTCATGGCGCTGTGGATGGACCGCAACACGGTCGGCTTCACCGCCATGGGGGGCGAGGGCGCACAATGGGTCGGCCAGGCGCCATTCTCCAAGCGCGGCCACATTTTCCAGAATCTCGGCGACGGGACCTACAATCACTCCGGCACGCTGGCGATCCGCTTCGCGCTGTCGACCGATGCCAACATCACCTACAAGATCCTCTACAACGACGCCGTCGCCATGACCGGCGGCCAGCCGCATGAAGGCGGCCTGACTGTCGACATGATCGCCAGGCAGGTGCGCGCCGAAGGCGTCGAGCGCATCGCCATCGTCACCGACGAGCCGGAGAAATATGCGGGGAAGGCCGAATTCCCCTCCGGCGCCACCATCCACCACCGCGACGACCTCGACCTCGTCCAGCGCGAGCTGCGCGACGTCAAGGGCGTCTCGGTGCTGCTCTACGACCAGACCTGCGCCGCCGAAAAGCGCCGCCGCCGCAAGCGCGGCACCTTCCCGGATCCCGACAAGCGGGTCTTCATCAACGAACTGGTCTGCGAGGGCTGCGGCGATTGCGGCCTGCAATCGAACTGCGTCTCGATCCAGCCGGTCGAGACCGAGTTCGGCCGCAAGCGCAGAATAGACCAGTCGAGCTGCAACAAGGATTTCTCCTGCGTCAACGGCTTCTGCCCGTCCTTCGTCACCGTGCACGGCGCCAAGATCAGGAAGGCCGAAGGCATTGCCGGCCGCTCCGACCCGCTTGACGGCGTGCCGGTGCCGGCCGAATTCCCGCTCGGTAGCGAGGGTTGGGCGGCGATCATCGACGGCGTCGGCGGCACCGGCGTCGTCACCATAGGTGCTGTGCTCGGCATGGCCGCCCATCTCGAGGACAAGGGCTGCGGCATGATCGACATGGCCGGCCTCGCCCAGAAGGGCGGCTCGGTGTTCACCCATGTCCGCATCGCCCGCACCCCGGACGACATCCACGCGATCCGCGTTTCGGCCGGCAAGGCGGACCTGGTGCTCGGCTGCGACCTCGTCGTCTCGGGCGCCAAGAAGGTGCTTGGCGCGGTACGCGAAGGCCATACCATCTTCCTCGCCAACACCGCCGAGATCATGCCTGGCGAGTTCGCCCGTTCGGCCGATTTCTCGCTGCCGATCGAGCGCCTGAAGAAGGCGATCCGTGCTGCCGCCGGCGAAGACAAGACCCATTTCTTCGACGCCACGCGCACCGCCACCCAATTGTTCGGCAATTCGCTCGGCGCCAACATGTTCATGCTCGGCTTCGCTTTCCAGCATGGCGGGCTGCCGCTGTCCGCGCAAGCCGTTGAAAGAGCGATTGAATTGAATGGCGAGGCGGTGGCGATGAACATCGCCGCCTTCCGCTGGGGCCGGCGCGCCGCGCATCAGCCGGAGTTTGTGCGCGGCCTCATCGCGCAACCGAGCAAGGCCACTGAGATCGCCGAGACGCTGGACGATATCATCGCCCGCCGCGTCGCTTTCCTCTCTGCCTATCAGAATGCCGCCTATGGCAGGCGCTATGTCGAGCGGCTGGCGGTCCTGCGTGCCGCCGAGGCAAAGGCCGTGCCCGGCTCGACCGCGGTGACCGAGGCAGCCGCCAAAAATCTGTTCAAGCTGATGGCGATCAAGGACGAATATGAGGTGGCGCGGCTCTACACTGACGGCTCCTTCGCTATGGAGCTGTCAAAACAGTTCCAGAGCTACGAAAAGCTCGAATTTCATCTGGCGCCGCCGATCATGGGCAGGCGCGGCAATGACGGCAAGCCGAGGAAATCGAGCTTCGGCCCGTGGATGATGAAGGGTTTTCGCCTGCTGGCGGCGCTGAAAAGCCTGCGCGGCACGGCCTTCGACGTGTTCGGCTACAGCGCCGAGCGGCGCATGGAGCGGCAGCTTCTGGCCCGCTATGAGGCCGATCTGGAGCTTGTCGCCAAAGCACTTGCGCCAGGCAGGATCGAGGCCGCCATCGCCCTTGTCTCGGTGCCGGCGCTCATTCGCGGCTACGGCCATGTCAGGCAAGCCAGCGCCGAAAAGGCAGAGGGCGAGCGCACAAGGCTTGTCGAGCGGCTGGCCAACACGCCGGCGCGGCCTGAACTTCAGGCCGCCGAGTGATCGATACGCCTTGTTTACCTGAACACGAATTTTCGCGGTTTACGCCGATGGAGCCGACTTGACGCCAGGCGTCGGAACGGCATCTCTAAACCTTTCTTAAGGCGAATGTGACATGACTGCGGTTCGTGCGACACCGCAGGCCATGCAAGAAAACAAAGCCGCAGAGATAGGTGAGGACGTCTATGCTGGGTTCGTGCGATCGTTGTTCAACGATCCCGGGATCCTGCTGATTGGCGCATTTTGCCATGGCCTCATCGGCATTCTGGTTTATTTTACCTCGGGGCATCCGGCCTATCTTGCATTGGCCGCGCTTATGCTTGCGGCGGGGCTTTACCGTTACTACGGCATCCGCAAAGGCCTGCGCATAGGCAGTTTCGAAACTTATGAACAAGCCAAGAAGTGGGAACGCTACTACCTGGTTGGCGGCACCATCCAGGCTTTCTTCATGGGGCTTTTCTGCTTCACCTCAATCTATCTCATTCCCGATGTCTTCGGGGAAAGCGCCGCCATCGCCGTCATAATGGGCTCGACGGTGACCATTGTCGGCCGCAATTACGGCTCCAAGACCATGGTTGCGGTGCAGGCCTTCACGGTCGTGCTGCCGATCGCGGTCGGGCTGATGCTCAAGGGACATCTCGGCGATTTCATCCTCGGCCTCTACATCGTGCCGTTCATCTTCATCATCACCCGGATGGCCAGCCACGTCCGCACCGTGCTGTTCAACGCCATTTCGGAGCGCAAGACGGCCGCCAGGCTCGCCGAGCGCTTCAACCGCGCGCTCAACACCATGTCGCATGGCCTGGTCATGCTCGGCCCCGACGGCAAGGTCGTGGTCGGCAATGCCGAAGCCGCGCATCTGATGTCGCTGCGCTCGCCTGACCAACTGCTCGGGCGGTCGATCCATTCGCTGCTCCTGCGCGGCGTCGCCGGAGGCATGCTGGCGCCGAAAGACTGTCGTTATGTCGAAGCGCAGCTGACGCGCGCCTTGCGCGAGGGCCGCGACCGCAAGGTGCTGGTCTCCTTCTCCAATGGCCAGCACTATGAGTTCTCGGCCCGCGAAGGCAATCAGGATCTCGGTGTCATCACCTTCGAGGACGTCACCGCCCGCGTCGAGGCTGAGGAAAAAATCCGCTTCATGGCGCGCTATGACAGCCTTACCGGCCTGCCGAACCGCGCGTATTTCCATGAGCTGGTCGGTGAAGCCATGGCGTCGGGCAGCCGCGACCGCCTGTGCGCCCTGGCGGTGCTCGATCTCGACGATTTCAAGAGCGTCAACGACACCCTCGGCCATCCGGTCGGCGACGGACTTATCTATGCCGTTGCCGAGCGGCTGGCGGCCGTCGCCGGGCAAGGCGTCAATGTCAGCCGTTTCGGCGGCGACGAGTTCATGATCTTCTTCGACCGCGTCGAGGATGAAAGCCATCTGACGGGCCTGCTCGACCAGATCTTTGCCGATCTGCAGGGCGAGGTCGACGTCGCAGGCCACGGTCTGCGCATCCAGGCAAGCGCGGGCGCCGTGCTGTCCAGGGTCGACGACACCGATGTCGACGCCATGATCGTCAAGGCCGATCTGGCGCTCTACAAGGCCAAGGAACTCGGCAAGAACAACTGGCGGCTGTTCGAGGCAGCGATGGATGCGGCGTTCCGCAACCGCCAGCTGATGAAGGCCGACCTGCGCACGGCGGTCGAAGGCAAGGCGCTGCGGGTGGTCTATCAGCCGATCGTGGCGATGAACACCATGCGCATCGCCAGCTGCGAGGCCCTGTGCCGCTGGGATCATCCCGATCTCGGGCCGGTTTCGCCCAGCATCTTCATTCCGCTGGCCGAAGAAATGGGCATCATCTCCGAGATCAGCACTTTTGTGCTCGCGGCTGCCTGCGCCGAATGCGCCAAATGGCCGGGCCAGACCAGCGTCTCGGTCAACCTTTCGGCCAAGGATTTCCGCAACCGCGACGTTGTCCAGAAGGTTCGCGACGCGCTTGCCACTTCGGGGCTCGCCGCCGGCCGCCTCGAGATCGAAGTCACCGAAACCGCGCTGCTCGACGACAAATCGCTAACGCGCCAGTATATCGAGGAACTGAAGCAGCTTGGCGTGCGCATTGCGCTCGACGATTTCGGCACCGGCTATTCAAGCCTGAGCTACCTCCACAAGCTGCCGCTCGACAAGATCAAGATCGACCGTTCGTTCCTGATGGACGTGACCCAGAACAAGCGTTCGCTCGACTTGTTGAAGGGCATCGTCGACCTGACCCGCGTGCTCGGGCTGACCGTCACCATCGAAGGTGTGGAAACCTTCGAACAGCTGAAGATCCTGGTGCATTCGGTCAAGCCGGACCTCGTCCAGGGCTTCCTGTTTGGCGCAGCACTTAGTGCCTCGGGCATAGAGACCATGTCCAACGTGACCTGGCCTTTCGCCGCCGAGCTGCGGCCGGCGGCAAAACTCGCCACGCCCTGACCCGTCATTAAATTGCGCTTGAAAAGCCCGTCTAAAAAGCGTTGTATTGTCTAGACGTTAACTGATTGTTAAGGTTAATGATCGGTAAACACAGACGATTAGAGTTTCATCTTCTTGTTCCTTCGGTCGTCCGGTATTGTTCTCCTGCGGCGGTACGAGGGGAAGTAATGGACACGCATCAGTCAGGTGTGCTTTCGGGTGCGGCAGTCAAATCTGGCCCGCCTTCCCTGTTCGCCCGCAACGTCCTCGACGTCCTCGAGCGTGTCGAATACCGGCGCTGCGAAAGCGGCGAGGATCTCGAAGCGGTCTACCGGCTGCGCTACAAGGCCTTTCATACACACGGCCTGCTTGACACCATTACCGAACAGAAGCTCGTCGATCACCTTGACGAAGTGCGCAATTGCTACTGTTTCGGCGTCTTCATGGATGGCGAGCTGGTCAGCACCGTCAGGCTCCACCATTTGACCCGTGAGACCCCCGAAGCGCCGATCATGACCGTTTTCGGCGACCGGCTGCTGCTGCGGCTGGCGCGCGGTGAAACCTTCATCGACCCGAGCCGGTTGGCGATCGATCCGCAAATGTCGTCGGCCAACCGCGCCCTGCCCTATGTCACGCTGCGGCTCGCGGTTATCGCCAACACCTTCTTCAACGCCACCAGCTGCATTTCGATGATCCGCGAGGAGCACACGGCCTTCTACCATCGCATCTTCGGATCGGTGCAGGTCGGCGAGCCGCGCCTCTACCCGCCCTTCACCATGCCGATCTTCTTCTATGAATCGATCTGCGAGCAGAACATGGCCCCGACGCTGGAGCGCTTTCCCTTCTTCCAGTCGACGGCGCTGGAGCGGCGTATGCTGTTTGCCAAGGCGCCGGCCGGCGAGCTCGCGCCGCTGACCATCCTGCCCACCGCTAAATATTTTCGCGAAGCAGCGTAATGTCGGCAAAGCCGGCGCACTTTAGCGCCCGGTGCGAGGAGCTTTCCGGCCGCTTCGGCGTTCTGGACGTCACGACCCCGACGCGGCCATAGAAAGGAACCGACATGCATATTCCCGAGCTAGCACTGACCCCGCTGATCTCGCTGATTGCCGGCGTGCTGATCCTGGTGATGCCGCGGCTGCTCAACTACATCGTCGCGCTCTATCTGATCGTCATTGGGCTGCTCGGGCTGTTTCCGCATCTAGCCGGTTGAAACGCAAAACCCTCAACGTTCGACGTTAGGCCGGCGACAAGAGCCCATACCGCCGGCTTTCAACATTCTTTGAGGCTGTTGTCGCTGGTCGTGCGGCAATAGCGCCATTGCTCTTGGTCCAGCTTTTCGCTATGTGCCTCAAAGATGTCTTCGAAGGGGTATTCCTATGGCTGATCACACGCCGACCGGTCCTGTCGAACTGGGCGCGAAGATGGACTATGCCGAACATGACCGCACCTATCATGGCTTTCTGGCGCTGGCCAAATACGGCTCGCTGTTCTGCGGCGCCCTGCTCCTGGCCATGGCTTTCGGCTTCTTCGCAGGCGGCTTCTTCTCCGCGACCATCCTGTTCGTGCTGATCCTCGCCCTCGGCGCCTTCATTCTCCGATAGTCTCTTCAGACCCTTGCCAAGGGCGTAGCCGGACATCCGGCCGCACTCTTTCGCAAAGCCGCACTCTTGCGCAAACAGGTTCCAGCCGAAAGGATCATGCGGTGGGACAGACGGTTTTCATCCCTCGCGAGCTCGATGCCAGCGAGCCTCGTGTCGCGGCCTCGCCCGATACCGTGAAGCGGCTGGCGGCGCTGGGCTTCGACGTCACCGTCGAGACGGGCGCCGGCACCAGGTCGCGCATTCCCGATGAGGAGTTCGCCAAGGCGGGTGCCGCGATCGGCAAGGCTTCGGATGCGAGACGGGCGGATGTGGTGCTGAAGGTGCGCCGGCCGACCGACGCCGAGCTGAAGGGCTACAAATCGGGTGCGGCGGTCATCGCCATCATGGATCCCTACGGCAATGATGCCGCGGTCGCGGCGCTTGCCGAGGCTGGGGTCACCGCCTTCTCGATGGAATTCATGCCGCGCATCACCCGCGCCCAGTCGATGGATGTGCTGTCGTCGCAGGCCAATCTCGCCGGCTACCAGGCC
Organism: Mesorhizobium sp. M0771; assembly: GCF_040320155.1. Taxonomy (NCBI): domain Bacteria; kingdom Pseudomonadati; phylum Pseudomonadota; class Alphaproteobacteria; order Hyphomicrobiales; family Phyllobacteriaceae; genus Mesorhizobium; species Mesorhizobium sp. M0771. Next base: position 332,516 of record NZ_JAMYPC010000004.1, on the reverse strand, counting down.
GTGATTGACGGCGCATCGGAGTATGACCGCGCGCTGCCGATGATGATGACTGCGGCCGGCACCGTGCCGGCGGCGAAGATCTTCATCATGGGCGTCGGCGTTGCCGGCCTGCAGGCGATCGCCACGGCGCGCCGTCTCGGCGCTGTCGTCACCGCCACGGACGTTCGTCCCGCCGCCAAGGAACAGGTGGCGTCGCTTGGCGCAAAGTTCCTCGCCGTCGAGGACGAGGAGTTCAAGGCGGCCGAGACCGCCGGCGGCTACGCCAAGGAAATGTCGAAGGAGTACCAGGCGAAGCAGGCAGCGCTCACCGCTGAGCACATCGCCAAGCAGGACATCGTCATCACCACGGCGCTGATCCCCGGCCGGCCGGCGCCGAAGCTGGTGTCGGCGGCGATGGTCGCCTCGATGAAGCCGGGTTCGGTGATCGTCGACCTCGCCGTCGAGCGCGGCGGCAATGTCGAAGGCGCGGTTGCGGGTCAGGTGGTGACGACGGCCAACAACGTTAAGATCGTCGGCCACCTCAACGTGCCCGGCCGCGTCGCCGCATCGGCCTCGCTGCTCTACGCCAGGAACCTGTTCGCCTTCCTCGAGACGCTGGTCGACAAGACCAGCAAGACGCTCGCCATCAACCGCGAAGACGATCTGGTTAAGGCGACGATGCTGACCGACGCTGGCCGCGTGGTGCATCCGGCCTTCGCCAAGGCGGCGGAACAGCCCCATATCGAACCGGCGGCCATTCCGGCCGAGACCATGGTGGCTGATGCCACGCCGAAGAAGGCTGCACCGAAAAAGGCGTCCGACAAAGCCACTGCCGGCAAGTCCGCCGCCAAGCCGAAGGGGATCGCGTGATGGATCAGACCTTGCAGAAAGCCCTCGATCAGCTCGACCAGGCAAGTGCCGCCGTCCGGCTGGCTGTGCAGAACCTGGCCAACGCGCCCGGTGGCGCCGATGCGGCGGGCGATGCCGCGCACGCACTGTCCGGCGGCGCCATCGATCCCTTCGTCTTCCGCTTCGCCATCTTCGTACTTGCGATATTCGTCGGATACTACGTCGTCTGGTCGGTGACGCCGGCGCTGCACACGCCGCTGATGGCGGTCACCAACGCCATCTCCTCGGTCATCGTCGTCGGCGCGCTGCTGGCCGTCGGCATCTCGGCCTCCGGCATTGCCACCGGCTTCGGCTTCGTCGCGCTGATGCTGGTCTCGGTCAACATCTTTGGCGGCTTCCTGGTCACCCAGCGCATGCTGGCCATGTACAAGAAGAAGGACCGGTAGAGAGCCATGAACGCCAACTTCGCGTCCTTCCTCTACCTGGTCTCCGGCGTCCTGTTCATCATGGCGCTGCGCGGCCTGTCGCATCCGACCACCAGCCGCCAAGGCAATCTCTACGGCATGATCGGCATGGGCATTGCCATTGCCACCACGCTGGCGCTGGCGACTCCGTCCGCCGGGCGCTTCGGCCTGATCGTGCTTGGTCTGGCCATCGGCGGCGGCGTCGGCGCCGTTACAGCGCGCCGCATCGCCATGACTTCGATGCCGCAGCTGGTCGCCGCCTTCCACTCGCTGGTCGGCCTTGCCGCCGTCATGGTAGCGGCAGCCGCCATCTACGCGCCGGAAAGTTTCGGCATCGGCACGAATGGCGACATCCACGCCCAGGCGTTGATCGAGATGAGCCTTGGCGTTGCCATCGGCGCCATCACCTTCACCGGCTCCGTCATCGCCTTCCTCAAGCTCGATGGCCGCATGTCGGGCAAGCCGATCATGATCGGCGGCCGTCACATCATCAACGCGGTCCTCGGCATCGCGCTGATCGTGCTGATCGTGCTTCTGGTCACCACCGAGGCCAAGCTGGTGTTCTGGCTGATCGTCGCGGCTTCGCTGGCGCTCGGCGTCCTCTTGATCATCCCGATCGGCGGCGCCGACATGCCGGTCGTCGTCTCGATGCTGAATTCCTATTCCGGCTGGGCCGCCGCGGCACTCGGCTTCACGCTTGGCAATCTGGCGTTGATCATCACCGGCGCGCTGGTCGGCTCGTCCGGCGCCATCCTGTCCTACATCATGTGCAAGGGCATGAACCGGTCGTTCATCTCGGTCATCCTCGGCGGCTTCGGCGGCGAGACCGCGGCGGTTGCCGATGACGGCATCGAACGCACGGTCAAGCAGGGCTCGGCCGACGACGCTGCCTATCTGATGATGAACGCACAGAAGGTCATCATCGTGCCGGGCTACGGCATGGCGGTCGCCCAGGCCCAGCACGCGCTGCGCGAAATGGCCGACAAGCTCAAGGCCAATGGCGTGGATGTCAAATACGCCATCCACCCCGTGGCCGGCCGCATGCCCGGCCACATGAACGTGCTGCTCGCCGAAGCCAATGTTCCCTATGACGAAGTGTTCGAACTGGAAGACATCAACTCCGAGTTCGCGCAGGCCGATGTCGCCTATGTCATCGGCGCCAATGACGTCACCAATCCGTCCGCCCGCGACGACAAGTCGTCGCCGATCTACGGTATGCCGATCCTCGACGTCGACAAGGCCCGCACCTGCCTGTTCGTCAAGCGCTCGCTCGGCTCGGGCTACGCCGGCATCGACAACACGCTGTTCTACAAGGACGGCACCATGATGCTGCTCGGCGACGCCAAGAAGATGACCGAGGAAATCGTCAAGGCCATGGATCACTAAGCCGCCGCAACCTTCCACTGGAAGGTTGTCGGTCCATCATCGGAAACAAAAAAGCCCGGTTCGACCGGGCTTTTTGATGTTGAAGACCGGTTCAGCGGCTGGTCAGGAAAACCGCTTCCTCGTCGTCGCGCTGCCTGCCGCCCAGGGCTGCCGCAGCGCTGGCGATGAAGGCGCCGATAACCAGCGACAGGGCGCCAAGCAGGGCGAAGGTGGCGCTGCCTTTCCGCGCGGCGTCGGCGGCCTGCTTTGCCTTGACCTTGGCGTCCTCGACCCTGGCCACCAGGGCGTCGACACGCGCCTTGGCGTCGGCCTCGGAAAGCCCGGTGCGGGCGGCGACCAGCTGCGACAGATAGGTCTTGTCGTCAGCCGAAACTTCGCCTGCCGCCGCACTGGCGATGAGGATGCGCGAAGCCTGCCCGGCCGCAGCCGCATCGCTGTCCGGATTGGCCGCCGCGAGCCTGGCGGCATCAGCCGGACGGAACAGCGTATCCACGAGATAGGACGTTGCATTGTCGGCCGGTGCGCTGCCGGCATTGGCGGACGCGCCGGCCGAAGCACCCATGGCGGCGCCTGAGGCAACAGTAGAAGCCGCCTGCACGCCTGAACCAAGCACTGCCGACAGCGCCGACCCGAGAATGCCGACGACCAGCAATGTCGCCAGCGCCCAGGCGAGGAGGCCGTGCGCGGTGTCACGGAAATAGACCTCGTCGGTGTGGATGCCGACCCATTTGGTGCGCAGGCGTCCGGCAAGATAGCCACCGACCCCGGAGGACAGCCATTGCACGATGATGAGCCAGATGGCGCCGGACACCGCGAAGGTGGTCAGCGAGGCACTGGCGCCGGACCACGGCGAGACCATGGTCAGCCCCAGCCCCGAACCGAGCAGCATGAGGATGAAGGTCAGCGTCGAGGCCGCGAAGGCGCCGGCGATGATCGGACCCCAGCTGACGGCCGGGGCGGAGGATTCCGTTGAGGCGGATACGTCGACAGCCGATACGGTGGACTGCATCGACGCCTCCTACCGTACGAACAGCATGATGAGAATGATGATCGGGATCGGAATACCGAGCAACCAGAGCAAAATACCGCGTCCCATAAAGAGCCTCCCTGCGAGAAATTGATCGATGTCGTCACAATGTTCCTGAGCGATTTCCGTTCCGAAGGGCAATGAAATGATTTGCTTGCCGGGAACGGAACTATTTTCCGCGCGGCCCGAGGCACAACTGCGAAACTGTGGATTGGTTCACGGAGTTCCACATGGGCTGCCGTGTATTGTTGGCTCGGTGAGCCGGGGGTAGCATGAGCGATCCCGCCGTCGGATGTCGTCAACGGAGACGCTGATGCCCAAGACTGTCGCATCGCTGGCTTACAAAAAGGCGCAGCCCGGCCAGGCGGTGGTGATCGTGCACGGCATGGGCGAGCAGCGGCCGATGGGTACGCTGAGGGGATTCGTCCAGGCGGTCTGGAGCAGCGATCCCACCCGTGCTCCACCCTACGCCCAGATTCCCGATCCGGCCGTTTCCGGCGCCACGATCAACCAGAGCTGGATCACGCCCGACAGCCGGACCAAGTCACACGAGCTGCGCCGCATCACCACGCCCTACGACGTCGATGGCCGCCGTACCGATTTCTACGAGCTTTATTGGGCCGACATCACGCAAGGCACGACGCGCGGCCGGCTGGCCGCCTGGGTGACGAACCTGTTGTGGCGCAAGCCCGCCGACATTCCGCTCGACGCCCGCAAGCTTTACGTCGCCACACTTCTGATCGTTATCGTCATTCTGGGCGCAGCACTCGTGCTGGCAACATCGGTCTGGCAACAGGCCGTTACCTTGACGACCGGCCTGATGATCACCACCCTCGCTTCTTTTGTCATCTGGGCGGTGGATCAGTTCGCCCTGCCCTATTTCGGTGACGTCGCCGCTTATGTGCGCGCCGAGGCGGCGACGATCGAGAAGCGTGCGCTGATCCGCGACAGAGGCCTGACGTTGCTCAAGACGCTGATGAAGGACGATGCTTACGACCGCATCGTGCTGGTCTCGCACAGCCTTGGGTCGATCATCGCCTATGATTTGCTGCAGATCCTGTGGGCCGAGTTCCGGCCGCGAAGGCTGGAAGCGGTCCGCGACAAGGCCAAACTGGCGGCGGTCGAGGCCGTCGACAAGGCAACGCTCGGCTCTGATGGGTCAGCGTGGCCAAAGAACCTTGAAGACCTCGCCGGATTCCGGCGCGGTCAATGGGCGCTCTACCAGCAGCTTCGGACCAAGGACGCCGACCACCCGCTGCCCTGGAAGATCAGCGATTTCGTCACGCTTGGCAGTCCGCTCTCCCACAGCGAATTCCTGGTGACCTACAATCTCGCGGAATTCAGGCGTGGCCTTGCCGAGCGCCTGTTCTCGGCTTGCCCGCCGATTGCCGATGACGGGCGCCCCGGCGGCACCGTGCTTTACCGGGAAGGACACAGCCAAGGCAAGGCGCAGCGCGCGGTGCATCATGGCGCGGTGTTTGCGGCAACGCGCTGGACGAACGTCTACGACCGCGGCAATGGCTGGGCGACAGGCGATCCGATTTCCGGTCCGATGACGGAAAACTTCGGCCCCGGTGTGGAGAACATCCAGATCGAGCTTCGCAGCTCACTTGGCCGTATCTTCACCCACACGCTTTATTGGTCATCGACGGCAAACGGCGTCGAAATCGCCCTGCCGGCGGGCACCGCGCCGCGCTCGCATCTGCAAGTGCTGCGCGACGCGGTGGACCTTGGTCGGAAGCTGGAGCCAAAGGCCTGACCCGGAGTGGAGCTCCGGCGGCAAGGCCCCCAGCCCTCAAATGTCCAGATTGGCAACTGACAGCGCGTTGTCCTGGATGAATTCGCGCCGCGGTTCGACCTCGTCGCCCATCAGCCGCGAAAACAGCGAATCCGCATCGGTGGCGTCATTGACCTTGACCTGCAGCAGCGAACGCACATTCGGGTCGAGCGTGGTTTCCCAGAGCTGCTCGGCATTCATCTCGCCGAGGCCCTTGTAGCGCTGCATGGTCAGGCCCTTGCGGCCGGTCGCAAACACCGCGTTGAGCAGCGCCAGCGGCCCCGAAATGGTTTCGGAGACATCCTTGCGGCGCAGCACCGGCGGCTCGCCATAGACTTCCATGAGGCGCGGGGCATAGCGGTCGAGCTGGCGTGCGTCGGCCGAATTTATCAGCCCGGCATCGAGCTGCGCGAATTCCTTGACGCTGCGCACCGTGCGTTCGAACACATAGCCGCCGACGCCTTCATTGGAGGTCGACAGCCGGCCGGTCCAGCCGCGCTCGGTGTCCTCGGCAATGATGTCAAGGCGCTGGGCGACGCGTTCGGCCATGGCATTGGCGCGGCCGAGGTCGTTTAGCACATCGGCGTTGAGCGCGCCGGCGATCGCCGCCTGTTCGACCACGCCCCTGTTGTAGCGCGTGTGCAGCCCGTTGATGAGCTGGCGCACGGCCAGTGCATCATCGATCGAGCCGCGCAGATCCTGTCCGGCCCGCGCCTCGCCGGAGGCAAGCGTCAGCGACGCCTCCTCCAGCCCGGAGCCGATCAGGAACTCCTCGAAGGCGCTCTCGTCCTTGATGTATTGCGAGCTTTTTCCGCGCGTCACTTTGTAGAGCGGCGGCTGGGCGATGTAGAGATGGCCGCGCTCGATCAGCTCCGGCATCTGGCGGAAGAAGAAGGTGAGCAGCAAGGTCCTGATATGGGCGCCGTCGACGTCGGCGTCGGTCATCAGGATGATCTTGTGGTAGCGCAATTTGTCGGCGTTGAACTCGTCCTTGCCGATCGAGGTGCCGAGCGCGGTGATCAGCGTGCCGATCATCTCGGAGCCGAGCATGCGGTCGAAGCGCGCCCGCTCGACATTGAGTATCTTGCCGCGCAACGGCAGGATTGCCTGGTTCTGGCGCGAACGGCCGCCCTTGGCAGAGCCGCCGGCCGAGTCACCCTCGACGATGAAGATTTCGGATTTCGCCGGGTCGCGTTCCTGGCAGTCGGCAAGCTTGCCAGGCAGAGAGGTGACGCCGAGCGAGCTTTTGCGGGTGATGTCTCGGGCCTTGCGCGCGGCTTCGCGCGCCGCGGCCGCCTGGATCACCTTGTCGATGACCACCTTGCCCTCGGTCGGGTGTTCTTCCAGCCAGGTGCCAAGCGCCTCGTTGACCAGGCCTTCGACCACCGGGCGGACTTCCGACGAGACCAGCTTGTCCTTGGTCTGGGAGGAGAATTTCGGGTCGGGAACCTTGACCGACAGCACCGCCGTCAGGCCTTCGCGGCAGTCGTCGCCGATCAGCGCCACCTTTTCCTTCTTGGTCAGGCCCGACGATTCGCCATAGCCGGTGATCTGGCGCGTCAGCGCGCCACGGAAGCCGGCCAGATGGGTGCCGCCATCGCGCTGCGGGATGTTGTTGGTGAAGGCCAGCACGTTCTCGTGGTAGCTGTCGTTCCACCACATCGCCACTTCGACGGTGATGCCGTCGCGCTCGGCCTTGATGGCGATCGGCTTGTCGATCAGCGGTTTCTTGACCCGGTCGAGATATTTGACGAACTCTTCCAGGCCGCCATCATAGTGCAACTCGTGGCGCACGAGATCGGCATGGCGGGCATCGGTCAAAATGATGCGCACGCCGGAATTCAGGAAGGCGAGCTCGCGCAGCCGGTGCTCCAGCGTGCCGAAGTCGAACTCGACCATGGTGAAGGTTTCGGACGACGGAAAGAAGGTGATCTCGGAACCGCTGCGGCCCTCATAGGTGCCGGGCTGCTTGTTCTGCTCATAGCTGCCGGTCGCCTTGAGCGGCGCATCGGCATTGCCATGCGTGAAGCTCATCTCGAAAATCTGGCCGTTGCGGCGGATTTTCAGCTTCAGCCAGGCCGACAACGCGTTGACCACCGAGACGCCGACGCCGTGCAGGCCGCCAGACACCTTGTAGGAATTCTGGTCGAATTTGCCGCCGGCATGCAGCTGCGTCATGATCACTTCGGCCGCCGAAATGCCTTCGCCAGTGTGAATATCGGTCGGAATCCCGCGGCCATTGTCGATAACGGTGACCGAACCGTCGGGATTGAGCGTCACCGTGACCAGATCGGCATGGCCGGCCAGCGCCTCGTCGATGGCGTTGTCGACCACCTCATAGACCATGTGATGCAGGCCCGAGCCGTCGTCGGTGTCGCCGATATACATGCCCGGCCGCTTGCGGACAGCGTCCAACCCCTTCAAAACCTTGATGGAATCGGCGCCGTATTCGGCCTCAGCGCCGTTGGCGTTGTCGCTTTGATCGCTCATGAAAACCTGTCTGATTGATGCCGCATGCTCAGCGCGAAAAAATGGCTTCGAATCACGCCGCTTTGATGTCCTAGATATAGGCGCAAAAGGCGGTTTTTCCAAGGTTTGCGGGCATTTCAGGGCTGAATCCCGAGCTGGCAGCCGGCTATTTTTTCGCGGCTTTCAATTTGGCCAGAAGACGGCGCAGATATTTGATCGTGGGTTTGTCCCTCGGCGCCAGTTTGCCTGTGCGGTCAAGCTCCAGCGTCAGGTCTAGCGCCTGCGACAACACAGCCTTCGGATTCTTCGCCACATAGGCATAGTTGATATAGGCCTGTACCAGATCGAATTGCCAGATCGCATTGTCCGGATCGGACAGGGCCAACCGCTGGCGGATGGCCAGGCTGGCTTCGAAGGCCTTCTTCGAGCCCTCATAGTGGCGCTGCTTGGTCTCCAGCAGGCCTATTTCCTCGAACGTGATCGACAGGTCGCGCTGCCAGTCGGAATTGCCCGGGTCGAGATTTGCCAACCGGTCGGCAATGACGAGACTGTCCTGGTAGTTCTGCAAAGCACCGGCGATATCGCCCTGGGCATCAAACACGCCGGCAATTTTTTCCAGACAGACCGACAGGTCGCGCTGCCAATCGGTGTTGCCTGGGTCGCTGGCGGCAAGGTCTCGCGCCGTGGCCAGCGCCTGCTGGTAGGCCTCCAACGCGAATGGCCAGTCCTTCTGGTCGCCGTAAGCATTGCCGATCTTGGCGTAACCGACCGACAGGTCGCGCTTCAAATCGGTGTCGTTTGAGTCGCGGCGCACCAGCGCTTCGGCGATTATTTGGCTCTTGTTGTAGGCGTCGAGCGCGCCCGCAGCGTCGCCACGCTCGCGCAGGACGTCGCCGATCCTGGTGTAGCTGACGGAGACGGCGCGCTGATGCCTGGGGTCGTCGGGGTTGTTCTGCGCCAGCGCCAGCCGAATTCTCAGGCTCTCTTCGAATGCAGTCTGGGCGCCATCCAGCTGGCCGGCGGTACGGGCAAGACCGCCGATTTCGTCGTAGGTAATGGTCAGGTCGCGCAGCAGATAGACGCTGTTCGGCTCGGCATCGGCCAATTGCTGCTTGATGGACAGGCTTTGCTGGTAGGCCTGGGCTGCCGCACCCAGGTCGCCTTGCGTGGCCAGCACATTGCCGATCTTGTCATTGGCCATGGCGAGATCGCCGAGCCAGTCCTTCTTGTCCGGCACGTCTGTGGTCAGGCCCTGCAACATGTCCCTGGCCGCCTCATAGTTTTGCAGGGAGGCCGGCAGATCGCCTTGCGCCATCTTGATGTTGGCGAACTTGATATGGCCGATGGCGAGGTCGCGCTTGACGCTCGGATCGGTTTCCTGGCGCGCTCGCTGCTCAAGATTGGCGACCAGCGCCGCAAAGGCGCGGCCGGCGGCGTCGGTGTTGCCGACCGTTGTGTAGAGGATGCCGAGCTCTTCCAGCGTGCGGCTTTGGCGGTCGGCCTGTTCCAGGCTGAGCGAGGTCTGCCCGGCTTCGCCATAGAGCGCCAGCACCGTTTCATAGTCCTTGATGGCGGTTGCATAGTCCAGGGTGGCACGCGCCGCGCCGCCCGAGAGAAATCGCGTCGCGGCTTCGGACAGGGTGCGGCTGACGAAATTGGCCTTCAACGCCTGGCGCGAGACATTGTCGACGTCGGCGGCCTTGGCGAGGATCACGCGTGCACCATCGAAAGCGCCGAGCGCCAACTGTTCCTCGGCCTGGCGGCGCAGTTCGGTCACCTGCGGGTCGTCGGCGGCCAGCGTCTTCATCTCGCCGCGCACCTTGACGAAGGCGTCGGCCGCCTCGCGCAGCTTGGCGTCCAGGCTTTCGCCGGAGAGATGGCTGGTGTCGGAACTGATCAGCGCGCCATAGAGCGGCGCCAGCGGCATGTCGGCATCGCTGGCGACCCGTTCGACCGCGCCGCGCATTTCCGGCGTCACATCGGCCATGGCAAGCAACAGCCGCTCGCGCTCCGGCAGTTGTTCCTTGGCCGCCGAGGCGAAGAACAGCTTCGGCAGCCCGCTCTCGACGTAGGGCAGCTGTTTTCCGCGCGAAAGGTCGTAGACCTCCTGCTGCACCAGCGTCAGCACCGAGCGGATTTCGAGCCCGTCGGTGCCGAGGTATTTGATCAGCGCCGCTGTAAAGGGCGAATTCGCACCGGTACCGTCGGCAGCCGTCTCGCCGGGCGCCGCCGAAAAGGCGAACAGGATGTTTTCCGCCTTGCCGACGCGTCCGAGGCCCGGCTTGATCTTGTCCACCAGGTCCTTGATCAGCGATGTGGCGCCACGCCCGTCGCCGTTGCCGCCTGTGAACGGATCGCTGCGGCAGGCGTCGAGCACGATCAGCCCGACCTTCGCCGTGGCGGCAACCGCATCGCGCACTTCCTCCAACGGCAGGCTGGTCTTCTCCAGCTGGTCGAGCGAGGAGGCATCGGCATCGACCGGCAGAAGACGGTTGTCGCCGGAGATTTCGACGCCATGGCCGGAGAAATACACCAGCGCCACGTCGGCGCCCATGGCGTCCTCGCGAAAATCGTCGAGAGCCCGGCGCATGCGCCTGAGATCACGATTGGTCTCGACCACGACCTCGAAGCCGAGCTTCTTCAGCGCCACTTCCATCACCTCGCCGTCATTGACAGGATTGGCCAGCGGCCGCACCAGCCGGTAGTCGTCCTCGGCAATGACCAACGCCACGCGCCGCTCCGCCACCGCTGTGGCGGTGGTCGCAAGCATCAACAGCAAGGCAAACAACAGGCGCAAATCGAACCGCCCCCGGCTCAGTCACCTGCCGACCATTCCACCTCTTTATGGCATGAGCAAGCCGGGGCCGGCTGCGTTACGTAGCCCGCATCGGCTTCAGCGCCCCGCTCCAGCGCGAGAGCTCGTCCAGCATGGTCTTGGTCCCACCCTCTACCTGCTCACTAGCCTGGAAGGAGCCGTCGCTCTCCAGCAGTTTCTGATACATCGGCAGCGCGACGCCTTCCGAGATGGGCATGACGCCCACCGCGGTCAGCAGCGGCTTCAGCGCCTGCGCGGCGCGCAGGCCTCCGGAAATGCCGCCATAGCTGAAGATGGCGGCTGGCTTGTATTTCCATTCGCGCGCAAGGTAGTCGATGGCGTTGACGATCGCAGGCGCCACGAAATAATTGTACTCCGGCGCCACGAACACGAAGGCGTCGGCGGCATCAATGACCTTCGACCAGGCTTTGGTGTGGTCGTTCTGGTAATTGCCGAGCCTGGGGTGATGCGGCTCGTCCAGAACCGGCAGATGGAACGTGGCAATGTCGGTCAGCACCGGTTCGAATTTGCCGTGCTCGCGGGCAAAATCCTCCAGCCAGTGGGCGAAGACCGGCCCGGCGCGGCCCGGCCGCGTGCTGCCGATTATGATGTTCAGCTTGTGCTTCAAGCGGACTCTCCTGGGCGATTGGCAGTAGCTGTTGGTAACTGTCACCTATGGCAGAGTGTCCAACCGGACAAGCCGCAACCGTTTCACCGGCGGTCACGATCCGATGAACACACCGTCTGTCGGGCACACCGGGCGCTGCAGCGTTTCAGTTTGCCGTTCGGTCACATGGACGCCCGGATTGCCAGCCACTACATCTGAGCTATCAGCGGAGCACCTCATGGACACGCAGCCCGTCCCCTTCGTGCCGCCGGCGCCCAGGCCGCGCACGACGCCGCCTTCGACGCTGGAGATGATGCGGATCGTCTACCGCAATCCGCTCGAACTGTGGGGCGAGCACACCTACAACGAGCCCTGGATTTCGGCGAATGGCGTCGGCGGGCATCTGATCGTCGCCAACGATCCCGGCCTTATCCGCCACGTGCTGATCGACAACGCCAAGAACTACAAGATGGCGACGGTGCGCCAGATGATCCTGCGACCGATCTTGCGCGACGGGCTGTTGACCGCCGAAGGCGAGGTGTGGAAGCGCTCGCGCAAGGCGATGGCGCCGGTGTTCACGCCGCGGCATATCTTCGGCTTCGCCGAGCCGATGCTGCGCCGCACGATGCAGTTCGTCGCCCGCTATGACGAAGGCGGCATGACCGATGTCGCCCATGACATGACGCTGCTCACCTACGATATCCTGGCCGAGACGCTGTTTTCGGGCGAGATTGCGGGCGAGCCCGGCAGTTTCGCGCAGGAGATCGACCGCCTGTTCGAGACCATGGGCCGCGTCGATCCGCTCGACCTGTTGCGCGCGCCCGAATGGCTGCCGCGGCTGACCCGCATCCGCGGCCGCAAGACCATGGCCTATTTCCGCAAGATCGTCACCGATACGGTCAAGATGCGCGAGGAGCGGCTGAAGCGCGACCCCGACACCGCGCCGCAGGATTTCCTGACGCTTCTGCTGCGCGCCGAAGGCCCCGACGGGCTGACGCGGGCGGAAGTCGAGGACAACATCATCACCTTCATCGGCGCCGGCCACGAGACCACCGCGCGGGCACTGGGCTGGACGATCTACTGCCTCGCCGAAGCGCCGTGGGAGCGCGAAAAGGTCGAGCGCGAGATCGAGGCCGTGCTGGCGCGCGAACCCGACCCAACGAAATGGCTCGAGGCAATGCCGTTCACCCGCGCCGCCTTCGAGGAGGCGCTGCGGCTTTATCCGCCGGCGCCGTCGATCAACCGCGAGCCGATCGAGACGGAGACCTGGAACGATCTGGTGCTCCCCAAGCGCGCGGCCGTACTGGTGATGCCTTGGGTCGTCCACCGCCACAGAAAACTGTGGGACATGCCCGACGCCTTCATGCCCGAACGCTTCCATCCGGGAAACCGCGAGAAGATCGACCGCTTCCAGTATCTGCCGTTCGGCGCCGGTCCGCGCATCTGCATCGGCGCCAGCTTCGCCATGCAGGAGGCGATCATTGCGCTGGCCATCATGCTGTCGCGCTTCCGCTTCGATGTGACCGCCGAGACCAAGCCGTGGCCGGTGCAGAAACTGACGACACAGCCGCAGGGCGGCCTGCCGATGCAGGTCACGCGGCGCGTTTAACGGCGCACGCCTTGTTACGCGATACCGGCGGGCTTGCGCTGGAACTGGCCTGCGGCGCGGAAGCGCCAGAGATAGCTGGGCAGGATGGTGCCGATAGACTGCGGCTGGATGTCGAGGCCGGCAAGGTTCCGGTTGGCCTTGTTGGCCTCCTCCGACACGATGTTGGGCTGGCGCAGCAGCAGCACCTGGTCCTTGGTCAGCAACGGGTTGGGCAGCAGGCCGAGGATCGAGGCCTGCAGATTGGCCATCCACCACGGCACCGGTACCAGGAGCCGCTTGCGCTCGATGACGGTCAGCAGCTCTTCCATGCACTGCTTGAAGGTGAGCACTTGCGGCCCGCCGAGTTCATAGATCTGGCCACCCTTGACCTTGCCCTCGACCGAACGCGCCACGGCTTCGGCGACATCGCCGACATAGACCGGCTGGAACTTGGTCTGGCCGCCGCCGATCAGCGGCAGCACCGGCGAATAGCGCGCCATGTCGGCGAAGCGATTGAAGAAACTGTCCTCCGGTCCGAAATTGATCGACGGACGGAAGATGACGGCGTCCGGGATCGTCTCCAGGACGGCCTTTTCGCCGAGCGCCTTGGTGCGGGCATAGTCGGATTCGGCGTTGAGGTCGGCGCCCAGCGCCGAGATGTGGGTGAGCCCTGCGCCGACCGAGCGTGCGGCTTCGGCGACGGCGCGGGCGCCGAATTCGTGCACGGTGTTGAATTTCTGCCGGCCGCTTTCATGCGGGATGGCGACCAGATTGATGACATGGTCGGCGCCCTGCACGGCGCGGTCGACCGACCAGCGCACGCGCACATTGGCCTGCACCGGCTGGATCTGGCCGACATTGCCGAGCGGCTGCAGATGTCCCGCCAGATCGGGCCGGCGCACCGCCACCCTGATGCGGTAGCCGCGCTTGGCCAGCGCCCGCACGATGTGGCGGCCGACGAAGCCGGAGCCGCCGAAGACGACCACGAGCTTGGGGATCTGCAGGATTTCGGTCATGGCTGGCTCCGGCGCTCGAAAGCTTGGCTGAAGCCGTTTCATAGTCCGTTTTGGGCCAAAGGCAAAGGGTGACGCGTCGTCGCTGCCACCCTCTTATAGACCCTTCAGAACGCCTTGCCGAGGCGCGCGTCGACCGACTGGCGGTTGCCGCCGCGGATAACGAAGAACAGCAGGATCGCCGCCCATAGAAGCGACTTTTCAGCGCCGGAAAAGCCCTGGCCGACAGTGATCCAGTGGAACCAGACGGTGACCAGCAGCACGATCATGCCGGCAAAGGCGGCGGGCCGAGTCAACAGGCCGATGGCGATCAGAATGCCGCCGAAGAATTCGGTGCAGGACAAAAGCAACGACCAGAACGCGCCGGGATAGAAGCCGAGGCCTTCGACCATCTCGGCGGCGCCGAAAGGGTTGGTGATCTTCTGCGAGCCGTGAATGGTGAGAAACCCGCCGGCGACGACGCGCAGAAGGGTTTCGGCGCCGTCATGCAGCGACGAGTACAGGCGGCCAAACACCGGAATGATCAGTCTGCCGCGGGAGGCGTCGGTGGTTGCGGACATCGTAGCTCCTGTTGTTGTGATGACCTCTCGCAAACGCCCGATGGTCCCATCAAGTCAAGTTAACAAAAGTTAACTTTCACCGTCATGTTTATTGCTCACGGAGGGATGAAACGCAGAAAACCCCGCCGAAGCGGCGTTTTCCGGGCAGCATCAGGACGAAGCCAGGGGCCGACGGAGCGGCCTGACCTGAGACGGTATCAGGAGGGCGTGAAGCAAGTACGCCCACCCCAGCCCTGGACATCCGACATGGTGCCGCCGACCTGCTTGCAGGCCGCGATGAAGTCGGCGCTGCAATTGGCAAATTTGGCGTGGCCGTTCTTGCAGTAATGGTCCTCGGTTGCACCGCCGCTCGGAGCCGTGATGACGCCGGCCGAAGATGGCTTGACCGGCGCGGCCTTCAGGGAGGCCGCCTGGGTGGCGCCCATGAAAGAACCGAGCAGAAGGACTGCTATCAGCAGGGTGGTCTTGGTGTTGGTCATGATGATTTCCTTTGATTGCGGTTGATGTTTCCGGAGCGCAAAGGGCACACCCTTCGCGTGAAGCAGGCTTTCGATTTGGTTGGGTGTTTCCTCCGGTCTGGTTCGGGCAAGCTCACCTTGCCCTGGACAAGGATGGGTCGCCGCAAGACGCAAGAAGGTTCAGCAGGCGGCGCAAATGCGCGCCTGCCCGTCGCCAACCGGAAGGTCAGTTTAAATTGTTTGATAAAGAAGGATTCTTCAGCCCGAATAGCGCTCGGCGAATTCGGAAATGCGCTGCACCACGGCTTTGGGGGCGTTGATGCCGCGCGCCTGCGCCTTCTCCGCCGCTTCGGCCCGCGCCCGGCCCGGCACGTGCACGCCAAAGCGCCGGCGCAGCCGGTCGAGCTGGTCCTTCATGCGCTGCTCAAAATCCGGGTCGAGCAGCTTGGGCTCGACGGCGAGCACGAACAGGCCGGTTCCCGGGCTGTCCGGTCCGCCGGAGAACCAGGGCGCGTCGAGCGACCAGTTGGCGCCCGACAGGCCAGCCGCCAGCACTTCGACCATCAGCGCGATGTTGGCGCCGCGCTGGCCGCCGAAGGCCAGCATGGCGCCCTTCATGGCCGCGGCCGGATCGGTGGTCGGGTTGCCGCTGGCGTCCAGCGCCCAGCCTTCGGGGATCTTCTTGCCGTCCTCGGCCGCCTTGCGGATGTTGACGAACGCCGTGGCGCTCGACGACTGGTCGATGACCAGCGGCGCGCCATCGGCGGTGGGTGCCGCAAACGACATCGGGTTGGTGCAATAGACCGGCTTGACCGAGCCCGAGCCTGCCAGCACCGCCGGCCCGTTGGTGGCGGCGAAGGAGACCAATCCCAGCTGCGCCAGACGCCCGGTGAAATAGCCGAGCGCGCCGCAGGTATAAGCGTTCTTCTGCGAGAAGATGGCGACGCCGAACAGCTTTGCCGCCTTGGCAAGGTCATCGATGGTGCGGTCGAACCCGGTATGGGCGAGGCCGCCACGCGCATCGGAGAGATAGACGGCGAGCGCCGGCCTGGTGATCACCGGATCGGCATTGCCGTCGATGCGGCCGGCTTCCAGCGCTTCGAGGTAATCGATGAAATGGGTCAGCCCGACGGTCGAAAGCCCTTCCGCCTCGGCGGCAATGATCGAGGCGGTGAGCGACCGCGCCGCCTCCTCATTGGCGCCGGCGCCGAGCGCCGCCATCCGGCACAGCCCTGTTGCCTGGTCGAGAGAGAGTTGCATGGTGCGGACCCGATTGGTGGTGAGAGTGAGTAGGGAGTAGTCAGTAGGGAGTAGCGAAAGCAAGCGGTTTCCCGGTCATATGCTGACTACTCACTACTGCCTGCTCACTATTCCCTAGCCCACCTTGTTCGGTATGCGCGCTTCGATCTTGCTGAATGCAAACACCAGTATGCCGGTGATGATCATGTAGATCAGCGCCAAAAGCAGCAAGGGTTCGTAGGTGAGGTAGGTGTCCTGCCGGACCTTGGACGAGACTGCGAAGATGTCGATGACGCTGATCGTCGCCACCAGCGGCGTCGACTTCAGCTGCAGCACGGTTTCGCCGGTCAGCGTCGGCAGCGCCCGGTAGATGGCCTGCGGCAGCCAGATGCGGCGGAAAATCTTCCAGCGGCTCATGCCGAAAGCGCGGGCCGCCTCTAACTGCCCCTTCGGCACGCCGGCAAAGGCGCCGCGCATTACTTCGCCCTCATAGCCGGCGAAGGACAAGGTCAGTGCCAGCACGCCATAAGGCCAGGCTTGCCTCAGATACGGCCACATCCAGGATTCGCGGATCCAGGGAAATTGCGGAAACAGCGAGCCCAGCCCGTAATAGAGCAGCCATAGCTGGATCAGCAGCGGCGTGCCCCTGATGACGGTGCAGAATGTCCTGGCGGGCGCGGAAAACCAGAACGGGCCGGCGGCCTGCGCGAGCCCGAGCGGCACGGCGAGCAGGAAGCCGAGAAAGCAGGTGACGGCCAGGATCCACAGCGACCGCCAGATGCCGAGAAGCCCCATTTCATAATATTGCGGCAGCCAATCCCAGCGCATGAAGAAGGCTGCGCCGAAAACCAGCGCGATCGCGACCAGGATCAGCACGATGCGATGCGGCTGCAGCCACAGCGACGTGCGCGCGGCAGCGTTGATGATGGTCGCTTCTCCGGCCATCAGCGCGCATCCTTGAGCGACGGCATACCGCGCCGCGACCAGGCCTCGAGGCGGCCGATGAGCAGGTTGGAGACCAGCGACAAGATGAGATAGAGCACGCCCGCGGCGAAAAAGAAGGTGAAATAGGCTTTGGTGACGCCCGCCGCCTGCCGCGTCGCCAGCGCCAGTTCGTAAAAGCCGACGACCGCCAGAAGGGCCGTATCCTTGGTGGCGATCAGCCACAGATTGGCGAGCCCGGGTATGGCGAAGGGCAGCATTGCCGGCAAGGTGATGCGCCGCAGCATGAGCCCGGGTGACATGCCATAGGCGCGGGCGGCTTCGATCTGGCCCTGCGGTATGGCCAGGATGGCGCCGCGGATCACTTCGGTCGAATAGGCGCCCTGGACAAAGCCGAGCACGGCGATGCCCGCGGCAAGGCCGCTGATGTCGACGCGCTGGTAGCCCATAGCGGTCAGCGCCTGGTTGATCAGGTCTGTTCCGGCATAATAGAGCAGCAGGATCAGCACCAGTTCGGGCACGGCGCGCACGATGGTGGTGTAAACCGCCAGCAGGTCGCGCACGACAGGACCGCCATAGAGCTTGCCAAAGGCGCCACCGGTGCCGATCAGAAGACCGAGGACCGTGGCGCCGAGCGCGATCTCGATCGAATGGAGCAGCCCAAGCAACAGCGTGCCGCCCCAGCCCGGCGGATTGGGCGAGAGAAGTTCTATGATGCCGGCCGCCGAGGCCGAAAGAAGTGCGTCGATCAGCGTCGCCCCCGGATTGCTGGGTCCAACCACCGCCGTCGGCAGCGCGGGCGGCAAGCATGTCTGGGAAAGGTCGGGCAGGAGGGGCATGGCGTTGGCGCCATGCCCCTCAGCTCATGCGAGGATCGTCAGTTCGACTGCGCGCCGCCACCACCGTAAATGTCGAAATCGAAGTATTTCTTCGATATCTCGTCATATTTGCCGTTCGAGCGGATCGCCTTGATGCCGGCGTTGATCTTGGCCTTAAGGTCGGTGTCTTCCTTGCGCACGCCGGCGCCCACGCCCGGTCCGAGCACTTCATCGTCCGGAGCCACCATGCCCTTCAGATCGCAGCAGGCCTTGCCCTGGTCCGACTTCAGGAATGCGTCGAGCGCGATCGAATCCGCCTGGACGGCGTCGAGGCGGCCTGCGGCCAGATCGTTGTTGGCTTCGTCCTGCGTCTGGTATTCCTTGATCTCGGCGGCCGTGGGGCCGAAATGCTTCTTGGCATAGGCCGAATGGGTGGTCGACACCTGCACCCCGAGCACTTTGCCCTTGAGATCGTCCGGCGTGGCGCCGAATTTCTGGTCCTTCGGCCCGATGATGGCGGTCGGCGTGTTGTAGTACTTATCCGAGAAGTCGATGGTCTTCTCGCGTTCGGCGGTGATCGACATCGAACTGGCGATGACGTCGATCTTCTTGGTCGTCAGCGCCGGGATGATGCCGTCCCAGGCGACAGGCGTGATGACGCAGTCGAGCTTCTCCTCGGCGCAGACGGCGTCGATGAACTCGATTTCCCAGCCAACCCATTTGCCGGAAGCGTCCGGCGAGGTGAAGGGCGGATAGGGCTCGGCGGCGACACCGATCTTGACCGGATCGGCCTTGGCCACGCCCATGGCGGCAACGCCGAGCAGCAGCGCTGCGGCGAATGTTTTCAGAACAGTCTTCATGTCACGACTCCCAGTTTGTTGTTGGTTCCCGGTTTTCTTCC
This sequence comes from Mesorhizobium sp. M0771, assembly GCF_040320155.1. Classification (NCBI taxonomy): domain Bacteria; kingdom Pseudomonadati; phylum Pseudomonadota; class Alphaproteobacteria; order Hyphomicrobiales; family Phyllobacteriaceae; genus Mesorhizobium; species Mesorhizobium sp. M0771. The sequence goes on along the minus strand of NZ_JAMYPC010000004.1, from coordinate 313,624 downwards.
GTCCCGGCTTGTCCTAGCCGATGTTGCGGATGAACTGCTTCAGCCTTTCGGATTTCGGTGCGCCGAATATCTGCTCCGGCGGCCCCTCTTCCTCGACCAGCCCGTTGCAGAGGTAGACGACATGGGTCGCGACCTCGCGGGCGAATTTCATTTCATGCGTGACCAGCACCATGGTGCGGCCCTCGCGCGCCAGGTCGCCGATCACCTTCAGCACCTCGCCGACCAGCTCCGGGTCGAGCGCCGAGGTCGGCTCGTCGAACAGCATGACGCGCGGGTTGATGGCCAGGGCGCGGGCGATCGCCGCGCGCTGCTGCTGGCCGCCCGAGAGATAGGCCGGATAGACGTCGCGCTTTTCGGCCAGGCCGACGCGCGCCAAAAGCTTTTCGGCTTCCCTGATCGCCACGTCGCGCCTGACGCCCAGAACATGCACCGGAACCTCGATGACGTTCTCGATCAGCGTCATGTGGCTCCACAGGTTGAAGTTCTGGAACACCATGCCGAGCTTGGCGCGGATGCGTTCGATCTGCCGGCGGTCGGCGGGCATGGTGTGGCCGTGGCTGTCGGCCTTGAGTTTGATCTCCTCGCCATTGACGCGGATGATGCCGCTGGTCGGGTTTTCCAGGCAGTTGATGCAGCGCAGCAGCGTCGACTTGCCGGAACCCGAGCCGCCGATAATGGCGATCACCTCGCCGTCGCGCGCCGACAGCGAAACGCCTTTCAGCACATGCAGATGGCCGAATTTTTTGTGCAGGTTCTCGACATGGATGGCTTCGGCGGCGCCGTCCTGCGCCTTGCCGGATTGGACTGCGGCGGTTCCCGCCGCGCTCACCGGGGAACCTCTGCCACAGGGTCCACGGCAGATCGTCGAACGTCTATCCGGCTAATCAACATACGCTGTAATGCCCACTCCAGACTTCAGCATGGACCCAACAGCGCGAGCCCGTCAATCCCGCTCATTACGGCACTTGCGGCCTTATTGTGCAAGTGTATAAATAGCCTCCGATGAAATTTTTTCCATTTTTTTCACCTTGAACACGGCATTGAAAAGGGCACTGATGAGCGCTTTCGGATCACAATCCATGGCGGCGCCGTTGCGGCGCGTGCTGATGCGGTCGGCGGCCAATGCCATGCGCGGTGCCGACCGGGTTATCTGGCACTATGGCCCGGGTTTCGACCCGGCGAAAGCGGCGGCGCAGCACGCGGCTCTCGCTGAGCTGGTGACGGCGTCCGGCGCCGAAATCGAATGGATCGATGACAAGGCCGATGGGCTGTCGGATTCCGTATTCACCCACGACCCGTCGCTGATGACCGACCGCGGCGCGCTGATCCTGTCCATGGGTAAGCCATTGCGCGCCCGGGAGCCATCGCTGCATGAGGAAACCTACACACGCCTGGGTATTCCCATCCTCGGCCGCGTCCAGGCTCCCGGCCAGGTCGAAGGCGGCGATTGCGTATGGCTGGATGCCAGCACGCTGGTGATCGGACGCGGGGTGCGCTCCAACCAGGAAGGCATACAGCAGGTTTCCAACCTGCTGACGCCGCTCGGCATTTCCGTCTACGGCTTCGATCTGCCGCTGTGGCAGGGCGAGGAGGCGTGCCTGCATCTGATGTCGGTGATCAGCCCGCTGGCCGACGACCTGGCCCTGGTCTATTCACCGCTTTTGCCGGCGCCGTTCTATCAGTTGCTGAAGGCGCGCGGCATCCGGCTGGTGGAAGGCGACGCCGAAGAGTTTGCCGCGTCCAACGGCCTCAGCCTGAACGTGCTGCCGACCAGCCCGCACAAGGTCATTGCCGTCGCCGGCTTTCCCAAGACCAAGGCCGCGATGGAAGCCGCCGGCTGCACGGTTCAAATCTTCGAGGCGGATGCCCTCTGCATCGCCTGCGAAGGTGGGCCGACATGCCTGACGCGGCCCATCCTGCGGCAATGAATGAGCGCCGCAAGTTCCGCCGCGAGGGCGAGGAGCGGCGGCGGCAGGATTTGATCGACGCGACCCTGGACAGCGTGGCCGAACATGGGCTGGAGGGCGCCAGCCTGCGCACCATCGCACTGCGCGCCGGCGTCACCGCGGGGCTGATCCGGCACTATTTCCCCGGCAAGGAAGACTTGCTGCAGGAAGCGTACGCGGCGCTGATGGGCCGTATGACCGAGCAGGCGAAGGCAGCATTGCTCATGGAAGACGCCGCGCCGCGCCAGCGCCTTGCGGCCTTCGTTACCGCCAACCTCAACGCCCCGATCATCGATGCACGCGTGTTTTCGCTCTGGGCAACCTTCATCGGCCGCGCCGGCGCGGATCCGAGCCTGGCTCGCGCCCACCGCGAAGGCTATCTTGGCTTTCGCAACGAGGTGGAAGCAGTCGTTGCTGAAGTGCTCGGCGCCGAGCAGCGCAGGCCAAACGCAAATGAACTGCGCCGCCATGCCATTGCCATCAACGCGATCATCGACGGGCTCTGGATCGAAGGCTGTATGGCCGCAGAGATGTTCTCGCCTGGCGAATTGGCGGCGATCGGCGTCAAAGCCATAGAGGCCGAGCTCGGCCTCGCACCGCAAAAGGGAGAGAAGCCATGACCACCATCGGCGAAGCGCTGATCACGCTGCTCGAAGCGCATGGCGTCGACACCGTTTTCGGCATTCCTGGCGTCCACACTGTCGAGCTTTACCGCGGGCTGGCGCGTTCAAAGATACGCCATGTCACGCCGCGTCACGAACAGGGCGCCGGCTTCATGGCCGACGGCTATGCCCGTGCCAGCGGCCGGCCGGGCGTTGCCTTTGTCATCACCGGACCGGGGCTGACCAACACCATCACCGCAATGGGCCAGGCGCGCGCCGATTCGGTGCCGATGCTGGTGATTTCGGGCGTCAACGCGATGCCGACGCTGGGAAAGGGGCTGGGCTTCCTGCACGAACTGCCGGACCAGCGCGGCATGATGGAGAAGGTGGCGCTGTTTTCGCAGCGTGTCACCGAGGCCAGCGAATTGCCTGGCGCTTTGGCGCGGGCCTTCGCGCTGTTTTCGTCGTCGCGGCCGGGCCCCGTCCATATCGAGATCCCGACCGACGTCATGGTCAAACCGGCCGACGGCATCGCTGCTTCGCTCACCAATGCAGCGCCGCCGGCGCCGGATGGCGCAGCCATTGCCGAGGCAGCCAAACTGATCGCAGCCGCGCGCCGGCCGCTGATCCTTGCCGGTGGCGGCGCCAAGCGCGCCGAACAGCCACTGCAGCGCCTGGCCGAGCGGCTCGGCGCACCTGTCGTCCAGACCGCCAATGCGCGCGGTCTGCTGCACGCGCATCCGCTTTGCGTGCCGGCCAGCCCCAGCCTGAAGGCGGTGCGTGCGCTGATGGCAGACGCCGATCTGGTCATCGCCGCCGGCACCGAATTCGGCCCGACCGACTATGACGGTTACAGCGACGGCGGCTTCGTGCTGCCCGCCAATCTGATCCGCATCGATATCGGCGCCGACCAGCTCGCCCGCCGCCCGGTGAGCGTCGGCATCCAGGCCGATTGCGCGGAGGCGCTTGGTGCACTGCTAGGCGCGCTCCACCCTGATCATGCCGCAGCGAAGGACGGCGAGAGCCGCGCAGCCGCGTCGAGGAAGGCGGCCTTTGCCGAGCTCAGCCCGGCCTATGCCGCGCAGGTGCGTGCGGTGGAAACCATCCGCGACGCACTGCCGGGCGCCATCATCGTCGGCGATTCCACGCAGCCGATCTACGCCGCCAATCTCTATTACGACCATGACCGGCCAGGCGGCTGGTTCAACGCCGCCACCGGTTTCGGCGCGCTCGGCTACGGGCCGCCGGCGGCGATCGGCGCAGCGCTCGCCACGCCCGGCGTGCCGGTGGTTTGCCTGACCGGCGACGGCGGCTTCCAGTTCACCTTGTCGGAGCTAGGCGCGGCGCTCGATGCACCCGCACCGGTCATCTTCGTCGTCTGGAACAACAGAGGCTATCGCGAGATCGAAACGTCGATGCTCGATGTCGGCGTCGAGCCGGTCGGCGTGTCCCCGGCGCCGCCGGATTTCTGCAAGCTGGCCGAGGCCTATGGCATATCAGCCGAACGGGTTGCCGGTACTGCCGGTCTCGCCGATGCGCTCAAACGCGCACGCGCAACGGGCATGCCTCACGTCGTCGAAATCACCATCGACTGACAGCTGGCCGCGCGCCGGATGTCCATGCGCGGGGGTCGGAAGGGGCGGTCGGCGACTTCGAGCGATGCAAAGACGCAACAACTGCCATGTCGAGATGTCGGTTGAGTGATCGTGCAAAAGGCGCGACGCTCTGCGTCGGCGCGGCACGACAAGCGACATAATCACAAGAAACGACAGGAGCGTCCAGGATGACGGAAACAGTTCAGGGCAAGCATATCGTGGTGACCGGTGGCACTGGGGCGCTGGGTGCCGCGGTCGTCGGCAAATTGCTGGCGGACGGCGCGATCTGCCATGTGCCCAATGCCCACGCGTCGGCCCCCTCGCATTTCCCCTTCGCGGCCCATGATCGCGTCCGGCTGGCGCACAATGTCGATCTCGCCGATCCTGCCAAGGTCGATGCCTTCTATGACAGCGTTCCCGAATTGTGGGCCTCCATCCATCTGGCCGGCGGCTTTGCCGCAGCCCCGGTCGAGAAGATCGAATCCGCATCCTTTGCCGAATTGATGGACACCAACGCCCGCACCGCCTTTCTGTGCTGCCGCGCTGCGGTGCGCTCCATGCTGGGCTCGGCCACTGCAGGCCGCATCGTCAATGTCACGGCGCGTGCTGGGCTCGATCCGCGCCGAGGCGCCGGCATGGTCGCCTATGCCGCCAGCAAAGCGGCAGTGGCAGCGATGACCGTGGCGATGGCGGAAGAGCTGAAGCACAAAGGCATACTGGTCAACGCGGTGGCGCCCTCGACGCTCGATACGCCGGCCAACCGCGCCGACATGCCAGACGCCGATTTCGGCAAATGGGTCAGCCTCGAAGCCGCCGCCGAGGCAATCGCCTATCTGGCATCACCGGCCAATCTGGCGATGAACGGCACGCTGGTGCCGCTCTACGGCCGCGCCTGAAGTTCCGCCGCGCAGGCGACTCATTTGGTTTGGCTTCCGATGGCGGTCTTTGCCGACCTCGCCTGAGTCTACAGCGGAGGTTGGCCATTCAATCATGGCGTCCGCCGACGCCTCCACGGCATTAGAAGGCCTGCGACTACGTCAGGTTCGAGACGCCCGCTTCCACGACCTCGACTGCGTCGCCGATGGCGATCGCGCCGGCGTTGTTGGGAATCGCATTCTGGCCGAAGATGATGCCGCCCTTGGCGGAGCGGTGGAGTTTGCCAAGCGTCTGCAACGGCTCGCGCGGGTCCGGCTGCTCGCCGCTCAACGGATCTCGGGTGGTGATGACGCAGCGCGAGCAGGGCTTTGCGATCCGCAACTCCACCGTGCCGATGCGGATCGTCTTCCAGCTGTCTTCAGGCCATGCGCCTTCTGCGTCGACGACGATGTTTGGCCGGAACCGCGCCATCTCGATGGGCCTGGCAAGATGGCTGTTCAGATGGTTCAGCGAGCCTGTCGTGGCGATCAGCAGCGGAAAACCGTCGGCAAAGCCGACGAAATCGCCGGGCTGGCCGAATTCCGCATCGACCGGCCGGTTTTGCGGATCGTCGAAATAGACGAGATCGACAGGCCGGCCAAGAATAGCCGAGAGATAGGCGCCGGCGGCCGGATCGCCCGGCCGCGCGGCAGCCATATCCTTCCAGATCTTGACTTGCCGGAGCGCGGTGCCGGGAGCCGGAGCCTCGACGAAGTGCGAGCCATGCCTGTCATGTTTCAACAGGATGCCCGTTCCGCGATGCTCGACGTCGATCGTCGTCATATCAGGTATCTGGCGAATGGTGAGGAACTGCCCATCCTTGTCGACGACCATCCAGCGGCGGTCGCCTTCCATGCCCATTGTCTCGATGTCGGCGCTCGGCACGGCATGGCCGCGCAGGCTCTTGACCGGATAGCGATAGAGTTCGACGACCTTCATCCCGCATGCTTCTCCGTTGCCCGAAGGGCCGGACTTCCGTGTTTACGTCTGCAACGACGGCCGAGCCTACAACCGCGCGTGCGGAATTGAAGGGGTTGCACAGTCTTAGTCTAGTGCCAATCGCGCAGCCGAGCATGAAAAACCCGCGAGCCTTGCGGCCCGCGGGTTTTCTTGTTCAGGCTGCGCGCGAGGCGCAGCCGAGGCTTACGCTTGCGCGAAGCGGCTTACGCGCTGCGCGCAAAGCGGCTTAGCTGCCCTGCTTCTTCAGCGCGGCGCCAAGGATGTCGCCCAGCGAAGCGCCGGAGTCGGTAGAGCCGTACTGTGCGACGGCTTCCTTCTCTTCGGCGATTTCCAGCGCCTTGATCGAGACCTGCAGCTTGCGGGTCTTCTTGTCGAAGGCGATGACGCGGGCGTCCAGCTTCTGGCCGACCGAGAAGCGCTCGGGGCGCTGCTCGTCACGGTCACGGCTGAGGTCGTTGCGCTTGATGAAGGTCTCTATGCCGCTGTCGACCAGCCGCACTTCCAGGCCGCCATCCTTGATGCCGGTGACTTCGCAGGTGACGACCGCGTTCTTGCGCAGTTCGCCTGAAGTCGCCGCTTCGCCGACCGTATCCTTGGCCAGCTGCTTGATGCCGAGCGAGATGCGCTCCTTGTCGATGTCGACGTCGAGCACCTGCGCCTTGACCATGTCGCCGCGATTGTACTCTTCGATGACCTGCTCGCCCGGACGGGTCCAGTCGAGGTCCGAGAGGTGCACCATGCCGTCCACGTCGCCTTCAAGGCCGATGAACAGGCCGAACTCGGTCTTGTTCTTGACCTCGCCCTCGACCTGGCTGCCGACCGGATGGCTCGCGGCAAAAGCCTGCCACGGATTCTCGAGCGTCTGCTTGAGGCCGAGCGAGATGCGGCGCTTGGCCGGATCGACCTCGAGCACGACCACGTCGACTTCCTGCGTCGTCGACAGGATCTTGCCGGGGTGCACGTTCTTCTTGGTCCACGACATTTCCGAAACGTGGATGAGGCCTTCGATGCCCGGCTCCAGCTCGACGAACGCGCCGTAGTCGGTGATGTTGGTGACGGTACCCTTGATCTTCTTGCCGATCGGGAACTTGGTGCCGATCTCGGACCACGGATCGCTCTCGAGCTGCTTCATGCCGAGCGAGATGCGGTGGGTTTCCTGGTTGATGCGGATGATCTGCACCTTGACCGTCTGACCGATGTTGAGGATCTCGGTCGGGTGGTTGACGCGGCGCCATGCCATGTCGGTGACATGCAGCAGGCCATCGATGCCGCCGAGGTCGACGAACGCACCGTAATCGGTGATGTTCTTGACGACGCCTTCGACAACCTGGCCTTCTTCGAGGTTCTGCACGATTTCCGAACGCTGTTCGGCGCGGCTTTCCTCGAGCACGGTGCGGCGCGACACCACGATGTTGCCGCGGCGGCGATCCATCTTGAGGATCTCGAAGGGCTGCGGGTTGTGCATCAGCGGAGAGACATCGCGGATCGGGCGGATATCGACCTGGCTGCGCGGCAGGAAGGCCACGGCGCCGTCGAGGTCGACGGTGAAGCCGCCCTTGACCTGGTTGAAGATGACGCCTTCGACGCGCTCACCCTTGGTGAACTTCTCTTCGAGCTTGACCCAGCTCTCTTCGCGGCGGGCCTTGTCGCGCGACAGGACGGCTTCGCCCAGCGCGTTTTCGATGCGCTCGACCATGACCTCGACCGTGTCGCCGACCTTGAGCGTCGAGTCCTTGCCCTTGACGCCGAATTCCTTCAGCGGCACGCGGCCTTCGACCTTGAGGCCGACATCGATGATGGCCATGTCTTTTTCGATCGCCAGGATCGTGCCCTTGACGACCTGACCTTCGCCGGAGTGACCGGTGGTAAATGATTCTTCGAGCAGGCTCGCGAAATCGTCGCGAGTGGGATTTGCAGCTGACATATTTTCTCCTGGAGTGCCCCGCATCTGAAGCGGGACGGGCGCCGTGGGTTAGCGTTGCGTTGGCCTGCCGGCGTTCCGGGCTACAAAAGCCCTGGGCCGCCTAAGCGGCAATTCCGGCGCATGAAGAATGTTGGCAGGCTGGTTCGTGCCCGATATGGGTATTTTCTTCGCTTCCGGCAATCGGTGGAGCGGGAAAACCCTGGATCAGGCTTTGTCTCTCTTGGCCAGGGCGTCGTCGATGATCGCTTTGGCCGCCAGAAACGCGGCCTCTATAGCCATTTCGGAGGTATCAAGCAAGTGCGCGTCCGCCGCCGGCTTCAGCGGCGAGTCGGCGCGGCCCATGTCGCGCTCGTCGCGGCGCACAATATCGGCAAGAATTTCGGCGAAATCGGCGGTGCCGCCGATGCTTTCGATCTCGGCCAGCCGGCGCTGCGCCCGCACTTCGGCGCTCGCCGTCACATAGAGCTTTATGTCGGCGTCAGGGCACACAACCGTGCCGATGTCGCGCCCGTCGAGCACCGCGCCTGGCGGTGTCCTGGCGAAATCGCGCTGCTTTTCGACCAGGATGCGCCGGACGGTAGGGTAAATCGCGACCTTCGAGGCCGCCTCGCCAACCGCATGCGCCGACAGCACCGCACGGTCGAGCTTTGCCAGATCGACCTGGCGTGCGGCGGTTTCGGCTGCTGAGACATTGTCGAGTGGCAGCGCGTGCCGGATCAACGCATAGGCGACGGCGCGGTAGGTGAGGCCGGTGTCGAGCAGGTTGAGGCGGTAGTGGTCGGCCAGACGTCGGGCCAGCGTGCCTTTGCCGGCGCCGGCGGGTCCGTCGATGGCTATGGTGAAGGTCATTGGCGGGCCAACACGAAAGACAGACGCCGCGATCCTTCGCGCCCCCCTCTGTCCTGCCGGACATCTCCCCCTCCAGGGGGGAGATCAGAAGCTTCTGCGCCCCACTCTTTCCTGCAATTTCGAAAACTGGCGAAAGCCGCTGTGACGGCCGATCTCCCCCCTTGAGGGGGAGATGTCCGGCAGGACAGAGGGGGGCGCTGTCCCGCCGACATCTCTGCTTGCTTTGCGCTTGGCATCAACCTACCCGATCTCCGCACCGAGCCCCGTCATCAGACCCATGAACTCCGGGAAACTCGTCGCGATCATGGCGGCGTCGTCGATGGTCACCGGCTTTTCCGTTGCCAGCCCCATCACCAGGAAGCTCATGGCGATACGATGGTCGAGATGCGTCTGCACCGTCGTGTCCTGGCCGTTGGGATGGCCGCCCAGCCCCTTGCCGCCGGGCTTTCCGCGCACCGCGAGCGAAGCTTCGCCTTCGGTGCAGTCGACGCCGTTGAGCTTCAGCCCATTGGCAACCGCTGCCAGTCGGTCGGATTCCTTCACCCGCAGCTCTTCCAGCCCCTGCATCAACGTCTCGCCCTCGGCGAAGCTCGCGGCAACTGCCAGCACCGGATATTCGTCGATCATCGACGGCGCCCGCTCGGGCGGCACGGTGACGCCCTTGAGCTCGGAGTAGCGCACGCGCAGATCGGCGACATCCTCGCCGCCGGCATTGCGCGGGTTCAAGATGTCGATCTGGCCGCCCATTTCCTGCAGTGTCAAAAGCAGGCCTGTGCGGGTCGGGTTCATCAGCACGTTCTCGATGAGGATGTCCGAACCCGGCACGATCAGGGCCGCGACCAGCGGGAAGCCGGCCGAGGAGGGGTCGCCGGGCACGGCGATGGTCTGCCCCGTCAATTTGCCCTGGCCCTCGATGAAGATGTGGCGCACGCCGCGCTCGTCGGTCTCGACCGAGAGATTGGCGCCAAATCCCCTAAGCATCTTTTCGGTATGATCGCGCGTCATCACCGGCTCGATCACGGTGGTGATGCCGGGCGTGTTTAGGCCTGCCAGCAGCACGGCCGACTTCACCTGCGCCGAGGCCATCGGCACGCGGTAGGTAATGGGTGCGGCGTGTTTCGGCCCATGCAGCGTGATCGGCATGCGGTCGCCCGGCGTCGCCTTCAGCACCTGCACGCCCATCTGGCGCAAGGGTTCGAGCACGCGGCCCATCGGCCGTCCCGACAGCGATGCGTCGCCGATGAAGGTGGTTTCCATGTCGTAAGTGCCGACAAGGCCCATTGTGAGGCGGGAGCCGGTGCCGGCATTGCCGAAATCGAGCGGGCCTTCCGGCTGCAGCAGCGCGCCATTGCCGGTGCCGCGGATCACCCACTCGGCGCCGCGCTTCTCGATATGCGCGCCCATCGCCTTCATGGCGGCAGCCGTGCGCATCACATCCTCGCCTTCGAGCAGGCCGGTGACGCGGGTTTCGCCGGACGCGAGCCCGCCGAACATCATGGAACGGTGCGAAATCGACTTGTCGCCCGGCACCCGCGCGGTGCCGGAAAGGGCAGATGATTTGCGGGCGGTGGCCGGCTTGGCAGCGGCGGCGTGAGACATGGAATTTCCCTGGACGGAATGCCGGCGCACCGGCGCTTTTCATTTGTTGCGGCGGTCTCGTATCACGGCGGGGGGAAATGGTCATCCCCATGGTCGCCGCTTGGCGCGAGGCCTTTCAGTGCTTGGTTTTGTGACGCCGGCTTTTCGCTTTGACAGCGCGGTAAACTGTGGTTAAGGGGACCACTCTTTTACTGACGAGGCTTGACGTGGCAAAAAACGAACTTGGCACAAAGCGTGTCGACCCTGAAACGGGCCGAAAATTCTACGACCTGAACAAGGACCCTATCGTCTCGCCCTATACGGGCAAGACGTATCCTCGTTCCTATTTCGAGGACGGCAAGATCGCCGCCCTCGAAGAGGAAGAGGAAGTGGCCGAGAAGGAAGTGGACGCCGAGGAAGAAGAAGGCGTTGAAGTCGTCTCGCTTGAAGAGGCCGACGAAGACGTCAAGGCCGGCGACGAGCTTCCCGACCTGGGCGACGACGAGGACGATGTCGATCTAGGCGACGATGAGGACGATACTTTCCTTGCGGACGAAGAGGAAGAAGACGACGATGTCGCCGACATGATCGGCGTCGGCGACGACGACGACGAAGTCTAAGAACGCTTCGAACGCATGCATTTAGCGGCGTTCACGGGCTATGACGAAAAAGCGGCCCTCGAAGGCTTGATCTTCAGGGAAGGCGGGGTTAGAAGCCGCCTGCACTAAACGGCGCGGTCCTGAAACCCGCGCCGGACCTCTCGCCGGCAACGGCGACGGCTGACTGCCGGAGTGGGGCCATAGCTCAGTTGGGAGAGCGCTTGAATGGCATTCAAGAGGTCGTCGGTTCGATCCCGATTGGCTCCACCAAACAGTCTGCAATGTTTCCATGCATTTAGCATCGCGGCTGGCTTAACGCTGTTACTGTGATTAGTTCCGGGGCACCGCAGTGTTTCACGTCGACGGATTCCACTGCGGGCACACTTTGCCGACAGGTGTGGCTTCCTAGCTACATACAAAGTTGCAGGCATATTCTACTAGTTGCCTGACATTCTGCTGGGGATTCCGATGAAAGCCTTTCTTTTCGCTTCACTTATCGCGCTTTCGGTGACCGCGCCGGCAATCGCCGCCGACACCATTACTGCTCCTGTGGACACCCCTGAATGGACCTGGCAAGGACCTTACGCTGGTATCTTCGGCGCGGGAACGCTGGAGCACTACAAGATCCATGAGCCGAACATTGGCGCCGGAGCTACCCACAGCCCCGGCTCGGCAACAATCGGCGGCTTTGCGGGCTATAACTTCCAGTCGGGCAAGATTGTCTACGGCGTCGAAGGCGAGCTTGGGTATCGCTTCAAGAAGAACACCTTCAACGACATTCCTGGCCCAGGCGTCCTCGACGCTTCCACCGGGTTGTTTGGCTCTGTAAAGGGTCGAGTCGGAATGGACATGGGAGCGTACATGCCGTTCGTCACGGCGGGGGTAACCGCCGCAAAGTTGAAGACGTTCTATCCAGGTGGTGACGCGGAGCGCGATGCCACCTTGGTAGGCGGCATCGTTGGAGCAGGTTTAGACGTCGCACTCACCCACAACGTGTTTTTGCGCGGAGAGTATGATTTCTCCTTCTTTGGCAAGAAATCGCTCGAATATTGCGGTGGCGGGTGCACACTCGAACACACGGTTCAGACGCACGACTTCCGCGTCGGCGTCGCGATGAAATTCTAGCTGTTAGCAGCACGAGCCTTGCTGAACTGGTCGCGTGTGCGACTTGCCGCAAAGGTCGACCTTAGCGGAATGGCGATCAGCGGTCTCGAGAACGGATTCAGGAAATCGCGTCCTCACGATATCGCGGCAGTCCGCAAAGCGTTTGAAGAGGCCGGAATCGTCTTCACCGTCGAAGGCACTCCCTCGCTAGCCCGCTCAGAAGGTGATAGCGGCCTCGCCACCGACAACAGACAGTGGCGCCGGCGGCAGAGAAAATAATAAGGGCGAAAAGCACGGGCGACCGATGAAGAACGTCCGGGTGCGACTGAACATCCTCGCTCCAAGGATGTTCTTGGGCCGCACGAAAAAGCCCGCCAGCTTGAGCTGGGGGCAATCGGTCTGGAGTAGCTGGAATGAGCCAGCATAGACGAACGAGCGGCGGGTTGGATGGTCCCTTTACCTGCCTGGCTTACCAGCCACCGCTCTCCAAGGCTCCCATAGACCTACGCCTGCTAAGTCGTCACGTCGAGCGCGTGAGTGGCCGTCACCTTGCCAACCTTGGCAATTGTCACGCAGATCGCCCGGACCAGGCTCGGTAGCGCAAGATAACACGAAATGCCGCCGGTGGCGCGAACGCGAAGGCCAAACCCGATCCGCTCGCTGTCGAATACAGAAGTCCGTGCCGTTCGGCTTCGTAGCGCCCACCACGCGCTTTGTGATTTTGACTGATTTGGCGCCTTCGGACATACTGTGGCACCGCTTGGAGGGTCGGGGCACCGCCAGGGCACCATAAAATAGACAACCCGGCGACACTCACGGAAGCACCGTAGCTGATTTGCGTTGAAACTAATAACTTCCCGGACACTGGCTGCAACGCACGGAAACAGAACGAAAGAAAGGCCCTATGAATGGCATTCAAGAGGTCGTCGGTTCGATCCCGATTGGCTCCACCAAACAGTCTCTTTCCGACGCTCGGTTTCGCGGCATTCATGCTTGTCGCCTGCCAGTCGGCGCCTGAACCATCATCGCCGCCGCCAGCGCCCGCACCTCAGCCCATGGCGCCTGCCGCGATCTCTGCTCCGGATGGTGCGGCGGTCCTCGATCCATCCGTGCGGGTCATGCCCCCGGGCGAAGGCGTCCCGGCCAAATATGTCGCGTTTTCCGGCATATGGGGCGGACAGCTGGACGGGATGTATGACGGCAAGCTCGCCGTGCTGACGATTACGCGCGGCGGCAATGTCACCGCCACCTATGCCTGGGGCAATGTCGGCGACAACAAACCGGGCGTGGCAGATGGCGAAGGCAAGATTTTCGGCAACACGCTGAAACTGCGGCGCCTTCCCAATGGCGCGGACGTCAGCGCGGTCATTCAGGCGGACGGAACGCTGGCCGTCACCTATGGGCTTGCCGACCGCACCTATACGGGCACGTTCACCAAGCAGTAATCGCGAGAGCGAGTGTCAGCCTACGGTTCGCGCCTGCCCCGATCAGTGCAGGCCGAATTCGCGCAGCAGTTCTTCGCGATAGCGCACGAAGCGGCTCTCGCTGCGCTCGCGCGGGCGTGGCAGGTCGATGTCGATCAACCGCGCCGCGCCGCCTTTCTCCTTGGGCAGGATCAGCACGCGGTCAGCCAGATAGATCGCCTCCTCCAGATCGTGGGTGACCATCACCATGGTGACGTTCTCTTCGCTCCAGATGCGCGCCAGTTCCTCCTGCATGCCGATCTTGGTCATGGCGTCCAGCGCCCCGAGCGGCTCGTCGAGCAGAAGGATTTCGGGCTGCACGGTGAGCGCCCGGGCGATGCCGACGCGCTGCGCCATGCCGCCGGAAAGCTGGCTCGGAAAAGCATCCGCGAATTCGGCAAGGCCGACCAGGGCGACGTAGAAGCGGGCGCGTTCCTCGGCCTGCCTCTTGGGAACACCGCGCACTTCGAGGCCGAACGCGACATTGCCGAGCACGCTCAGCCACGGCAGCAGCCGCGGCTCCTGGAAGATCACGGCACGCTCGGCGCCGACGCCATGCACCGGCTGGCCGTCGATCGCGACACCGCCGCTGTCGGCCGCCTCCAGCCCGGCCAGAATACGCAGCAGCGTGGTCTTGCCGGAGCCGCTGGCGCCGACAATGACCAGGCATTCCCCCGAACGAATGTCGAGGTTGAGCGTCCGCAGCACGGCAAGCTGGCGCCCGCCGAGGCTGAAGGATTTGGACAGGTCGCGGATCGAGACCTCCCCGCCGCGGTTGGAACCGGTCATCTCATCTCTCAGCTATTTCAGAGCTCAGTTGATCTTGGTTTCGCCGGGCCGGTACAGAATGTCGGCGGCTTTCAGCTTGCCCTTGGCCAGACGGCCGTCGCGCTCCAGCACGGCGACCCAGAAGTCGATGTCGCGGTCGGTCGCCTGCGCACCTTCGCGCAGACCAAAGCCGGTCCAGTAGCGGGCGAGATCGCCGTTTTCACCGCGCTTGTCGAGGATAGTGGCCAGCACCTTGCGGGCTTCGTCCGGGTTCTGGCGCGACCAGTCCGAGGCGCGCGCCGACTGTTCGACGAAGTTGCGCGCCGCATCCGGGTTGGCGGCAATGAAGTCGCGCCTGAGCACGACGAAGCCGCCGGCGAGTTCGCCGAGCACCTGCGTGTCGTCGAACACGCCGCGCACGCCGCCATTGGCGACCAGCGCGCCGGCAAAGGTCGCCTGCCAGTAGCCGAGGCCGGCAATGTCGACTTGGCGCGAGCGCAGCGTCTGCTCAAGCTGCGGGCCGGGCACGACAATGAGGTTGGCGGCGGTCGGCGGCAGGCCGACGCTGTGCAGGGCCTCACGCACCGTATAGTCGAGATGAGCGCCGAGCGTGTTGACCGAGATGGTCTTGCCGGCAATGTCGGCGATCGATTTGATCGGGCTGTCTTCCAGCACGTAGAAGACGCTCTTCACATCCTTGTTGATGCCGTTGCTCGGATACGCCGCGACGAAGTCGTTGCCGCCCGACATCGAGTTGATCACCGCCGCGGTGGCGGCCGAGCCGATGTCGACGCTGCCGGAAGACAGCGCAAACAGCGATTCCGGTCCACCCGAGGAATAGCCGACATTCTCCAGCTCGACGCCGAGCCCTTTGAAGTAGCCGAGCTCGTCGGCCAGCTCATGCGGGGAGATGCTGCCACGGCTGGCGAGGTAGCGGAACTTGACGGCTGCGGCTTGCGCAAAGGCCAGGCGCGGCAGGCCGGCGGCGATGAGGCCGGCGGCAAGCGGCGCGCCGGCAAGCAGCGAACGGCGGGTGATTTTCATGATCGGGTCCTTGTGAGGTAAACGGTGAGGGGCGGACTGCTCAGTTGACAGGATTGCTCCAGCGACAGAGCCGCCGCTGCAGGGTGACCAATGCCTGATTGGCGATCAGGCCAAGCCCGGCGAGGATGACGATTGCCGCAAACATCAGCGGGATCTGGAAATTGTACTGCGCGTTCATCACCTGGAAGCCGATGCCCTTGTTGGCACCGATCATCTCGGACGCGATCAGCAGCAGCAGCGCCGTGGTGGCGCTCAGCCGCAAGCCGACGAAGATCGACGGCACGGCGCCCGGCAGTACGACGCGGCGAAACACGGTGAGCCGGCTCGCACCATAGACGCGCGCCATTTCAAGCAGCTTGGGATCGACTTCCTTGACGCCGCTGGTGGTGTTGAGCAGCAGCGGAAACAGCGTCGCCCAGAAGATGACGAAGATCTTCGAGGTCTCGCCAAGTCCCAAGAGCAGGATGAACACCGGGTAGAGCGCCAGTGCAGAGGTCTGCCGGAACACCTGCAGGATCGGATCGAGCGCGGTTTCGACCGGGCGCACCTGGCCCATGAACAGGCCGAGCGGAATGGCGACGGCGACGGCTGCGGCAAAGGCGATGCCGGCGCGCTGCAGGCTGATGGCGATGTCGCCGAGCAGGCTGCCGCCGGCAAGCCCCTTCCAGAGCGCTTCGACGATCATGTCGATCGGCGGCAGCACCGCCGCGTTGACCCATCCGACGCTGCTCGCCACCTGCCAGAGCGCCAGGAAGCCGGCAAGCACGCCGTAGCGCTTCAGGAAGCGAAAAGCCGCCTTGCTACCGAGGTTCAGGAAGTCGGTGCCGAGCCCGGTTTCGCCACCACCGCGGCGAACCGTGATTTGCCGATCGATGTGCTGCAACGTCATTGCTTCACCCCTTCGATGCCAAGGTCATTCGGCGGCAAGGACGGTCGAGCGGGCGACGGTCCATGGATTTTCCGGGCGCCTGAGGCCGAGATTCTCGCGCAGCGTGCGGCCTTCGTAAGCCGTGCGGAACAGGCCGCGCCGCTGCAGCTCGGGAATGACCAGGTCGACGAAATCGTCGAGCGCGCCGGGCAGCCAGGGCGGCAGGATGTTGAAGCCGTCGGCCGCGTCGCTGGTGAACCATTCCTCCAGCTGATCGGCGACCTGCCTGACGCTGCCGACGATGGTGTAGTGGCCGCGCGCCGTCGCTACCCATTGGTAAAGCTGGCGGATGCTGAAATTGTGCTCGTCGGCAATCTGCCGGATCAGCGCCTGGCGGCTCTTCATGCCTTCGGTTTCCTTGCTCGGCGGCAACGGGCCGTCGAGCGGATAGCCCCTGATGTCGAGCGTCTGGCCGGCAAGACCGTTGAGGAGCGCAACACCGTCCTCGGGCAGGATAAGGTCGTTGAGCTGTTGGTATTTGGCGCGGGCCTCGTCCTCGGTGCGGCCGACGAAGGGCGCGACGCCCGGCATGATCAGCACCTGGTCGGGATCGCGGCCGACTTCAGCCACGCGCGCCTTGATGTCGCGGTAGAATTCCTGCGCCGTCTCGAGCTTCTGATGGGCCGTGAAGATGACCTCGGCCGAGTGCGCGGCAAGCCCACGGCCGTCTTCCGACTGCCCCGCTTGTACGACAACCGGATGTCCTTGCACCGGGCGCGGCACGTTGAGCGGACCCTTGACGCTGAAATGCTCGCCCTTGTGGTCGATGTCGTGCAATCTGTCCTTGTCGTAGAAACGGCCCGACTGCTTGTCGCGGATGAAGGCGTCATCCTCCCAGCTGTCCCACAGCGCCTTGACCGTCTCGACATGCTCATGCGCCCTGGCATAGCGCTCGGCATGGCTGGGCTGGACGTCGCGGTTGAAATTGCGTGCCGTTTCGTCGCCGGCCGAGGTCACCACGTTCCAGCCGGCGCGGCCGTTCGACAACAGGTCGAGCGAAGCGAATTTGCGCGCCAGCGTGTAAGGCTCCTCATAGGTGGTGGACGCCGTTGCGATGAAGCCGAGATGCGTCGTCAGCGGCGCCAGCGCCGCAAACAGCGTCACCGGCTCGAAGCCGGCGATCTTGGCGTTGCCGCCCTCGCGGGCGCCGAGGCCGACGGTCAGGTTGTCGGCCAGGAAATAGGCGTCGAACAGGCCGCGCTCGGCGGTCAGCGCCAGTTGCTTGTGGACTCGAAATTGGTGGCGCCGTCGGCCGGCGCATCGGGATGACGCCAGGCGGCAATATGCTGTCCGCCGCCGGGCAGGAAGGCGCCGAGCTTGATCTGCCGCGGTTTGCTATCGGACTTGCTGGCTCGAGTCATTTGCAGGCGTCCTTCTGGTCTATGCGGGATGGAATATTGCGTCGCGGATCGTTGGTTTTCAGGCGGCAAGGACGACGCTGTAGGGCACGCCGGCCACCCGGCATGCCTCGGCGACCGCCTGCCGGGCTCGCGCCTTGACTGCCTCTGACACCAGCACGCCATCTGCAAAGTCCTTGTCCGAGGCGTAGATCGCGGTCGGCAGGGTCTGCGCCTCGAAGAAGCCGAACAACGGCCGCAACTGGTGTTCGACGACAAGCGAATGACGCTCGCCGCCGCCTGTTGCCGCCAGGATGATCGGCTTGCCGCGCAGCGACGACGGGTCGAGCAGGTCGAAGAAGTGCTTGAACAGCCCGGTGTAGCTGCCCTTGAAGGTCGGGGAGCCGACCACCAGCACGTCGGCGCCGAGCAGCTGCTCGATAATACCGCGCGCCGCCGGATCGAGATCGCCAAGCTGTCTTGCAGGCGCAAAGGACGGGCCGAGATCCTCGATGTCGAAAACGCTCAAAGCCGAGCCGGCCCGGCTCGCCACCTCACCGGCGATGTGGCTGACGAATGCCTTCGTCTTGGACGGACGGGTCAGGTTGCCGGACCACCCCACCACCAGCTTTTTTGACATCCGAGGCTCCTTCTCGCAAACGCACTATCCGCATTAAGCCTACCGATTTTGTAGAATTAAATGAGCGAGAAGATTTCAAAACCGGGCTCTGAAGCGAATGGAGTTTGCGGTACATCGCCTTTGGTTGGTTCATTTGGCCCCAAAAGCGCCGCGGCAGATGCTGACGCGGTCGCGAAAGGCATCGCCGGGGACCATGGCCTTGGTCCTTTGCGCACTGATGGGTATCGTCGCGAAACCGTCAAGGGCCGGCGGCATTGACACTGCGTTGTGTGAGTGTCGATTGAACCCGATCGCGTGGGCGATGAAGTAGGCAACTGCAATCAAAGAACAGGATGCGCGCATGAAAAAGATCGGCTTTCTTTCCTTCGGCCATTGGTCGCCCTCGTCGCAATCGCAGACGCGCTCGGCGTCCGACGCGCTGCTGCAGTCGATCGACCTGGCCGTCGCCGCCGAGGAGCTGGGCGCGGACGGCGCCTATTTCCGCGTCCATCATTTTGCCCGCCAGCTCGCTTCGCCGTTTCCGCTTCTGGCCGCGGTCGGCGCCCGCACCAGCCGCATCGAGATCGGCACCGCCGTCATCGACATGCTGGCCGAGGATGCGGGTGCTGCCGACCTGATCGCCGGTGGCCGGCTGCAGCTTGGCATCAGCCGCGGTTCGCCGGAGCAGGTGATCGACGGCTGGCGCTACTTCGGCTACGTGCCGCAGGACGGCAAAAGCGATGCCGACATGGCGCGCAACCATGCCGAGGTGTTTCTGGACGTGCTGCGCGGCGAAGGTTTCGCGCAACCCAATCCGCGGCCGATGTTCCCCAATCCTCCGGGAATGCTGCGGCTCGAGCCGTTCTCGGCCGGCCTACGCGACCGGATCTGGTGGGGCGCCGCTACCAACGCCACCGCCGAATGGGCGGGCAAGCTCGGCATGAACCTGCAAAGTTCGACGCTGAAGTTCGATGAGGGCGGCCAGCCGCTCCACATCCAGCAGGCCGAACAGATCCGCGCTTATCGTGCGGCGTGGAAGGAAGCCGGCCATACACGCGAGCCGCGCGTGTCGGTCAGCCGCAGCATCTTTGCGCTGGTGAACGACCGCGACCGCGCTTATTTCGGCGGCGGCAGCAGCGAAGATCATTTCGGCTATATCGAGCCTGAGAAGCTTGCCGTCTTCGGCCGCTCCTATGCCGCCGAGCCCGATGTGCTGGTCAAGCAGCTGAAAGAGGATGAAGCGATCGCCGAGGCCGACACGCTGCTTCTGACCGTCCCCAACCAGCTCGGCGTCGAGTACAACGCCCACGTCATCGAGGCGATCCTGAAGCACGTCGCGCCAGCTCTCGGCTGGCGCTGACAAGAGGCGCCAGCCGCCGGGCAAACAAAGAGATAGACCGTTTCGCCGGCAAACGGTGAAACGCTCTAAGGGAAGAGGCGGCTAGGCATCCGCCTTGAAGGTCTGCTTCTGCTGGCCGAGCCCCTCGATGCCCAGTTCCACCACATCGCCAGCCTTCAAGAACACCGGCGGCTTCATGCCCAGCCCAACGCCGGGTGGCGTGCCGGTGGAGATGATGTCGCCGGGGTGGAGCGACATGAACTGGCTGAGATAGGAAACGAGATAGGCGACGCCGTAGACCATGGTCCTGGTCGAGCCGTTCTGCATCGTCTTGCCGTTGACCGTCAGCCACATTTTGAGGTTCTGCGGATCGGCAACCTCGTCCTTGGTGACAAGCCACGGCCCGGTCGGACCAAACGTGTCGCAGCTCTTGCCCTTGGTCCACTGGCCCTGGCGCTCGGCCTGGAAGGCGCGCTCGGACACGTCATGGGCAACGGCATAGCCGGCGACATAATCCAGCGCATCGGCCTCGCTGACATATTTGGCTTTTCTGCCGATGACCACGGCGAGTTCAACCTCCCAGTCGGTCTTTTCCGAGCCGCGCGGGATCAGCACATCATCGTCGGGGCCGACAATGGCCGAGCTCGCCTTCATGAAGATGATCGGCTCCGGCGGCACGGTGGCGCCGGTTTCGGCGGCATGGTCGGAATAATTCAGGCCGATGCAGATGAACTTGCCCGTGCCGGCGACGCAGGCGCCGAGG
The DNA here is from genome assembly GCF_040320155.1 of Mesorhizobium sp. M0771. Lineage (NCBI taxonomy): Bacteria > Pseudomonadati > Pseudomonadota > Alphaproteobacteria > Hyphomicrobiales > Phyllobacteriaceae > Mesorhizobium > Mesorhizobium sp. M0771. The sequence goes on along the minus strand of NZ_JAMYPC010000004.1, from coordinate 293,291 downwards.
CGCGGCTTGCCGGAAACCGCCGGCAGCGAGTTCGGATCGAGCTTCGACAATGTCTCGAGCGACGCCGGATCGAGCGCCTTGCCAGCAATGTCGGTGACATGACCCGAAAGATCGCGGATCGTTCCATCCGCATCGAGCAGGCCGGGGCGTTCGCTCCCTATCTCGCCATAGCGCAGCAGTTTCATCTTGCTCTCCAAATTGCGGCCCAAGGCCGTTTTCAAAACTCGCTCCGCCAAGCGATGACTGGGCGGACTCTGGCTATCGGACCCGACCTGGGGCAAGCCGGACTTTAGAACTGTTCGAGCCTGGACCTGCGGATCGAGGCTATTGCTCAGATCGACCAGCCGCCGTCGATATTATAGGCCTGGCCTGAGGTGTACGTGGCGCCGGCGAGGTAGACGGCAAGGTCGGCGATTTCCTCGGGCGTGCCGAGACGGCCCATCGGCTGGCGGGCAATGAAGGCCGCGCGGGCCGCCTCGTAATCGCCCTGCGCATGCATGCGGTCCTGCAGCGACGGGCTCTCGACGGTGCCGGGGCAGATGGCGTTGCAGCGAATGCCCTTGGCGACATAGTCCGCGGCAACCGCCTTGGTGAGACCGATCACGGCCGCCTTGGAGACGCCATAGGCGAAGCGGTTGGGCACGCCCTTGCCGGCGCCGGCGACGGACGACATGTTGATGATCGAACCATCGCCGCGTTCCAGCATGCCGGGCAGTACGGCCCGAATGGTTCGGATCATGGCGCGGACATTGAGGTTGAAGGCGAAGTCGAGATCGGCATCCTTCATCTCGAGGATCGAGCCGGAATGAACGAAGCCAGCGCAGTTGAACAGCACGTCGACGCGGCCGATTTCAGCGAAGCCCGATGTGACGGCATCATCGTTGAGGACGTCGAGCTTGCGGGTCTTGATGCCGGAGGTCTTGGCGAGTTCGGCCAGCAGCGCCTCGTTGATGTCGGTGGCGTGCACGACGGCGCCTGCCTTGGCGAAGGCCAATGCGCTCGCCCTGCCGATGCCTTGCGCCGCCGCCGTGACGACAACGACCTTGCCTGCCAGATCCGCCATGCGTTTCTCCTCGCCCTCTTTGGCCACTTCTCGGCCCGATTTAATGCCGGCTGACCGGGGCGTCCTGTGCCAGACAGGCGAGACTATGCGGCCTGCACAATCCATCAGTCCAAAATAACAAATGTTTTTTCTGGTTAAAGAACACACGTCCGGGCGTCAAGCCCGAACGCGATCACCTTCACGACGGCCGATGTAATGCACATCGCTTGCTCTGATGCAACAACATGTATGACAACCGGGCAACGAGTGACGCTGCCATGGTTCGCTCAAGCACAGCGCGTTTCAGGCGGCATTAGTCGCCGTATGGCACCCAGACGTTCTTCACTTCGATGGCCCGCCGCAACAGGGCATCGCCGGCGGCCTCGTCGGAGGCCCAGTCGAGGCTGCGGCCGTTTCCGGTCCAGACGCGCTTGAGATTGCCGATGGAATCGGCCTCCGCCCTGGCGCAGGTGTCGGCATCGGCGAACAGCCACAACCCGTCGACATCGTCATGCTTGGCCAGCACGCCGGCAAGCTCCGCCGTGCGGCCGGTGACGATGTTGATGGCGCCTGCCGGAACGTCGGAATATTCGATCACCTGGTAGAGATCGGTGGCGAGCAGCGGGTATTTTTCCGACGGCACGGCCACCACCGTGTTGCCCATGGCAAGCGCAGGTGCGATCAGGGAGATCAAGCCGAGCAGCGGCGCGCTGTCCGGGGCGACGATGCCGACGACGCCGACCGGCTCGTGCAAAGCGAGCGTGACGGCGCGGGCCGGTGGCTGATGCACCCTGCCCTCATACTTGTCGGCAAGGCCGGCATAGAGGAACAGGCGCTCGATCGATTGTTCCACTTCCTCCCGCGCGGCCTTGGCGTTGGCGCCGGTCAGTTCGGTCAAGCGTGCGGTAAACTCGCCGGCACGGCCGGACAGATTTTCGGCGAGATAATATAGCACCTGGGAGCGATTGTAGGCGGTCGCCTCCGGCCAGGCCTTGCAGGCGCGGGCGGCGGCAACGGCGTCGCGGATGTCCTTGCGGCTGCCGAGACCGACTTCGCCGGCGAGCTTGCCCTTGGCAGTGGCTATCGCCAGCGAATAATTGCCGTCGGGCCGCACCTGCTTGCCGCCGATGAACAGCTTTGCGGTACGATCGATGGCGCCGCCATCCGATTGCTCGACCGGCTGCGCCGAAGCCGCCGTCGGCTTGATCACCGGGCCGAGCGGCAGCTTTGCCGAGAGATACTCGAACATGCCCTCGCGCCCGCCCTCGCGGCCAAAGCCGCTTTCGCGATAGCCGCCGAAGCCGCAGGCGGCGTCGAACATGTTGGTGCCGTTGACCCAGACGACGCCGGCCTTCAGCTGCGGCGCGACATGCAGCGTGAGGTTGATGTTTTCGCTCCACACCGAGGCGGCCAGCCCATAGCGCGTGTTGTTGGCGAGTTCGACCGCTTCCTCGGTGTTGCGGAAGGTCATGGTGGCCAGAACCGGGCCGAACACCTCTTCCTGCGCCAATATATTTGCCGGCGAAACACCGGTGGCGAGCGTCGGCAGGTGGTAGTAGCCGGAAGACGGCAGCACCGCGTCGGGCTGCCAGCAGACGGCGCCCTGTCTGGCGCCTTCTGCGACCAGGCCCTTGACGCGGTCGAGCTGTGTGGCGTCGACCAGCGGTCCGATATCGGTGTTCTTGTCGAGCGGGCTGCCGACGCGAAGCCGGCTCATCCTGACCTTGACCTTTGCGATCAACGCGTCGGCAATGCCTTCCTGCACCAGAAGCCGCGAGCCTGCGCAGCAGACCTGGCCCTGGTTGAACCAGATGCCGTCGACCAGTCCTTCGACGGCGCTGTCGAGATCGGCGTCCTCGAAGACGATGAAGGCCGATTTGCCGCCAAGCTCCAATGACAGCTTCTTGCCCGATCCAGCCGTGGCTTTCCTGATGATCTTGCCGACCTCCGAAGAGCCGGTGAAGGCGATCTTCTGGATGCCGGGATGGTTGACGATGGCGACGCCCGCTTCCGGCCCGCCCTGGACGATGTTGACGACGCCCTTGGGCACGCCGGCACGCTCGCAGATCTCGGCAAACAGGATGGCGGTGAGCGGCGTGAACTCGGCCGGCTTCAGCACCACCGTGCAGCCGGCGGCGAGCGCCGGCGCAATCTTCCAGGCCAGCATCAGCAGCGGGAAATTCCATGGGATGATCTGGCCGACGACGCCGACACCCTTGTGGCCTGGGAAATCCTTGTCCAGCGCCTGCGCCCAGCCGGCATGATGGATGAAATGGCGGATGGCCAGCGGCACGTCGATGTCGCGGCTTTCGCGGATCGGCTTGCCGTTGTCGATTGACTCAAGCACTGCGAACAGGCGCTGATGACGCTGCATCGCGCGGCCAATGGCGTAAAGCACTTTTGCGCGCTGGTAGCCCGAGGATGCCGACCATTTCGGCAACGCCCTGGTGGCTGCGGCGACGGCTGCGTCGATATCGGCGGCGCCGGCATCGGAGATCTTGGCCAGCAGCTTGCCGGATGAGGGTTCGCTGGTCTCGAAGGTCTTGCCGCCGCCTGCTGCCTTCCAGCCGCCGTCGATGAACAGCGCCTTGCCGAAATCGCGTCCGGCAAGCCAGGCATCGGCCTCGGTGCGGGCTTCCGGCGCCGGGCCGTATTCCATGGCGTGATAGCGTTCGAGAATGTTCATGACGCGCTCCAGATAATCGTCTTGGCAGGCGCTCTGTGGCGCCCCCCTCTGTCCTGCCGGACATCTCCCCCACAAGGAGGGAGATTAGCCTTCGCGCCTGTCGGCTCTGAAACGTCGACAATTGGCGAAATCGCCGACGTTAGCCAATCTCCCCCCAAGTGGGGGAGATGTCCGGCAGGACAGAGGGAGGCGCGAAGGAACACGACGTTCAAGGCCTTCATCCGCCTCACGCCATTGCGTGGCGGTGATTGGCCGAATAATGCCCGGTCAGATGATGCTCGAGCTGGCGCTCGATATCGGTGAGGAGGCTCGAGGCGCCGAAGCGGAACAGGTCTGGCTCCAGCCAGGGCCGGCCGAGCTCCTCCTTCATCAGCACCAGCCAGTCGAGCGAGGCCTTGGCGGTAGAGATGCCGCCGGCCGGCTTGAAGCCGATGAGAAAGCCGGTCTCCTCGAAATAGGCTCGGATGGCGCGCACCATGGCAAGGCCGACGGGCAGCGTGGCGTTGACGCTTTCCTTGCCGGTCGAGGTCTTGATGAAATCGGCGCCGGCCATCATCGCCACCATCGAGGCTAGCATGACATTTCGCAGCGTGGCGAGGTCGCCGGTGCCGAGAATGACCTTGAGATGCGCATCGCCGCAGGCTTCGCGCATCGAGACGATCTCGTTGTAGAGCTCCTGCCACTTGGCGCCGAAGACCAGGCCGCGCGGGATGACGACGTCGATCTCGTCCGCGCCGTCGCGCACCGATGCCTCGATCTCCTGCAGGCGGGTCGACAGCGGCGCAAGGCCGTGCGGGAAAGCGGTGGAGACGGCGGCGACATGGATGCCGGTGCCGCGCACGGCATCAACAGCCGTCGCGACGAATGGATGATAGACGCAGACCGCCGCCGGGCGGATTTTTTCGCCCTCGATGCCAAGCCCCTCGACGATGTCGCGGCGGAACGGGTTGATCGCCTTGGCGCACAGGCGGCGGACGCGCTCTTCGGTGTCGTTGGAATTCAGCGTCGTCAAATCCATGCAGGAGACGGCGCGCAGCAGCCAGGCGGCCTGGTTGTCGGCCTTGATCGAACGACGCTTGGTCAGGCTGGCGACGCGGCGCTCCAGCGCCGAGCGATTGACCGAGCGCACCGATTCCATGAAGCCGAGATCGAGCCGCATGCCGGTGTTGCGGGCGATGCCATGCGATTGCGGAACGGGCGTGTTGGCTGCGGCACGCGCCGGCAGCGGCGTGACCTTGGACCCGCCGAGATCGGCTTCGCGGATTGTGCTGCTCATCTCCTGCCCTTTCGCTCGACGATTTTACGTCGTGGTGCGTGTCGTTGCTCCCGGACCGCATGGCGGCTTTAGGCGACGCACACCGAAGATAGCTCGTGAAGCATCGCTTCACGAGTCCTTCAAGCGGTCATAGCAGAAAAAGGCGGCGAAAGCAGCTGAATTTTGACCGCATGGTCAAAATTCCAATCGAGAAGCTGGCGCCGAGGCGCCTGCTGATGTCAGCCGACGAAAGCGCGCTCGACGACGAAGGTCGAGGGATGGCTGAGCGAGCCCTCATGGAAGCCGAGGCTTTCGGCCATTTCCTTGACGTCCTTCAGCATATGCATCGAGCCGCAGATCATGATGCGGTCCGTCTCCGGATTGAGCTTCTCGATGCCGAGGTCGGCGTAGAACTTGCCCGAGCCGATCAGCGCCGTGATGCGGCCCATGCGCGCCGATTCTTCGCGGGTCGTCGAATTGTAGAGGGTGACGCGGCCGCCGGTCAGTTCGCCGATCAGGGGATCGTTCTCGAGCGCGGCCACCAGTTCCTGGCCATAGGTCAGTTCGGCATTGTCGCGGCAGGTGTGGGTCAGGATGACCTGATCGAATTTTTCGTAGGTATCGGGGTCGCGCAGAAGGCTGGCGAAGGGCGCAATGCCGGTGCCGGTCGAGATCATGAACAGGCGCTTTGCCGGGGTCAGCGCGTCGACAACCAGCGTGCCGGTCGACTTCTGGCGCATGATGACGGTGTCGCCGACCTGGATCTTCTGCAGTTCGGAGGTCAGCGGACCATCCGGCACCTTGATCGAGAAGAATTCCAGCTCCTCGTCCCAGGCCGGGCTGGCGACCGAATAGGCGCGGTACACCGGCTTTTCGGCATTGGGCAGACCGATCATGACGAACTCGCCGGAGCGGAAGCGCAACGACTGCGGGCGGGTGATGCGGAACGAGAACAGGCGGTCGGTGTAATGCTTCACCGAGACGACGGTTTCGGCATAGACATTGGCCGGAATCGGGAACTGCAGCGGACGGGCGCCGGCGGTGTTGAGTGCGGATGTGGTGTTCATCAATCCAACTCTGTCTTGCCCAAGCCACTACGCGGGCGCCAAACCGTTTCCTGCGCGCCCAGACCCTTCAGGTCCCGGCGCGCCGTCCACACACTCCAAAGCAGTAAGCTCTTGTGTCCCAAATTTATTAGTATACAAACGATATTTGTGTCAAGATACCACGCTAAAACAGCATTCCAAACTGCGGCATATTCATAGTCCTGGCATTTCGGGTTTCGACAATGAAAGAGAATTTTTCGGTGAAGCAGCCGGATTCCGCGGGCGACGTCGTTGCCGGCATCGATGTCGGCGGAACCTTCACCGACCTCATTTTGATCGACGGCAAAGATGGCGGAAAGGTGCATATCGCCAAGACGCCGACGACGGTCGACAATCAGGCGTTCGGCGTGGTTTCAGCGCTGGGCGCCACAGGCTTTGCCATAGACGGCATCGACCTCATCGTGCATGGCACGACCACCACCACCAATGCGGTGCTGGAACGCAGGCTGGCGAAAACCGGCATGATCACCACGCGCGGTTTTCGCGACGTGATCGAGCTTGGCCGCCGCACACGGCCGCAGCCCTACGGCATGACCGGAAGCTTCGTTCCGATCATCCCGCGCGATCTCCGGCTCGAAGTGTCGGAGCGCGTCGAAGCATCCGGCGCGGTGCGCACGCCGCTCGACGAGGCCGAGATGCGCGACGCCGTGAAGACGCTGATCGGGGCCGGCTGCGAGTCCCTCGTCATCCATTTCCTGCATTCCTACGCCAACCCTGGACATGAGCGGCGCGCCGCCGAAATCGCCGCCGAGCTTTGGCCGAACGGCTACATCACGACTGGCCATGCGCTGCTGTCGGAAGCGCGCGAATTCGAGCGCGGTGTGACCGCCGCGGTCAACGCGTCGGTGCAGCCGGTCCTCGAGCGCTATGTCGAGCGGCTGCGCAAGGAATTGGCCGCCAAGGGCTATGCCCGCGACTTCCTGATCATGAACGGCAATGGCGGCATGATCTCGGCCCGTTTCGTCACCAGGGAATCGGCCAAGACCGTGATGTCCGGACCAGCCTCGGGCGTCATTGCCGCGGCCTATACGGGCAAGCGCGCCGGCTTTGAAAACCTCGTCACCTACGACATGGGCGGCACCTCGACCGATGTGGCGCTGATCCGCAATGCGGAGCCCGCCGTCTCCAACGAGATCGAGATCGAATATGCGATGCCGATCCATGTGCCGATGGTGGCGGTGCATACGGTCGGCGCCGGCGGCGGCTCGATCGCCCGCGTCGATGCGGCCGGCCTGATCCAGATCGGCCCGGAAAGTGCCGGCGCCAATCCCGGCCCGATCTGCTACGGCCGCGGCGGCCTGGAGCCGACCATCACCGACGCCAATCTGGTGCTCGGGCGGCTGGCGCCGAAAAAGCTGCTGGCGGTCGAAAATCCGGTCACCGTCGAGCGGGTCACCGGCATTTTCGAAGACAGAATAGGCAAGGCCGCCGGCCTCTCCGGCGTCGAAGCGGCGGGCGCGGTGCTGCGCCTGGGCAACATGAAGATGGCCGGCGCCATCCGCATGGTCTCGGTGTCGCGCGGCCATGATCCGCGTGATTTCGCGCTGTTCGCCTTCGGCGGCGCCGGGCCGTTGCATGCCTCCGCCCTGGCGCGCGAACTCGGCCTGCCCCGTGTGCTGGTGCCGGCCCGTCCGGGCATCACCAACGCGCTCGGCTGCGTCGTCGCCGATCTGCGTCATGACTTCGTCAACACCATCAACCAGCCGGTCGCCGTGCTCGATGAAGCCAGGCTTCGCGAGGTGCTGGAACGTCACCGCGGGGAAGGCGACGAACTGATCGGCAAGGAAGCGGTGAAGCCGGAAACGATCCGCGTCACCCATTCCGCCGACATGCAGTTCGTCGGCCAGACCCACATCATCAACGTGCCGTTGCCGTCTTCATCGGTGACAAGGCAGGAGTTGCAGGCGCTGTTCGAAAAAGCCTATTTCGCCCGCTTCAAGGTCGAGCTGCCGGAGATCCGCGCCAATCTGGTCAACCTCAACACGTCGGTGACGGGCGTGCGGCCGGCGATCGACCTGTCACGGCTGATCGACCCGGCCGGACGTACAAAGACGCTAGACGAGGCGCTGCGCGAAACAAGGCCTGTCTGGTACGCAGGACGCTGGCACGATACGCCGATATACGCACGCGAAAAGCTGCCGCCCGATGCCGTCATCGAAGGGCCGGCGATCCTCGAACAGATGGACGCCACCACCGTGCTCGAACCCGGCGACCGCGCAAGATCGGACGCCGACGGCAACATCATCATCGATATCGGCGAGGCCTGAGATGCAAAAGCTCGACGCCATCACGCTTTCGGTCCTGCAGGCTGCCCTCCAGCAGGTCTGCGACGAGATGGATCTCACTTTCTCCCGCGCGGCCTTCTCGCCTGTCATCGCCGAAGCCAATGACCGCTCCGACGGCATCTACTCGGCCGTCGACGGCTCGCTGATCGCACAAGGCAGCCAGGGCCTGCCGGTGTTCGTCGGCGTCATGCAGTATTCGACCAGGACGGTGATCGAGATGATCGCCGCCGGCCGCTGCCTGCCGCCTGAGCCGGGCGACATCTATATCGTCAACGATCCCTATCTCGGCGGCACGCATCTGATGGATGTGCGCTTCGCCATGCCGGTCTATCGCGACGGCAAGATATTTTGCTGGCTATCGAATACCGGCCACTGGCCCGATATCGGTGGCTCGGTGCCGGGCGGCTTCTCCGCTTCCGCCACAGCCGTCGAGCAGGAAGGCCTGCGGCTGCCGCCGGTCAAGCTGTTCAAGAAGGGCGTGCTGGACACGGAAATCTACGCCATCATCTGCTCCAACATCCGGGTCGCCGACCAGCGCATCGGCGATATAAGGGCGCAGGCCGCGGCACTGCTGATCGGTCAGGACCGGCTCAATGGAATCCTCGATCGTTACGGCAACGAAACTGTTGTCGAGGCGATCGCCGAACTGCGTCGCCGCGCCGCCGAGCAGATGCGCGCCAACATCTCCGCCATTCCCGATGGCACATACAGTTCGAAGGCCTTTGTCGACTCGGACGGCGTGGTCAACGAGCCGCTGACCATCGCGCTCGCCGTCGACAAGCAGGGCGACACGCTGACCTTCGACTTTACCGGCTCGTCAAAACCATGCGCGGGGCCCATGAACAGCGTGCTGGCGACGACCTTGTCGTCGGTCTATCTAGCCATGCGCCATATTTTCCCTGATGTGCCGATCAGCGCCGGCGCTTTCGAGCCGCTGATCGTCAAGCGGCCGGAAGGCACGTTCCTCGACGCCAAATACCCGCGTCCCGTCTCCGGCTGTGCGGCTGAAGTCTCGCAGCGCATCGCCGAGGCGGTGTTCGCGGCGATGGTGCAGGCGCTGCCGGAAAAGGTGACGGCCGCGCCCGCCGGCTCCAGCGGCAATTTCGCGCTCGGCGGCAACGATCCGGCCCGCGGCCGCGACTATGTGATGTATCAGATCTCCGGCGGCGGCTATGGCGGCAATTCCGGCCATGACGGCCTGACCAATGGCTGCTCGACCATCGGCATTTCGAAATCGCCGCCGGTCGAGATCATGGAGCAGGCCTTTCCGGTTCTCTACCGCCACTATGCCTTGCGCGAAGGCTCCGGCGGCGCCGGCAAGCAGCGCGGCGGTTTTGGCCTCGCCTATGAGGTCGAGATATTGCGAGGAGAGGCGCGCGCGTCCTTCGTCATGGACCATGGCCGTTTCGGCCCGCAAGGCGCGCTCGGCGGCAAGGACGGCGCGGTGAACACGGTGACCGTGTTCCGCGACGGCGAGGCACATGTGCCGCCGCATCTGTCCAAGGAACAGGACATCGCGCTCAAGGCCGGCGACCGCGTGAGGGTCGGCACGCCCGGGGGCGGCGGCTATGGTGATCCGCGTGAGCGCGACCCGAAACTGGTCGCCGAAGACATCAGGCTTGGTTACTACACCGTTGAACAAGCCAAAGAGCTGTTCGGAACCTGACAGCCGACAGGCCCGAGCCGCGTCAGGTCTGCAGCTTGGCCTTCAGCGCATCGGCGAATTTTTGCGCGATCTTCTTGAAGCCGGCGGGATCGGGATGCAGTTCGTTGGCCCAGTCGGCCACCTTCAACGTTCCCTGCGTGTCGACCAGATGGAAATTGTTGTTGGGATCGTCGGCCAGGCGCTTCACCACATCGCGGAACGCCGCCAGCGCGTCGTGAACGATGACCGTGCCCTTGCCGACCGTCCAGTTGCAGAAATCGAGCGACGGTTTCAGCCACGGGCCGACACAGGACGGATGCGCTCCGTTCGGGATCGGAAAATCATAGCAATGGCCAAAGATCGGCACGCCTGGCGCGACGCGGTCGCGCAGCGCGAACAAATCGAGATAGCAGGCCTCGACCATGCCGAGCGCCTTGGTGAAGCGGTTCTTGTTCAGCCCGGGGGCGTGGCCGTCATTGAAGTCAAGGAAGATGCAGAACTGGTCGCCGGCAATGTCGTTGCCACCGGCAGAGAACAGGATGGCATCGGGCTTGCCGTCCAGCCAGTTGGCCTTGTTGCGCAGGGCGGCGATCATGCGCTGCTGCTTGGGCAGCGACATCTCGTCGGTCGCCGCATCGCCATGATGGGCAAGGTTGAGGATGGTCGGCGGCATCGAGCCGATGCGTCGCAGCTGCGCGATCACGTCGGTGTCGACGAACGGAAAGCCGTTACCGGTGAGCGGATAGTCGAACCAGGAATCGCCCTGCGCCAGCATCACCAGCGGCCGGTTGGCAACGGCCGCCTCGAGATTGCCGGCGCTTTCCCTTGCGGTTTCGAGCCGCTCGATGTTGGCTTGGTGAACCCTGATGCGCTTGGCGATGTCGTCGTCTATGCGCCGCTGCGCGGCTTCCTGCACGAATTCCTGCTGGTCCATCCCCAGGTCCCTCCCACGACCGTCTACTTCCAGCTGAACATGCGCCCATGTCCATGATCGGTCTGTAATTTAGATCACAGTAAGATTCCTGGGGAAGGACGGCTTGCCGCGCCGTGATCGCCGCAGAGCATGTCGTTTCCGTCTCCGTGGGGCCTGCAAAAGACCATAGACTTCTATCCTTGTTTTCGCGCAATTCCGGACGGGAAACCGCCAACACCTTCCCTGGAATTGCTTAGTCAACGGAGATCAGGAACATGCGTCTTTTCGGTCGTTTCGTGCTTGCCGCTTCCGCCGCCCTGCTGCTTGGGACCGGTGCTGCCTCCGCCGAGAAACTCAGGATCGGGACCGAGGGCGCCTATCCGCCTTTCAACTATGCCAATTCGGACGGCACGCTGGGCGGCTTCGACATCGACCTCGGCAAGGCGCTGTGTGCCGAGATGAAGGCCGAGTGCGAATTCTCCGTACAGGATTTCGATGGTTCCATTCCGGCGCTGCAGGCCGGCAAGTTCGACGCCATCATCAACATCACCATCACGCCGGAACGGGCCGAGAAGGTCGAGTTCACCCACAAATATTACCAGACGCCGCCGGCCATCGCCGTGCCGAAGGATTCGACCATCGCCGGCACATCGCCGGACGATCTGAAGGGCAAGGTGCTGGGCGTGCAGAGCGCAACCATCCACCAGAATTTCGCCGAGCAGAAATACTCCGGCTCGACCGTGAAAGCCTATCCGACGGGCGACGACGCCCGCACCGACATGGCCAATGGCCGGCTCGACGCGATGATGGACGGCTCGATCATCCTGACCGAATGGCTGAAGAAGCCCGATGGCGCCTGCTGCAAATTGCTCGGCACGCTGACCGCCGATCCGGCCATTCACGGCCCCGGCGTCGGCATCGCCCTGCAAAAGGGCAACAAGGAACTTGCCGACAAGTTCAATGCCGCAATCGAGGCGCTGCGCGCCAACGGCAAGTACAAGGAAATCAACGACAAGTACTTCGCCTTCGACGTCTACGGGGGTTAATCCCTCAGCCAACCCGACCTCGGCAGCGCCACCCGGCGCTGCCGTTTTCATGAGATGACGGAGAAGTTTCTTGGTTGAGCGGCGCTCCCCCTTCTACACCAGCATCGTTGGCCTCGGCGCCACGATGGGCCGGGTCGGCGGCGACTTCGTCTCGGCCAAAACTTATTCCGGCATCGCCGACGAGCATCTGAACACGCGCAAGAATGTCGGCGTGCAGGATCTCAGCACCATGGGCAAGATGGACATCAAGGGGCCGGAAGCGGAGGCGCTGGTCAACCACGTTATCGTCAACGATGCGGCCGCGATGAGCCCCGGCCAGGTGCGCTATTCCACCGTCTGCCGCGACGATGGCGGCATCATGGACGACCTCACCGTGTTCCGGCTGGCGCCTGAGCATTTCATGCTGGTGACCGGCTCGGTCAACCGGCTGAAGATGCTGCCCTGGCTGCAGCATCATGCTGAAGCGCGAAAGGCCTATGTCACCGACATCACCGCGGCCGTCGCCTTCCCGACCATACAGGGGCCGCGCTCCCGCGAGCTGCTGAAAGCACTGGTTTCGGATGCCGATCTCGATGAGTTGAAACGCTGGGCGTTCACTTCAGGGCGCGTCGGCGAGACCAAAGTCCTGATCTCACGCACCGGGGTGACCGGCGAGCTCGGCTTCGAACTGTTCGTGCCGGCGGACGAGGCGACTTCCGTCTGGGACGCGCTGGTGCGGACCGGCGGCGATTTCGGCTTGAAGCCATACGGCGTGCTGGCCATGTTCACGCTCGGGCTGGAAAAGGCCTATCCGGCGCATGGCATCGACATGGACGAGAGCCGTACGCCCTTCCATGTCGGGCTCGATCGCTGGATCAAGTTCGACAAGGGCGAGTTCATCGGCCGCGAGGCATTGCTCAAAATTCGCGACAAGGGGCTCGACGAACGCTGGACCGGGCTGATTCTCGACGGTGACAAGCCGGCCGCGACGGATGCCAGGGTTTTCGCCGACGGCGAGGATGCCGGCGTCGTCACCTACAGCGATCACGGCTATTCCTTAGGCAAAGTTCTGGCGACGGCGCATTTGCGGCTGCCGTTCACCGCCATCGGGACCGAACTCAGCATCGACATTGACGGCAAGCCGACCCGCGCGGTGGTGGCGCCGATGCCATTCTTCGATCCTGAAGGCGCTCGGCTGCGGGCCTAAATCAGGCTAACTTCGCTAGCAGCCGCATAAACGTGGCCGCTTCCTTGACCGTCAGCGGCGCCAGTGTCTCCTGGGTGATGGCGCGGGCCAACGGGATCAGCCGTTCGATCGCCTCGCGTCCCTCTGGCGTGAGGTTGACCAGCAGCCGCCTCTTGTCGACCTCGTGTTTGGTCAGATCGACCAGGCCACGCGCCTTCAGCCGGTCGATGACGCCCTTGACCGTCGCCGCATCCATGGCGATCAGCGTGCCCAACTGGTTCTGCGAGGTCTCGCCGACATCGTGCAGCTTGGCAAGTGCAGCGAATTGCGGCGGCGTCAGGTCGCTGATCTGGGCGGCAAAGATCGAGACATGGCGCTGATGCGCCTTGCGCAGGATGAAGCCGACCTGCTCCTGCAGGCGGTAGTCATGTTCGTCGGGCTCTTCGGCCTCGACGAGCTTGAGAAGATTGTCCCCGCCGCTCATCGCAAGCCGTCCCAGGCCTTGATGTCGCCGACCGCCAGGCCGCCCATGCGGTCGTGCACGCGGGGGCCGCAGCTCATGGCGAGGCAGAACAGGATTTCGTCGGCGCGCGGCCCGTCGCTGAGACCGACCTCCATGGCGTCGAAATGGCTACGCACATAGGCGGCGTTGGTGTGGCCGAGCGGCACGTCGAGCCGCGAGCCGAAGGCGCCGACCTTGGTTGCCGACGGCACGATCGCCTTGGCGTCGCCCAGCCGCTCGCGCATGGCGTAACCGCCGGGCACATGCCACAGCGCGCCGTGCTCCAGCTCCCCCGACGAGCCGACAATGGTGCCCTTGCCGTAGGCGTCGATCTGCTTGATGTCGCCGCCCAATGCGGCAATGAGCTTGTCGGTGAGCAGCAGGCCAAGCGGCTTCAGATCGTCCATGGCGCTCTGCAGTTCTTCGACGTAGCGGCCGGCGAACGGGTTCTTCACCAGCGCCACGGCCGCCGCGCGGCGGCGCGGCGCAGCTGCGACCGGGCCGCCATCGTGAAAAATCTCTTCGGTCAGAACCGCAATCTTGCGGATCGGAAACTCAGGCATGGGCAACTTCCTTCCCTGGATTTTTGTTGGGCGCGGCAAGCGCCATGGAACCACTGATGCGGGCTTCCCCACCTAGAAACAGCGCCGATGCGGCAATCAGGCCGCGCCGGCGAAAATCTTCGGCGACGGCAAGGCCATTGTCCAGCGCCCGCTCCACATCGCCACGCGCGAGCATGCCGACGGCTTGTGTCACCAGCCGCGCGCCGAGATCGCTGTCGGGCACCAAGTCCTGCGCGGGAATGCGCTTGATGGCGGGATTGCCGGGCAGGTCGACGGCGTTGGCAATGAGTGTCGCGGCCGCATCGGCCTCGGCGCCGGTGTGCGCCAGCACGGTGACGGCGTCGGCAATGCCAAGCGAGAACGAACGGCCGCGCCAGCCGCTGGTGGCGACGCCGCGCACGCCGTCCGCCGAGCGAATGGTGAGGCGGTCGGCCATGCCGTTGCCGGTGCCGGCGATCGCCAGGTTCATCGACTGGCCCTTGCCGATATGGAGGGCGCTGTCGCCGCCATTGTTGACATAGGCCCGGTCGAGTCTGCGACCGGCAAGCAATGCCGAGAGCATTTCGTCGGCTACCGATCCGGCGACGGCGGCCATCGGCGTGATGAAGCATTCCGCCAAGGGCATGACGGCTGCTTCCATGCGCCGCGCCGTCGGGCCGGCGAAGGTGCGCGGCGCCAGGAAAAATGCCGGCAGCCGCAATTCGGGAAGCTCCTCGACCAACTCGATCAGGATCGTCTGGAAGCGCTCGATCGCCTGATCGTAGGCGGCACGACACTCAGCCGCCTCACCAAAGGCTTCGACGATCAGGTCGATCGGCCCGTGGTTGAGGTGCAGCCGCTTACCGTCCTGCAGCCAGTGGACTTGCGGGCCTTGCATCAGGTGGCCCCGTTCGAGCCGACGCGGCGCAATTGCGCGAGCGGCGGCCATGGGTTTTGAGCCTCGGCGGCTGAGCCGCGACGCGGGTTGAGATACTCGCCGCCTTTGGCAACGATATCCTCGACGCTTCGTATCTCGGCCTCGTAGCCGCCCAGCCGGACATAGTCGTCGCGACGCAGCGTGAATTCGATCGGCGCCACCAGTGCCGGGGTCGGGACATAACCGAACGCGCCTTCCGGCACGCGCATGACGTCGACCATCAGCGTGATGCCGCCGCCCGGCCAGACATAGACCGGCGCGCCGCCAACGGTAACATAGGTCTTCAAGCCCTGCACCGAGCGGGTGAGATTGACCGGGTTTTCGGTGACGCCGGCGCGCAGCGAACCGCCGGCGCCGCCGATGAACAGCACGGTGCAGAGCGCCGGCTCGCAATTGTCCTCGATCAGGCCGACCGATTTCTGCAGCCGCTCGGGGAACGGTTTTTCAACCGGCTTCAACTCGTCGTCGAGTTCGTAATAGGCGAACTGCTCGCCGGTGGTCGACACCATCAGCAGCGACAGGCCGGGGCGGGCGCCCTTCTTGGCGTTCCATCCGCCGAGGATCGACAGCGGGTCGGAAATCGAGGTGCCGCCCCAGCCAAGGCCGGGCTCGGAGACCTTGAAATAGCGGCCCGGCGTCGAGCGGCGGCCGATGATCTTGATGCCGGTGTCCTGCCAGCCCAGCACCTTGCCGGCCTGATGCTCGGAGACAACGCCGGTGATATGGTCGTCGACCACCACCACCTCGTCGACTAGGCCGCGCCATTGCGTGGCGAACATGCCGATCGTGGCCGAGCCGCAGCCGACCCGCATACGGTGTTCCTGCTTGCCGTCGATGACAGGTGGTTTGCCGGTTTCGACGATGATGGTGGCGCCGCCATCGATGGTCAGTTCGACCGGCTTGCGATTGCACAGACTGAGCATCGCGTCACAGGTTGCCCGGCCTTCGGCCTTGGAGCCGCCGGTCAGATGATGCACGCCGCCCAGCGACAGCATCTGCGAGCCATATTCGCCTGTCGTGACGTGGCCGATCGCCTCGCCTTGCGCGCGCACGATTGCCGTTTCGGGGCCGAGATGACGGTCCGTGTCGATCTTCACCTTGACGCCGCAGTACGAAAAAATGCCTTCGGTGACCACGGTCACCAGATCGACGCCCTCGACCTCCTGGCTGACGATGAAGGGGGCTGGCTTGTAGTCGGGATAGGTGGTGCCGGCGCCGATCGCAGTGACGAAGCGGCGGCCGGTGTTGACCAGTTCGCCGTCCCATTGCTCGCCCTCGGCGGTGAAGGGCACGACCGCGGCGCCGCTCTCTGCCGCATGGTCGAGGATGGTCAGCGGGTCCATACGCACGATGCGGCCACCGACATTGCCGTAGCGGTCGCAGGCGCCGGTGCGGCCATCGGCGATGTAGCACATCACCGGACAGGCATCGCAGCGGATCTTTTCCGCCACCAGCTTTTCGCCCGGATCGTGGGTTTCGAAGCGTTCGGCAAGCTCGCTCATCGGCGTGCCTCCTTGTCGCGGATGCCATCTTTTTCGCGGATGGCGGCGCGGATGCGCGCCGGCGTCGCCGGAACCTTGGTGATGAGAACGCCGGTGGCGTGGCGTATGGCGTTGAGGATGGCGGGTGCGGTCGGGATCAGCACATGCTCGCCCAGGCCCTTGGCGCCGAACGGTCCCTCCGGATCGGGAACCTCGATCAATATGTGCTCGATCTCAGGCACATCGCCGATGGTCGGGATGAGATAGTCGTGCAAATTCTCGGTGCGACCGGGGATGTATTCCTCCATCAGCGCCATGCCGATGCCTTGCGCGATGCCGCCTTCGATCTGGCCTTCGACCAGCAGCGGATTGATCGCCTTGCCGACATCGTGTGCGGCGGTGATTTTCAGCAGCTTCACGGTGCCAAGCTTGAGATCGACTTCGAGTTCGGCGATCTGCGCGCCGTAGCCATAGACGGCGTAAGGCTTGCCCTGGCCCTTGGCATCGAGCGGCAGCGTCGGCGGATCGTAGGTCTCCTCGGCGCGAAAGACGAAACTGTCCGCATCGACATCGAGCGCGGCGAGATCGATGCGCCGAGTGGCTTCGCCTTCACGAATGACGATCGCCGGGCCGTCCAATTGCAGGGCAGCGTTCTCCGAGACATTGGCAAAGCGCAGGATTTTTTCGCGCAAGGCGCGGCCGGCCTTCTCGGCCGCCTTGCCGGTGACAAAAGTCTGGCGCGAGGCCGATGTTTTGCCGGCGTCGGGGCTGATCGCAGTGTCGGCGCTCTTCAGCTTGAATTTTTCCAGCGGCAGGCCGAGTGCGTCGGCGCAGATCTGGGCGATGACGGTGTTGGAGCCCTGGCCGATATCGACGGCGCCCTGATGCAGGATGACCTCCCCCTCTGGCGAGATACCGACCCTTATGGTCGACGGATTGGGCAGCGAGGTGTTGCCGCAGCCATACCAGCAGGACGCGATGCCGACGCCGCGCTTTTTGCTCGTATTGGCATTGTTGAATGTATCTGCGTCGGCCGTCGCGCGAGCCCAATGCAGCCGCAAGGAGTCGAGGCACTCGAATATGCCGACGCCCGACTCCAGTCGCTGTCCGGTAACCGTTTCGGATCCGTTCCGAAGGCAGTTCTTCAGCCGAAAATCGAGCCGGTCCATGCCAAGCTTGCCGGCGAGCTCATCATAGAGCGTCTCCTGCATGATCGTCGCCTGCGGCACGCCGAAGCCACGGAAGGCGCCGGAGATCGGCCCGTGGGTGTGGATGGCGCGGCCTTCGGCGCGGTAGTTCGGCGTCGCATAGGGACCGGAGGCATGCACCGGCACGCGGTTGGCGACGGTCGGGCCCCAGCTGGCATAGGCGCCGGTGTTGAAATCGCCTGTGAAGACCATGCCGGTGACATGGCCCTCGGCATCTACGCCGATGGTCGCCTTCATCTCGGACGGATGTCGCTTGGTGGTCGACATCATGGATTCGGTGCGGGTGTAGGCAAGCGCCGCCGGCCGGCCGGTCTTCAGTGCCACAAGCCCGATGAGCGGCTGCAGCGACACGTCGAGCTTCGAGCCGAAGCCGCCGCCGGTCGCGGTCGGCACGATGCGCACCTTGTCGACGGCAAGACCGAGCACCTTTGCCGTTTCGTCACGGTCCATATAGGGGGCCTGGGTGCAGGCGACGACGACCAGCGTGTCGCCGTCCATGTAGGCATGGCCGGCTTCCGGCTCGATGTAGGCGTGCTCGACATAGGAGGTGTCGATGGCACCGGACACCGTGTAAGCAGCCTCGCCAAGCGCCGCCTCGGGGTCGCCGCGCTCGACAAAGCCCTTGGTCAACAAATTGGCCGGGCGGTTCGCGTGGATGAGCGCAGCCCCTTCTGCCTGCGCGTCGCCGGGCTGCAGAAAATGCGGCAGCTCGGTCCAGCGGACCGGGAAATCCTGGAGGTCGAGATCGAGCATGGCCTCGCGCTCGCCGGCGACAAGCGCCACTGCCTCGCCGCGCAGCCGCGCAAAGCCTTCGGCCAGCGCCGGCTGGTCGGCAAACGGACCGATGACGCCGAAACAGTTTTTTCCCGGAATGTCGGCGGCGGTGAAGACGCCGACGATGCCGGGATGCGACTTCACCCAGCCCTCCAGGTCGCCGAAGGCGAAGCCGGCATGATAATGCGGCGAGCGGACCACCAGCACGGCCAGCGCATCGGCGGGAAAGGCATCGGCGCCGAATTTTTCAGCGCCGGTGACTTTTGGCACGCCGTCGAGCCGGACCGGGGAGGCGCCTACAGCATTCCCTGTGGTTGGCATTCTACGTTCAAAGTTGAATTCCAACGAATGACGTTGGCGCTGCCCCTCACCCTTACCCTCTCCCCGTGAAGAACGGGGAGAGGGGAGCGTCGGCGCTGGAGCACTTCCCTTCTCCCCGTCACTATACGGGGTGAAGGTGCCGGCAGGCGGATGAGGGGCAGCGCCGTCGGTCGACGTCTCGAACCGTCCCGCATCCATCACTGCCGCAATGATCTTTCTGTAGCCGGTGCAACGGCACAGGATGCCACCCAGCGCATCCTGCACCTCGGCCTCGGTCGGATTCGGTGTGCCATCCAGCAGCGCCGTTGCCGCGACCAGCAGCGCCGGCGTGCAGATGCCGCATTGCGCGGCGCCATGTGCCAGGAAGGACGCCTGCAGCGCCGAGAGCCGGCCATCGGCGAGGCCTTCGACGGTCGTTACGGACGTCCCGGCTGCGGAGGCCGCCGGCATCAGGCAGGCGCAGACGGCGTCGCCGTCGACCAGCACCGTGCAGGCGCCGCAATCGCCGGCATCGCAGCCAACCTTGGTGCCCGTCAGCTGCAATTCGTCGCGCAAAACCTGCGACAGCCGGCGCAGCGGCGGCACATTGACCGAGACGGCGGCGCCATTGACGGCGAAGGCGATCTCGGCGCGCTCGATGCCGAGGCCCGGCACGAGGTCGGGCAGGGCTTCAATCATCTCAGAGTGGCTCATGCCGCCACCATGCTGTTGTCGTTCGTCAGCCCGCAGGCCCCCAGCACGGCGCGAGCGACAAGCTCGCGCGCTGCGTCGAGCCGGTATTCGGCGCTGCCGCGCACGTCGGCAATCGGCGAGAGCTCGGCCATCGGCGCGGACAGGAGAGCATCGGCGAGTGCCGGGCCGACAGGCTTGCCCACCAGCACGGCTTCGACAGCGGCGAGCCGCCTGGCGACGGCCGAGCAGGACCCGACCGCGACAGCGGCTTCCATGACCATGCCATTCTCGGCAACGAGGCGCGCCGCCACCATGGCGATGGAGATGACGAGGTAGCGCCGCGCACCGAGCTTGACGAAGGCCGACGTGCCGGCAGAGGCCCGCTTCGTGATGCGGATGGCGGTGACCAGTTCGCCCGGCAGCAAAGCGGTGCGGCGGTTGCCGAGAATGAACTCCTGCAGCGGCAGATAACGCGTCGCGGCTGCAGAGCGCAGCTCGACCTCGGCGTCCAGCACCAGCAGTCCCGGAACGCCATCGGCGGCAGGCGAAGCATTGCAGAGATTGCCGGCGATCGAGGCGACATTCTGGATCTGCAGGGAGCCCACTTCGCGCGCGGCCTGCTTCAGCGCATCGAAAGCCGCCGGCAATGGATGGCGGACAAGGTCGGTCCAGGTGGTGCGGGCGCCCAAAACCCAATGGGTTTCGGTCTCGGCAATGCCGCGCAGCGAGACCAGGCCGTTAATATCGAGAACATTGTCGCGGAACGGTTTGGCGCCCTGCGCCGGATAGAAATCGGTGCCGCCGGCAAGCACGCGCCAGGCGCCCTCGCCCAGCAGAGCGAGCGCCTCGTCGAGCGTGGCGGGTTTCGCGTAACGGATCACGCTTTGCCTTCCAAAAAAATAGGCCTTCCCATTGGGACCTTCAAAAGGTGGGGTCTTCCCGAACCCCGCCAATGTCTGATCAGGCCAAATTCATTCGTATGCAAATGATATCAAGCTGGCGGAAATTGTCAAAGCCGGAGTTTAAGGGAACCCGGCCGCCAAGCATTTCTTACGCTTGCAGAGGTTGACGCAGGCGGCCATCCGGTCAAGTTTCAGCATCCGGTCGCATCAGCGGCGTATTTCACTCGATCCCCCGTTCGAGACGTAGAAGAGGAGAGGCGCCATGGCCGACGAAGCGCTTGTTGTCATCGACCTGCAAAACGACTTCTGCCCCGGCGGCGCACTGGCGGTTGCCGGCGGCGACGAAATCGTGCCGCTGGTCAACGATCTGATTCGGCATGCCGAGCATGTCGTGCTGACGCAGGACTGGCACCCGGCCGGACATTCGAGCTTTGCCTCCAGCCATCCGGGGGCGCAGCCCTTCAGCGCGATCGAAATGCCCTATGGGCCGCAGACGCTGTGGCCGGACCATTGCATCCAGGGCAGCCTCGGCTCGGATTTTCACTCGGGGCTCGCCTGGACCAAGGCCGAGCTGGTGATCCGCAAGGGATTTCGCCCTGATATCGACAGCTACTCCGCCTTCTTCGAGAACGACCACAAGACGCCGACGGGGCTCGCCGGCTACCTCAAGGAGCGCAGCATCGACAGTGTGACCCTGGTTGGCCTGGCGACCGACTTCTGCGTTGCCTTTTCGGCCCTCGACGCGGTCAAGCAAGGCTTCAAGACGACGGTTCGCCTCGACGCCTGCCGCGGCATCGATCTCAACGGTTCGGTCGAGGCGATGCTGAAGAGGATGCGCGATGCCGGGGTTAGGCTCGAAGACCCGATCTCGGAGTGACTGGATCGTGAGGCATCGAGGGGGCTGCACACAGTTGGGGAAGGCTTTGGCGGCAGGTGTACTCGCTTCCGCTGTGTCTCCGCAAATGGCCTTCGCGGCCGAGGCCCGCGGCCTGCCCGATGCTACCATGTCGCTGTGGTGGGCGCTGCCTTTCGCCGGCCTGCTGCTCTCGATCGCCACCGGACCGCTGCTGTTCCATCATGTCTGGGAGCATCACTACGGCAAGATCGCAGCCGGCTGGGCAGCGCTGGCGGTCATCCCCCTGATGGTTGCATTCGGCGTTCCGGTAGCCGGTGAAGCCGTGCTGCACACGCTGCTCACCGAATACATGTCGTTCATTATCCTGCTGTTCGCGCTCTACACCATTTCGGGCGGCATCCTTGTCGCCGGCAACATCCATGGCACGCCGCTGGTCAATGCCGGGCTGCTGCTCGTCGGGGCGATGCTGGCCTCGGTGATCGGCACCACCGGCGCCTCGATGATCCTGATCCGGCCGATGCTGCGCGCCAACGACAACCGGCAGTTCAACGCCCATATCGTCATCTTCTTCATCTTCCTGGTGTCTAACATCGGCGGCTCGTTGACGCCCTTGGGCGACCCGCCATTGTTCGTCGGCTTCCTGCGCGGCGTCGACTTCTTCTGGACGTCGGCGAACCTCTGGCGCGAGACGCTGTTTACCGGCGGCCTGGTGCTGCTTGTCTTCCTGGCCATCGACATCATGCTGCATCGCCGTGAAGGCGGCGCGCCGAAGATCAAGGATCCGACGCCGGATACGAAGGTGCGCCTTCGCGGCCTGGCCAATCTGCCGTTGCTGGCCGGCGTCATTGCCGCGATCCTGCTTTCAGCTGCCTGGAAGCCGGGCGTGACTTTCTCCATCCTCGGCGTCGGCCTCGAACTGCAGAACCTGGTGCGCGATGCCATCATCCTGGCGCTCGCCGGGCTGTCGCTTGTCGTTTCCCTCAAGAGCCATCGCGAGGCCAACGGCTTCACCTGGGGCCCGATCGCGGAGGTGGCAAAACTGTTTGCCGGCATCTTCATCTGCATCGTGCCGGTCATTGCCATCCTTCGCGCCGGCCATGACGGCGCGCTGGCGCCGCTGGTGGCGCTGGTGACGTCACCCACCGGCCAGCCCAATGATCTCGCCTATTTCTGGCTGACCGGCGGGCTGTCGTCCTTCCTCGACAATGCGCCGACCTATCTGGTGTTTTTCGAACTCGCAGGCGGCGACGCGCGGCACCTGATGACGGAGGCGGCCTCGACGCTGGCCGCGATCTCGGCCGGCGCGGTGTTCATGGGCGCCAACACCTATATCGGCAATGCACCCAACTTCATGGTCTACGCCATCGCCCGACACCGCGGTGTGAAGATGCCGGGCTTCTTCGGCTACATGGCATGGTCAGGGCTGGTGCTGATCCCGATCTTTTTGATCGCCGGGTTCCTGTTTTTCGGCTGATCAGCCGACGCCGACATAGCGCCTGACTGCCGATGGGTCGGCGCGCAATTGCTCGACATCGACGGTCTCGCGGTTGCGGCCGTTCTCGATGAAGCAGACGCGGTCGGCGACGGACAGCACGGCGTCGACGCGCTGTTCGACCAGAATGGTGGAGACACCTAGCTCACGCAGCTTCACCACCGTCTCGCGGATCTTGGCGATCATCGACGGCATCAGCCCCTCCGTCGGCTCGTCTAGCAACAGCACCTGAGGCTCCAGACAAAGGGCGCGGGCCATGGCCAGCATCTGCTGCTCGCCGCCGGACAAAGTGCCGGAGCGCTGGCGCAGCCGCTGGCGCAGCAGCGGGAAGAGATCGAGCACGCTCTCGCGCGTCGCTCTTCCGTTGCCGCGCGCCATCAGACCGATCTCGATGTTTTCCGCCACCGTCATCTCGGCGAACAGCCGCCTGCCTTGCGGTACATAGGCGACGCCGGCCTTGGGCACCTCATGCGCCGGCAGGCCGGTCAACTCCTTGCCGGCGAGCCGGATCGAACCGGCGCTCGACGGAACCAGCCCCATGATTGCTTTCAGCGCCGTCGTCTTGCCGGCGCCGTTGCGACCGAACAGGCACAGCACCTCGCCCTTGTTGAGCACGAGATCAAGCTCGTAAAGCACCTGAACCTCGCCATAGAAGCATTCGAGCCTGGAGATGGTCAGCGCTTCAGTCTCGTGGGCCTCAGTCTCGTGGGCCTCAGTCTTGTGGGCTTCGCTCATGGCGCCGTCCCCAGATAGGCTTCCTGCACCTGGGTGTTGGCGCGAACCTGTTCGGGCGTGCCTTCGGCCAGGATCTTGCCGGCGTTGAAGACGGTGATGCGGTCGGCCAGCTGCATGACGACCGGCATGTTGTGCTCGATCAGGAGCACGGTGGCGCTCTTGGCAATCTCGCGCACCAGTCCGATGAAATTGTCGATCTCGCTGTCGGCCAGCCCCTGCGTCGGCTCGTCGAGGATCAAAAGCCGCGGCTTCAGCGCCAGGCCCATTGCCACTTCCAGCAGGCGCTGATGGCCGTAGGAAAGCTGGCCGGCCGGCATATGGGCGCGGCCGGCAAGGCCGGTGCGATCGAGCGCGGCCATGACACCGGTGCGCACCGCACCTTTCGAGCGGCCATCGGTCAGCGTGCGCTGCACCGGCAGCGCGACATTGTCGTAAGCGGAAAGGTTGGCAAAGACGCTGGTGATCTGGAAGGTGTAGGCGATGCCCCGGCGAACCCTGAGATAGGCCGGCTGGCTGGTGATGTCGGCGCCGTCGAAGACGATCATGCCGGACGATGGCTGAATGCGGCCGCTGACCAGGCTGACGAAGGTGGTTTTGCCGGCGCCATTGGGGCCGATGACGGCGCGGATCTCGCCCGGCATCAGCTGAAAATCGACACCATCGACGGCGCGCAGGCCGCCGAAATTGCGCGCCAGGCCTTTGGTGGTCAGCAACGGCATCATGGCAGCCACCGGAGCCAGCGCTGGCGGATGGTGCCCAGAATGCCTTTGGGGAAAAACAGCACCAGAAGGATGAGTGCAATACCGACGATCAGGAGATAGGCGGAGGTGTAACCGCTGGCGGTGTCGATGACATAGTACATGAACACAGTGCCAAGCAGCGCGCCCAGCGTCGTGGCGGCGCCGCCGAGCAGCACCCAGAGCAGCGGCAGGATGGAATACTGCACCGAGGCAAAGCTCGAGCCGACATAGCCGAACAGCAGCGCATAGGCCGCACCCGAGGCGGCGCAGATGGTGCCGGAGACGACGACGGCGATCAGCTTGTTGGAGAAGGTGTCGTAGCCCAGCATTTTCGTGCGCTCCTCGTTCTCGCGCACCGCGACCAGCACGCGGCCATAGCGGGAGCGGACGATGGCGAGGGTGATCAGCAGCACGACCGAGAACAGCGCCAGCGCGCTCATGTAGCGCACGGTCGGGTTGGTTAGGTCGAGCGATGTCGCGCCGAAGGCCAGAACCCGCGCGGGCTGCGGCACGACCAGACCCTGGTCGCCGCCGGTCCAGGCGGCGAAATAGAGGATGACGAGGTAAAACACCTGCGCGAACATCATGGTGACGATCATGAAGGCGACGCCGGTGGTGCGCAGCGCCAGCAGGCCGATCACAAGTGCCAGCAGCGCGCCGCAGGCGATGCCGGCGAGGAAAGCCAAAGGCACGCTCCAGCCGAGATGGATGACGGCGAGACCAGCGCCATAGAGCCCGGCGGCGAAGAACATGGCGTGGCCGAGGCTGAGCAGGCCGACATAGCCGAACAGCATGTTGTAGCCCATGGCGAACACCGCCAGCACCATGATGCGGGCGAGCAGGCCGTGATGATAATCCGGCAGGACGAAGCTCAGGGCGAACAGCAGCGCGATGGCGCCGATATGCAGAGCATAGGCTTTTGCCGGCGAAGCTTCGCTCATCGCGGCGCCTGCCCGAACAGGCCTTGCGGCCTGAACACCAGCACCATGGCCACCAGCAGCGTGGCAATGATCTTGGCCAAAGTCGGCGAGAAGAACACCGAGATGATGCCGTCGGACAGCCCGATCAGCACGGCGGCGACGACCGTGCCGCGCAGCGAGCCGAGGCCGCCGATGATGACGACGATGAAGGACAACAGCAGCGGGTCCTGCCCCATCAGGTAGTGCGCCTGACTGATCGGCACGATCAGCACGGCGGCGATGGCCGCCAGCATGGCGCCGAGCGCGAAGACGCCGGCATAGACGCGGGCGACCGGAATGCCGAAGGCCTGCGCCGTCTCGCTGTCATATTGGGTGGCGCGCATGATGAGGCCGATCTTGGTGCGCGTCAGCACCAGCCAGGTGGCGATGAGCAGAAGGGCCGAAGCGGCAATGATCGACAGCTTGTAGCCGGAATAGCCGAACCAGGGCAAAAGGATGCGGTAGCTGAAGGGCGGCTCCACCGGGCGGGCTTCCGGGCCATAGAAGCTCAACGCCAGCTGCTGGATGATGTAGAGCATGCCGATCGTGGCGACGATGGTGGCTTCCGGATTGTAATTGAGCCGCCGCAGCACAAGCCGCTCGGCTACCAGCGCAATGGCGCCGACAATCAGCGGCGCAATCACCAGCGCCGCCAGGAAGCCGAGCGTGGGATGGCCGGGTATCGCCGTCGAGATCGCCCAGGCCAGCACCGCGCCCAGCATGAAGAACTCGCCATGGGCGACGTTGACGACGCGCATGACGCCGAACACCAGCGACAGCCCAAGCGCCGTCAGCGCCAACACGGCTGAGGTGACAAGGCCTTCGAGGGCGGCGAGGAGGAGATGGGGTCCGAAATGCATTCAGGGCGCCCTTACCCTCCCCTTGTGGGGAGGGTGACCGCGCAGCGGTCGGGTTGGGGGTTGGGCACGGGCCGTCGCGACCCCCACCCCGTCTCGCAAGCTTCGAAAAAGTGCGAAGCTTGCGTGCCGACCCTCCCCACAAGGGGGAGGGTAAGGCGCCTCACAGCGCCTGCGTCGTATAATCCCCTTCGGCCTCGTAAAGCCCGTCCTCGATCTTGGTCTTGTGGACGACCTTCATCTTGCCGCCTTCGACCTTGGAGATGTTCTGGATGCCAAAACACTGGTGGATCTTGCCGTTGAAGGTCTTGGGGCCTTGCGGATGCTCCGGGCCTTCGGCGAATTCGGTCAGAGCCTCGGTCGCCTCGACCAGCTTGGCGCGGTCTTCCGGGCCCTTGTAGCCGGCATCTTCCATCGCCTTCTTAACGACATAGAGGGTCTCCCAGCAGCCGAACATGTGGGCGGCGGTGGAGACGTCCTTGGGGTCGCCGACGGCAGCCCCATTGTCGTCGATGCCGACAGCGGCGCGGTAGGCTTTCTGGGCGGCCGAGTCATTGGCCTGCGCATAGCGCGGCGAACCTTCCCAGAAATGGCTGCCGTCCAAAAATTCGAGGCCGGGGCTGTTGATGTCGGTGGCTTCGAGCGAATCGATGAAGCCGAACAGTTGCGGCCGGCTGGAGCCGTAGAACTCGCCGAGTTCCTTGACGAAGGTGAGCACGGCCGGGCCGACCATCACGTGGTAGATGACTTCGGTCTCGGCGGGTATCTGCGGGAAGTATTTCGTAAAAGACGACTCTGTCGGCGGGATGGCGATCTGGGCGATGACCTCGGCGCCTTGCGCCTTCAGCGCCGGCGGCAGGTAGTCGCGATGGTCGTAGCCGAAGGCGAAATCCGGGAAGATCTGCGTCACCTTCTTGCCGGCATTGGCCGCGATCCACGGCGCCATCGACTGGATCTGGCTCTTCACATCGGTGATGCCAGGCTGGAAGACGTAGCGGTTGAGCTTGGTCGAAGCGACGTGGTGGCCTTCGCTGACGACGAAATACGGGATCTTGTTTTCGCCGGCGGCCGGCGCCGAGCCGATCACCACATGCGAGAACAGCGTGCCGAAGACGATGTCGGTCTTGTGCTGGGTGGCGAACTTGCCGACCACCTCGGCGCCACGGCCGGGATCGGTGCCGTCATCCTCGATCACCAGTTCGACAGGCCGGCCGTTGATGCCGCCGGCGTCGTTGATCGCCTTGACCGCGGCGGCACTGGTCTTTTCATACCAGCGGCCATAGGCGGCGCCGATGCCGGTGCGGTGCGACTGGAAGCCGATCTTGATTGGCGCCGAACTCTGCGCCTGGCTGTAGCGGACGAAGCCGGGCGCGAGCGTCAGCCCGGCGCCGGCGGCGAGACCTTTCAGCGCGGTGCGGCGGCTAAGGGTGGATTTGGAGAGATCGAAAAACCCATTCTTGTCAGTCACGGCAGTTCCCCTGTTTTTGAGTTTTGACTGTCTGTAACGAGGCAAGGCCACTCCCTTGCAGGAGGGGCAGAAATTGCATGTGTACAAACTAAATCACCAAAGCACAGAGCTTGCAAGCGGGCTTTCCGCAAAGGCATGTGGATCAGCTTGTCTCATCCGGCCGTCGGCGTGGCAAGCAACCACAGGCCGAAGATCGTGTAGGCAATCATCAGCATGGTGAGCGGCAACTGGCTGAGGGCGGCGCGCGATGGCACCTGGTGCAGTCGCCAGGCCAGTCCATGGGCAACGAGCACCGCCAGCATGTGCCCGGCGATGATGATGCCGGCCTGCAGGTTCCACAGCCACCAGGCGGAGTCGGCCCCGGCGACGATGCCGGCCTCGATCTGCATGTCGGCGGCGCCGAACAGGTCCCATCCCAGCGCGAACGGGTCGGACAAAGCGGCGATCGCATACTGGCCGTCGACCAGCAGCGCCGTCAGATAGTGCGCGACATGATAGGCGAGCGCGATCGGTACGATCGACCAGACCAGCAGCCCGGCGGCCTCGCCGTGGGAATGTCGGCTGCCGGCAAGGCGCTGGCCGAGTATGACGGCCAGCAGGAATGCCGCCGCGAGCAGGACGAAGGTCAGCACGAGGCCGAAGCTGCTAATGCCGATGAGCGCGGTGCGGCCGGGATATTCCAGCGGGTTGATGCCGAACAGGCCGAGCCAGAAGAAGGTTTTCGACAGGCCGTCGAAGGACACCGATGACAGGCTGAGCAGCAGGAAAGCGATGCCGCTTGCCGGCAGGGGTGCCGCGCCGAGCAGTTTTGAGCCCGGCCAGCAGAGAGCGAGCCGCCCGTGTTCATCGCGCTCGACAAGGGCGAAGCGCGCCACCATGGCGAAGAACACCGTCAGGAATTCGCCGCGCCGGCTCCAATCGCGGTAGCCGAAGGCGAGCATGGCGATGAAGGTAAGCAACCAGTAGAGGCCGGCGGCATAGGCCAGCCGCGCCGGGTCGTCGGGCGCCGGGTCGATCAGCTCGAACCAGGCGAAGGCGAAGAACAGGATAACGGCTGGCCAGCAGCCGAGCCATGAAGGCAAACGCGATTCCTGTCCCTCACCGCCACGAAGCTTGAACAGGCGGCTTACGATCCGCCACGGGCCATACCATGGGTTCAGCCACGACCAGAGATCGCCGAACAGGCCTTGCGCGATGGCAAGGCCGACCCAGAGCAGCGTCCAGATGGTTAGCGGCAGCGGATTGGAGAGCGGATCGCGGCTGCCGAACAGGCCGGCGGCGTTGAGCGTTGCGAAGCCGGCAAAGGAGATGAGGCTGATGATTGTGCGAGGGGTGTCGGCGAATGGGAAGAGCGGCAGGCGGCGGCGCCAGAAGCGGTCGAGGGTTGCGGGTGGCAGCAGGGCGAGGACGAGGAAGCTGACGGCGACGGCGAGCGCGCCGCCGGCGATGTAGTAGCCGGTGGGCAGGAGGAGGACGTGGCCGCGGTCGGAGGCGTGGGCGAAGGCAGGGTTGGGGAGGAGTGTGAGGGTGGGGGAGCAGGCGACATATGTCAGCCTGACGCGATCCTTCACACCCCCCTCTGGCCTGCCGGCCATCTCCCCCGCAAGGGGGGAGATTGGATGTCGCCGGGGCTTTCGCCAACTTTCAAGGGTAAAGAAAGAGGCGCGGTACTCGACGCTGCCAATCTCCCCCCTTGCGGGGGAGATGTCCGGCAGGACAGAGGGGGGTGGGCGGGAACTCACGCTATCGCGATTTCCATTTCGTCCAGCAAGGCACCCGCCGACCCTCAAACCTTGACCAGCTGCTCCACGCGGTCCTTCGCCCCAAAAATCCGGAGATAGCGCTCGATCTCCTTCTTGTCGCCCGTCGCTTTCGCCGGATTGTCCGACAGCTTCACCGCCGGCCGGCCATTGGCCTCCGTCACCTTGCAGACCAGCGATATCGCATCCAGGCTGTTGGTTTCGGTCGGCGCGCAGCCTTCGAAATCGTTGGTGAGGTTGGTGCCCCAGCCGAAGGACATGCGCACCTTGCCCTTGAAGTGCCTGTAGGTCTCCTCGATGGTCTCGACCTCGAGACCGTCGGAGAAGATCAGCAGCTTCTGCCTGGGGTCCTTGCCCTTCTCGCGCCACCAGTCGATGATTTTTTCGCCGCCTTCGATCGGCGGCGCGCTGTCGGGGCGGAAGCCGGTCCAGTCGGCGACCCAGTCCGGGGCGTCGCGCAGGAAGGATGCGGTGCCGAAAGCGTCGGGCAGCACGATCAGCAGGTTGCCGCCGTAATAGCGCTGCCAGTCCTGCAGCACCTTGTAGGGTGATTCCTTCAATTCCTTTTCCGACTTGGCAAGGGCGGCAAAAACCATCGGCAATTCATGCGCGTTGGTGCCGAGCGCTTCGAGGTCGTTGTCCATCGCCAGCAGCACGTTCGAGGTGCCGGTGAAGGCTTCGCCAATACCTTCCTTGAGCGCCTCGACGCACCAGCGCTGCCACAGGAAGGAATGGCGGCGGCGGGTGCCGAAATCGGAGATGCGGATGCCGGGCAGCGCCTTCAAGCGTTCGGTCTTGGCCCACATCTTCCCCTTGGCGCGTGCATAGAGCACGTCAAGCGCGAAGGGACCGAAGGCGCGCATGGCGGCGCGGGAGCGAAGCTCGTTGATGATCGCCAGCGCCGGGATTTCCCACAGCGTAGTGTACATCCAGGGGCCACTGAAGGAGAGCTCGTACTGCCCGTCGCGCTTGGAGAGCTCGTAGTCGGGCAGCCGAAAACCTTCCAGCCAGGCGAGGAATTCCGGCTCGAAGATCTGCTTGCGGCCATAGAAATTGTTACCGCCAAGCCAGATCATCTCCTTTTTGGAGAAGCGCAGCGTGCGGGCATGGTCGAGCTGGTCGCGCAATTCGCCTTCGTCGATGTCGTCGGCCAGGCGCACCGAGGTGGTGCGGTTGATCAGCGAAAAGGTGGCGTCGACCTTGGGGTACATGCCCCAGATCATCTGCAGCATCAGAAGCTTGTAGAAATCGGTGTCGAGCAGGCTGCGGACGATCGGGTCCAGCTTCCAGGTGTGGTTATAGACGCGCCGCGCTATATCGGTTCTTGCCATGTCCTGCCGTCGCCTTCGCTGCTCACGTCTGTCTTACGCAATTCCGGACGGGAAACCGCCGCACTCGTTTCCTGGAATTGCCGGGCAAGAGCTTATTAGCATTGAATTTTTGAAAGCGCTTCCCGCTTTCCGGGCTGGCCCGACAAAAAGCAGTCGCTCCCGGTCCAGCCTCAACTCTTGGCGCCCACCACCCGCAGCGCCGGACGCTTCCGGCGGCTGCCGATGCGGCCGGCCACCGGCGCGTCGGCGCGGCTGTCGGCCTGTTCCTTTTCGGCAAACAGCCAGTCGACGAACAATTGCACGATCGGCGCTGAACGCATCTCGTTGCGGCAGACGACATAGAAATCGTCGACCGCCGGCACCGATAGGCTGAACGGCGCCACCAGCAGGCCCCTGGCGAGCAGCATGCTGGCTGTGACGGAATCGCCGAGCGCCACGCCATGGCCATGCACCGCGGCTTCGATCGCGGTGCGGGCGTCGCCGAGATGGTGACGGCGGCCACGTTCGAGGTCGAGCCCATCGGCGGCGGCCAGCCAGGTGTGCCATTCGCGGCCATCATCGCCATGCAGGATGACATGGCCAGCAAGATCCCGGCAGATGCGGAGCGGCCGGTTGTTGATCAGCGTCGGACTGACCACCGGGAACAGTTCGAGGCCCGACCATTTGCGCATCCAGCAATCGGTCCAGCTGCCGTCGCCATAGAGCACGCAGACATCGACCTGCGGGGCGCGGATGTCCTTGGGGTCGTTGGACGGGATCAGCGTCAGCCTGATGTCAGGGTATTGCGCCATGAAACTGCCGAGCCGCGGCGTCATCCATAGAAGCAGCAGCGCCGGCACGCAGGAGACCGACAGCGTACCGGCGCTGGCCGGCCTGGTCATGCGCTGGGTGGCGGCGGCGATGCCGTCGAAGGCGCTCGACACCGCCGGCAGAAGTTCGGCGCCGTGCGGGGTGAGCTTGACCCGCTGTCCGGTGCGCTCGAACAGTTTTACGCCGAGCGATTGCTCGAGCGCCTTGATCTGGTGGCTGATGGCGCCATGGGTGACATTGAGCTCACTCGCCGCCTTGGTCAGGGAGGCGTGACGCGCCGTCGCCTCGAAGGCGCGCAGGGGGTTCAAGGGGGGCAGACGCTTGGCCATGAGCAACCGGATACTCTGTGAGATTTTCTCACAATCAGCACCGTAACAATATCAATTGATTTTTCAATGCGGCTGCCGGACACTTTGGCAGGTCAACAGCATCAATGACGTGAAATCTACAGGCAGCCAGCGGGACAGCGACCCGGCCGGATGATGGTCAGTTCGCAGATGTCGCCACGGCCGCATGCATCAGCCCGCAGGAGGAGACCGATATGGGTTATGACAGAGGCAAGCTGGAAGCCTTGCGCCGCAAGTATGGCGAGAGCCATGGCGGCGAGATGTTCGACCCGAAGTTCCGCAAGGTCGCCGACAAGATCTTCTCCAAGAGCGGCACAAGGCTGGCGCCCTATGCCGGCATCCCCACCTTCCTCGCCGCGCCCTACCGTGAAATCGCTGCCGACAATCCGGATTTCGGCGATTTGCAGGTGGCGATCATCGGCGTGCCGATGGATCTCGGCGTCACCAACCGGCCCGGCTCGCGCTTCGGGCCAAGGGCGCTGCGCGCCATCGAGCGCATCGGCCCTTACAATCATGTGCTGGAATGCGCGCCGACGCATGAGCTGCGCGTCGCCGACATCGGCGATACGCCGTTCCGCAGCCGCTACCGGCT
The DNA here is from genome assembly GCF_040320155.1 of Mesorhizobium sp. M0771. Classification (NCBI taxonomy): domain Bacteria; kingdom Pseudomonadati; phylum Pseudomonadota; class Alphaproteobacteria; order Hyphomicrobiales; family Phyllobacteriaceae; genus Mesorhizobium; species Mesorhizobium sp. M0771. Next base: position 260,862 of record NZ_JAMYPC010000004.1, on the reverse strand, counting down.
GGAGGTCAGCCACGAAGACATCGAGCGCCGCACCAACCAGATCGTCGATGCCGGCGTGCTGCCGCTCTCGGTCGGCGGCGACCACTCGATCAGCCATCCGATCCTGAAGGCGGTCGGCAAGAAGGCGCCGGTCGGCATGATCCATATCGACGCCCATTGCGACACAAGCGGGCTGTTCGACATGACCAAGTTCCATCATGGCGGACCGTTCCGCAACGCGGTGCTGGACGGCGTGCTCGACCCCACCCGCACCATCCAGATCGGCATCCGCGGCTCGGCCGAGTATCTGTGGGAGTTCACCTACGAATCCGGCATGACGGTCGTGCATGCCGAAGAGGTGACGGGTCTCGGCATCCCCGCCATCATCGAGAAGGCGCGCAAAATCGTCGGCGACGGCCCGACCTACATTTCCTTCGACGTCGACAGTGTCGATCCGGCCTTCGCGCCAGGCACCGGCACGCCGGAAATCGGCGGCCTGACGACGCGCGAAGTGCTCGAACTGCTGCGCGGCTTGAAAGGTCTCAACATTGTCGGCGGCGATGTCGTCGAGGTGGCGCCGCAATATGACGCGACCACCAACACCGCCCATGTCGGCGCCCAGGTCCTGTTCGAGATCCTGAGCCTGATGGTGTTCAGCCCGGCGATCACCGGCAAGGGGGCCTGACGGATTTCACATGCAAAGGCGGCCGCCGCGCTGGAGCCGGCGGCCGTTTCCAAAACAAGCAAGCTTCCAGAAGGGGAATACCAATGACAATCCATATGAAATCAACCATCGCCGCTGCGCTGATGCTCGCCGGCCTCGGCTTCGCCTCCCAGGCCAATGCCGACGCCGTCGACGACATCACCAAGGCCGGCGCCATCAATGTCGGCATCTTCTCCGACTTTCCGCCCTTCTCCTCGGCCAGCGCCGATATGAGCATCAAGGGTTACGACGTCGACGTCGCGCAGGCGATCGCCGATTCACTCAAGGTGAAGCTCAATCTGGTCAGCGTCACCGGCCAGAACCGCATCCCGTATCTCACCGACAAGCGCGTCGATATCCTGATGAGCGTCGGCTATTCCAAGGAGCGCGAGGAGGTGATCGATTTCGCCGCCGCCTATGCGCCCTACTACATCGCCGTCATCGGTCCGGCAGCGCTTTCGATCAAAGGCAAGGAAGATCTCGCCGACAAGTCGATCGCCGTCAATCGCGGCACGCTCGAGGATACGTCGTTGACCGAAGCGGCGCCGGCATCGGCCGACATCAAGCGCTTCGACAACTACAACTCCGTCATCCAGGCCTTCATCTCCGGCCAGACCCAGCTGATGGTGGTCGGCAATGATGTCGGCGCCCAGGTGCTGGCCAAGCAGGACGCGCTGAAGCCGGAGCAGAAGTTCCAGCTCTTGACCTCGCCTTCGCATATCGGCCTCAACAAAAAAGAGGACCGGCTGAAGACGGCGGTCAATGATGCGGTTGCCAAGATGCTGGCCAACGGCAAGCTCGACGAGAGCTCGAAGGTCTGGCTGAAGACGCCGCTCAATCCCGACAACCTCAAGGATTGAGTTCTCGTGGCTTTTGCCTGGCTCCCAGGTGCTGTGGGCGACATCGCGCGCGGCGCGGCCACGACGATCCTGTTGATCGTCGTGACCACGCTCGTGGGCACGCTGCTCAGCGTCCTGGGCGCTGCCGGCCGGCGCAACGGCCCGGTATTCGTGAAGCGCGCCATCGCGGTGTATGTCGAGGTGATGCGCAACACGCCGTTCCTGGTGCAGCTGTTCTTCATCTTCTTCGGACTGCCCAGCCTCGGCATAAGGCTCGATCCGATCCTGGCAGCCATGTTGGCAATGACGCTCAACATGGCGGCCTACACCATTGAAATCGTCGGCGCCGGTCTCGATGCCGTGCCCGGCGGACAAACGGAAGCAGCGCGTGCACTGGGCTTGAGACCGCGCCAGGTGTTCATCAAGATCGTGCTGCCGCAGGCGCTCAAGGTGATCTACCCGGCGCTGACCAGCCAGATCGTCATCATGATGCTGGAATCGGCCGTGGTGTCGCAGATCGCCGTGCGCGAGCTGACCTATGAGGCCGACATGCTGCAAGCCCGCACCTTCCGGTCCTTCGAAACCTATTTCGTCGTGACCCTGGTCTACCTCGTCCTGTCCATGGCCTTGCGCCGGCTGCTGGTCACAGGCGGGCGCCGCGTATTGGGGGCAGGTGTCACATGATCGAATTCACCTTCTGGGACATCGTTCGCAATCTGCTGCTCGCCGCCCGCTGGACGGTGCTGTTGTCGCTGGCGGCCTTTGTCGGCGGGGCGGTGGTAGGGCTGATCGTGCTGTTCTTCCGCATCGCCGAAAATAAATGGAGCCGGCGCATCGCTTCCGGCTACATCGCCCTGTTCCAGGGAACGCCGCTGTTGATGCAGCTGTTCCTGATGTTCTTCGGCCTGCCGATGCTCGGCCTGCGCATCGAGCCATGGACGGCAGCGGTGCTCGGCCTGACCTTCTTCGCCAGCGCCTATCTGGCCGAGATCTGGCGCAGCGGCGTCGATGCGCTGCCGCGCGGGCAGTGGGACGCCGGCGCCAGCCTTGGGCTGCACCGTCTGCAGGAGCTCAGGCTGATCATCCTGCCGCAGGCGTTCTCGATCACAAGGGCGCCGATCGTCGGCTTCCTGGTGCAGTTGATCAAATCGACGGCGCTGACCTCGATCATCGGCTTCGAGGAGCTGGTCAGAACCTCCAACGCCATCAACAACGCCACCTTCGAACCGTTCAAGGTCTACGGGCTGGTGGCGCTGATCTTCTTCGTCATGTGCTTTCCACTGACGCAATACGCCCGTACGCTCGAACAACGAGCGGCGGCCCACTGACGCCAGGCGGCGACAGTGCGTGAAGGGAACCTGCCGGAATAGAACGGCATCAACTGAGGAGAAACCAGATGAACAGACTGATTGGAAAATCCCTGACACGGCGCGGCGTGCTTGGTGCGGGCCTCGCTACAGCCGGCGTGCTCGCCATGCCGTCGATCCTGCGCGCGCAGGACAAGTCGCTGAAGGTCGGCGTCTATGGCGGCTACTTCAAGAAATCCTTCGACGAGCACGTCTTCCCCGACTTTACCAAGGCGACCGGCATTGCGGTCGAGTCGGTCGCCGAGCCGACCGGCGAAGCCTGGCTGGTGCAGCTCGAACAGGCGTCCAAGGCCGGCCAGGCCCCGGCGGACCTTTCGATGATGTCGCAGACCTCGACGCTGAAGGGCCAGTCGACCGAATTGTGGACGCCGCTCGATACGTCGAAGTTCAAGCACTACAACGACCTCTTGCCGCGCTTCGTCAACAAATATCCGGATGGCCGGGTCGCCGGCATCGGCGCCGTCGCCTGGTGGATCACGCTGGTCTCCAACACCGATGTCTACAAGGATGCGCCGACCTCATGGGAGACGCTGTGGGACAAGGCCAATGAGGACAAGCTTGGCCTCCTGGCGCTTGCCTCGAACTCGTTCCTGCTCGAAGTGACAGCCAAGACCTTCATGGGCGGCACCAATGCGCTCGACACCGAGGACGGACTGAACAAGGCGTTCGAAAAGCTCGCCGAGCTCAAGCCGAATGTCCGGCTGTGGTATCGCGACGAGGCGCAGTTCGAGCAGGCGCTGAAGTCGGGCGAGATCCCGATGGGCCAGTATTATCACGACGTCACCGGCCTCGCGGTCGCCGACGGCTTCCATGTCCGCTCGACCTTCCCGAAGGAAGGCGGCATCCAGGATTCCGGCAATTGGGTGCTGTCGCGCGCCTCGACCAAGGTCGACGAGGCGCATGCCTTCATCGACTATATGAGCCAGCCGTCGATGCAGGGCCTGATGTCGCGCAAGGTCGGCACCACGCCGACGCTGAAGAAAGAGGTGCTCGACCTCAAGCCGGAAGAGTTCGCCGCGGTGTCGTCGGATATCGACCCGATCATCCCGCGCTACGACCTCTATACGTCGAAGGCCGACTGGATCAACCAGAAGTGGACCGAGCTGATCGTCGGCTGAGCCGCCCGTTCCGCTTGAAAACTGATCGGCCGCCGGATTTCCTCCGGCGGCCATTTCCTGGAATTGCTCCAGCGCACAGCCTGAGAGGGATGAGCATGTCCGGACTAGACATCAACGCCGTCACCAAAAAATTCGGCAACTTCGCCGCCGTCGACAATGTCCAGCTCAACGTGCCGCATGGCACGTTCGTGTGTCTGCTCGGCCCGTCGGGCTGCGGCAAGACCACGCTGCTGCGCATGATTGCCGGACTGGAGGAGCCGACCAGCGGCGCCATCGTGCTCGACGGCGAGGACATCACGCCTTTGCCGACGCACAAGCGCAATCTCGGCATGGTGTTCCAGTCGCTGGCGCTGTTTCCGCATCTCTCCGTCGGCGACAACATCGCCTATGCGCTGCGCATTCGCGGCGCCTCGAAGGAGGAGCAGAAGAAACGCGTCGACGAGTTGCTGGGCCTCATCCATCTGACCGGCTTTGCCGACCGTCCGGTGGCCAAACTGTCGGGCGGTCAGCGCCAGCGCGTGGCAATTGCGCGGGCCTTGGCGCTGTCGCCGAAACTGTTCCTGCTCGACGAGCCGCTGTCGGCGCTCGACGCCAAATTGCGCGAGGCCATGCAGGTGGAACTGCGCCAGTTGCAGCAGCGGTTGGGCATCACCACCATCGTCGTCACCCACGACCAGCGCGAAGCCATGACCATGGCCGACCTGGTCGTCGTCATGGGCCACGGCAGAATCCTGCAGGCGGCGCCGCCGATCGAGATCTACCGCAAGCCGGCCGACGCCTTCGTCGCCGACTTCATCGGCATCACCAATCTGCTGCCGGCCGAGATCGACAGCACCGGGCGTACCACCATTCTGGGCACAGCCATTCCAGGTCTTGCCATGCCGGCGGGTCAGACCAAAGCGTCTGTTTCGGTCCGCCCGGAGGACGTGCATCTGGGCAGCCCCGGCGGCTCGGCCATTACCGGAGAGGTGAGCTTCGTTCGCGATCTCGGCGGCACCATCGAGACCTTCGTCGACGTCGGCGGCACCAGCATCATTGCCGTGACCACGCCGCGCGAACGGCATGACGTGCCGGTCGGCGCCAAGGTCGGCGTAACGCTGCCGCCCGGCAGCTGCGTGGTGCTCGGCGCATGAGACGCGAGGCTCCGAAGTCGCTAGCCGACTACACGCCGCTGTTCTTTCCGGCGCTGATGCTGATCGTCTTCTTCGTCGTGCCGTTCTCGACGATGATCGCGGTGAGCTTCTTCAAGCGCAATCCGTCCGGTTTCTACACACCGGATTTCGTGTTCGACAATTACGCCCGCTTCCTGTCGGTATTCTTCGGCGGCGTGCTCGGCTTTTCACTGATGCTGGCGGTGCTGGTCGCCGTCTGCTGCGTGGCCATCGCCTTCCCCTTCACCTACCTTTTGACCCGCCGGCCGCGCCGCGTGCAGACGCTATGGCTGGTCGGCCTGTTGTCGGTGCTGTCGCTGTCGGAAGTCATTATCGGCTTTGCCTGGTCGACGCTGTTTTCGCGCACGGCGGGCATCACCAATCTGTTCGTGGCGATCGGGCTGATGGACAAGCCGGTGGCGCTGCTGCCGACCTTCGGCGCGGTGCTCACCGGCATGGTTTACCAGGCGCTGCCCTATACGATCCTGGTGCTTTACCCCGCTTTGGTCCGCCTCGATCCGACTCTGTTAGAGGCCGCGCGCACGCTCGGCGCCTCGCCTATCCGCGCCTTCTTCAACGTCGTCGCGCCGGCGCTGCGCAACACCATCGTGGCGACGCTGATCATGGTCTTCGTGTTTGCGCTCGGCTCCTACCTGCTGCCGCAGATTCTCGGACGGCCGCAACACTGGACGCTGTCCGTGCTGATCACCGACCAGGCGATCTACCAGTCCAACATGCCGTTCGCAGCCGCAATGGCGGTGTTCCTGGTGCTGATCTCGCTGGCGCTGGTCGGACTGACGCTGCTCGTCGGACGCCGGGAGAATGCACTATGACCGCGACCTTGCTGCGCCGTGTCTATTTCACCATCGTCGCTTTGTTCCTGGCGGCGCCGCTGATCGTGGTGGCCGGGGTTTCGGTCAACTCGCGGCAGGAACTCAGCTTCCCGCCGGTCGGCTTCTCGCTCGCCTGGTACGCCCAGATCTTCACCGACCCGGAATGGCGGCTGGCGCTGATCCATTCGGTGACGCTGGCCGTTTGCTCGGCGGCAATTGCGGTTGCTGTTGCGCTGCCGCTGGCCTGGTTCCTGTGGCGGCGCATCGCGCCCTGGGCAAACATTTTCCAGGTGCTGGGGCTTGCCCCCTTCATCCTGCCGCCGGTCATCACCGCGCTCGGCTTCCTCTCCTTCTGGGCGACGGTCGGGCTGTTCGGCCAGTTCTTCACCGCCATCATCAGCCACGCCATCTTCTTCGTGACGCTGCCGCTGGTGACGCTGTCGCTGGGCTTTGCCTCGATCGACCGCTCGCTGGTAGAGGCCGCCGCCACCATGGGCGCCGACGACCGCACGGTGCTGAAGACCGTGGTGCTGCCGCTGATCCTGCCCTACCTCGTCTCGGGCTACGCCTTCGCCTTCGTCTTGTCGCTCAACGAATACATCGTCGCCTACATGACGATCGGCTTCACCACCGAGACGCTGCCCATCAAGATCTTCAACGCGCTGCGCTACGGCTACACACCGACCATGGCTTCGGTGTCGGTGTTCTTCGTCGCGGTGGCGGCACTGGTGTTCGGCTCGATCGCCAGGTTCGGCGATATACGCAGGCTGCTCGGCGCGATGTCGTCGGACGGGAGCTGAGCGCAATCATTCTAAGTAACAGCACCAGTACAACACCCCTCGATCGCTGCTCAGACCACCAATGCCATGAAGGTGCTGAGTGCACCCTATGCACTCGCGCAGGCGGCAGCTTCGCGCCTCATCTCGGACTCAGGGGTGAACTTAAGTGCTCCTCGAAAGCGGACAACTGACTTCTTCGCCCGACTATTCGCCAGGGTCGAACTCACCTTTGAACAAGACTGTCTCCACCGGCCCGAGGGGATTGACGATCCGGCTCTCCAGGACTTCGACAAGTTTGCGTCCGACACCCGCTATGTCCACGAAATGAACGCCGATCTTCGCAGGCAAGAAACGTGACAGCCGCGTGCTGTCCCGAGTGACAATGTGGATGTCACTCCCGGGCGCGAGACCTCTTCTGCCAAGAGCGTGTAGTGCCCCCAGAAGGCCCAGTTCGTTGGCGCAAGCCAAGCCCGTCGGCGGATCTGACCAGGCCAGCATGCGATCGAACCAGGCTGCGCTCGATTCCATGGTGAACATTCCATGACCGATCAGCGACTGGTCGATCGGAATACCAGCCTCGGCCATTGCCCTTCCATACCCGGAAAGACGCATGGCACTCGCCTGGTCGCCCGGAACGAGAAGTTGCAGCGCAATGCGTCGGCAGCCCTTGTCCATGAGCCGCCGGGTCGCCTCGTAGGCAATCTGTTCATTGTCGATGTCGACATAAGGATATGCTGTATCCAGGTCAGTTCTTCCAAACGCGACGAATGGCATGCCTCTATCCAGCAATAGCTTAACTCGTGGATCACCCGAGACCATGCGCGTGATAATCAGTCCGTCTGTGCTGCCCGCCTGAAGCTGTCGCTGCACACTCTCGATGGGGTCATCATCGGGCGTGGTGGAGTAGATGGATAGACTATAACCCGCTTGCCGCGCCGCCAGCGTCATGCCTTCGATTAACGGAAGCTTCAACAGATCGGACAGATGATCTTGTGTTTCCATCGGGTAGATTGCTGTCATCGTCAGCGTGCGGCCAGTTTTGAGCGCGAAGCCATGATGATTTGGCACATAGCCGACCCGCTGCGCCACTTCCTTGACGCGAGCGATGGTGGCGGGATGAACCTCCGGCCCATCCTTCAGCGCGCGGGATACGGTGGTCACCGAAAGGGAAAGTTCCGCCGCGATCTGTTTCAGGTTGGTCATGTCGCCCGACCTCATTTGCGAAAGCGCCGGCTGATTTGCTGACTTCCACTACGTGACCGAATTCCACCTCACGGTCAATCCAAGCTCTCGCTAAAGCAGCTTGACTCTCCTGCAATTGGATGCAATCGTAACGTTACGATTGGCAATAATTGGCCATTTTTAGCGCGTCTCAACAAATTCTAGGGAGGAGAACCTATGTCTTGGTTACGCATTTCCTTGGCGGCATTCGCATTCTCGGCCGCCGTGCCGGTCTATGCCCAATCAGTCACCATCACGACCGCGGGCGGCGATTATGGCAACGCCATGAAGGAAGCCATGTGGGGCCCCGCTGCAAAAGAGCTTGGCTATGATGTCGGCGAGGAGACCCTAAGCGACGGCTTGGCCGCCCTGAAGATGCAGGTTACCTCGGGCGCGGTCACAACCGACGTCATTCACCTGGGCTCACCGGAGGGCGCGCAGGCCGCCGCACAGTCGCTGCTGGAGCCGCTCGACTACACGATCATCGACCCAAAGGCCGTGCCGGACGGCGCAAAGTCCGACTACTGCTATCCATTCGACTCCTATGGCACCGTCTTGTCGTGGAACACCAAGACCTATGGCGAAAACCCGCCGAAGACATGGGCGGAGTTCTGGGACGTTGCCAAATTCCCCGGCCGTCGTGCGCTGCGTGCCAATGCCCAGGACTCGATCGAGATCGCGCTGCTCTCCGATGGCGTAGCACCGGCGGACGTCTATCCCGTTCTCAGCACGCCAGAGGGTCTGGATCGCGCTATCAAGCGGCTCGAAGCACTCAAGCCGAATGTCGCCGTTTGGTGGACCTCGGGAGCGCAGTCGGCGCAGTTGCTGAAAGATGGTGAGGCGGATTTGGTCGTTACCTGGAACGGGCGGGCCCAAACCGTAAAAGCAGATGGCGGCGCGGCCGACTACACGTTCAAGGGTTCCGTCATTGGCACCGACTGTCTTGCGGTGCCGAAAGGGGCGCCGAACAAGGAAGCAGCTATGAAGCTCATCGCAGCGATGACACAGCCCGCGCGCGTGGCGAAGCTGACCGACTTCATAGCCTATGGCCCGGTCAATCCTGCTGGCTATGAGGGTGGCCTTATCCCCGAGGACCGTCTCAAGACGCTGGCGACCGCGCCTGAAAATGCCGGCACTTCGGTGTTTTCGAATTCAGAATGGTGGGTCAGGAATGGCGAGGCTGCCCAAAAAGCCTTCGATGAGATGATGGCCCGCTGAGTCTCAGCTCTAAGGCTTGAGCACATGATGAAGTCGCTCCCGATCACCATCGACAGCGTGCGCAAGACCTATGGATCTTACGTCGCGCTGGACGATGTCTCGCTCGACATTCGGGCTGGCGAATTCCTCACGCTGCTGGGGCCATCGGGATCGGGCAAGACCACGCTGCTCATGGCTCTGGCCGGCTTTGTCCGGCCGGATTCCGGTAGACTTCTGTTGGGCGATCGCGACATTACCCGCCTGGCCCCGAACAGGCGCAACATCGGCATAGTCTTCCAGAACTACGCCCTGTTTCCCCACATGAACGTTCTGGCAAATGTTGAGTATCCGCTGGTGCTGCGCAAGGTACCGAAAGCCGAGGCCCGCCAGCGGGCGCTCGACACTTTGGACCGCGTGAAGCTCGAAGGTTTGGCGGAGCGCAACATTGCCGCATTGTCCGGCGGCCAGCGCCAGCGGGTTGCGTTGGCGCGGGCGATCGTCTTCGAGCCGCGCGTGATGCTGATGGACGAGCCGTTGTCGGCGCTCGACAAGAATTTGCGCGAAACCATGCAGTACGAGATCCGGCGTCTGCACGATGATCTGGGGATCACCACGATTTATGTGACGCATGACCAGCGCGAAGCACTGATCATGTCAGACCGGGTCGCGGTGATGAATTCCGGCCGTATTCAGCAGATCGACACGCCACAGCGGATTTATGATCATCCATCGACCCGCTTTGTCGCGGGGTTCATGGGTGAGGCCAACATTGTGGCCCCGGGCGCGGTGCGCAGAATAGACGGCGCCGATGCATCAAGCGAAGCTCTGATGATCCGCGCCGAAAGCTTCCATCTTGATGCGAAGCTCGTCGGGCGAGACGGGGTGGCGCTCGAGGGAACGCTGCGCGCCAAGGCGTTTCGCGGCGAGAACTGGCTTTTGACGCTGGCGCTTGACGGCGGGCAAGAGATTCTTGTCTGCGTTCCGGCGGCGATGGCCAGCGGCTGCGGCGAGCTTGCGACCGGTCAGCGAGTGACCGCATATGCACCGGCAGCGAAAGTTCACGCGATACCGGGAGCAGGAGCGTGACCGTCATCGCCGATCCTGCGCTGGCGGCAGACGCACGACGCGAGCGGCGGTTCTTCCTGTCGCTTTCAGTGCCCGCGCTTTTGATCGTTGGGCTGGCGGCGATCCTGCCCATCGTCTGGATTATCCGGCAATCCTTCCTCACCACAGCGGGTGAATACACCGTCGGCAACTACGAGAAAGTGCTTTCGAGCGGACTGACATGGTCGGCACTCGTCACCACCCTTGAACTGTCCGTGGGCACGCTGGCGATCTGCATTCTACTCGGTACCCCCTTGGCGCTCGCCCTGGCCAGCACCAGACCAAGGATGGCCAATTTGCTGATGGCCTTCGTCATGCTGCCATTGTGGACCTCCATTCTGGTGCGCACCTATGGCTGGCTCGTTCTGTTGCGACGCGATGGCCTGATCAACGCGGCTTTGACCGGTTCAGGCCTGACAGCTGAGCCATTGCCGCTGGTTTACAATTTCACGGGAACGCTGATCGGCATGGTTCACTACATGCTGCCGCTTTTTCTGCTGCCCGTTTATGCGGCGATGCGCGATATCGATGCAAACCTCGTCCGCGCGTCGGCGAGCATGGGCGCCACTCTCGGGCAAACGATCCGCACGGTCATTCTGCCGCTTTCGGCCGGCGGCATCTTCTCGGGTTCGATCATCGTCTTCATTTACACCATAGGGTTCTTCATCACGCCCGCGGTGCTTGGCGGCGGCAAGGTAAACCCTCTTTCCACCCGGATCGAGCGCACGCTATCGACCTTCCAGGATTGGGGCTCGGCGAGCGTCCTGGGCATCCTGCTCCTCGTACTAATGGCGTTGGTGGGGATGATGTTCCTGGCTGCGCGGCGGCTGATTGCCGGACGCAGCATCGGCACAGCCCATGCTTGAAGCCTATCCAGATAGCAGGCTGGCCCGCATCCTCCTGTGGAGCTTTTGCGCGCTCGTTATGGCGTTCCTGATGCTGCCGACGCTCGTCGTCGTGCCGCTCTCTTTTTCGGCGTCCAATCTTTTGGAGTTCCCGCCGCGCGCATACTCGTTGCGCTGGTACGAGGCTTTCTTCGGTTCGGCGGCATGGATGGCCGCACTCAGGACGAGCCTGATCCTTGGCACATTGACGGCGATGATCGCAGTGCCCCTGGGGCTGCTGGCCTGCATTTCGATAAATCGGCTCGGCGGAAAGGCCGCCATTGCCATTCAGGGTATTCTGCTAACCCCTTCTATCGTGCCGGGAATCCTGCTCGCTATTGGTCTCTTCTTTGTTCTGGCGGCCCAACGTCTGGTCGGAACGCTGTTCGGTGTCCTGGTCGGACATGTGGTGCTGGCCGTTCCGGTCGCCTGCATTGTGTTGTTGCCCGCCTTGGCCCGCTTTGACTGGAACCAGGTTCAGGCGGCGCGCAGCCTGGGCGCAAACTGGGCAAGAGCCATTGGCGGAATAATTGTCCCCCAACTTCGGATAAGTCTGTTGTCGGCCACGCTGATGGCCTTCCTGACCTCGCTCGATGAATCCGTCATTTCGATCTTCGTCGCGAGTGGTCAAAACAGCACGCTGCCGAAGCTCATGTTCCTGTCGCTGCGCGATCAGATCGACCCGACCATTGCGGCGATTTCGACCTTGTGGACCGTCATCGTCGTGGTCGTTGTCCTCGTCGTGACCCTTCGCCAAAAATCCTGACCGAGATTGGAAACATGCCCAACAATCATCATGCAGCCGACGATCTGGCGGATCATTCAACGGACATACCCCAGGTGGGGTTGGCGATCATCACCGGCTCGGCGAATTGGGGTCTCGCCTTTCCGGAAGATGTCGAAGTCGATGGCGTCCGCACCTTGCAACGAGACATGAGTTTCGAAACCCCTTTCGGTCCCAGCGACAATTGGAAACTGCTCGAATTCGATGCATCTATTACCGTCGAGGGCAAAACGAAACGTGCCCTGTGCATGTATTCGCACGGCAATCCCCGAGACCATATCGACCATTCCTGTCATCGCCGCGCGTTCTGGGTCTTGATGAAAGCGGGTGTAAGGCAAGTGCTGGCCTGCTCGACCGTTGGCGCCGTCAACAAGGCGATCCAGCCCGGCGACATAGTCGTAAACGCCGATATCATCGAACTGTCGCAGACCCCGTTTTCACTTCTGCCTGGCCGCCAGAGCTTCGACTGCTCGGGCAAGCAGATCGTATGTCCAAGATGTGCGGCATTGTTGGCCGAGACCGCCCGGCGCCATTGGCCAGCCGAATGCCGCGTCCATGGCATCGAGCAGCAGTTGGTGGCTGCCCACTGCTACGGGCCGCGACTGACAACTCCCGCCGAAGCTCTGGCGTATCGAAACATGGGAGCGGACGTGCTCAACCACTCGATCGCCCCTGAGGCCACCTTATCGCGCGAGATCGGCGCCTGTTTCGTGCCCCTGGCGTTCGTCACGGCCGGCTTCAACGACTATATGGACCGCGAGCGCCAGAAATTGCTGCAGGAGCACGTGCTGCCGAGCCTCTCTATGACAGCCTCGCGGGTTGCGCTGGAGACCGCGGCGCGACTTCCGGCCAATCCGGAATGCTCTTGCCACGGCTTGAAGTCGCCCCAACCGGCAGAGCGTTCTACCCGGTTCTGAAAAGCAGCGAGAGTCTGGGATCGTTCACTCGCAACGATGCTCGCGTCGAACTGAGAGTCCGCTTTTGAAGATCCCACGCCCGAAGCGTTCGGCCGCTTCCGGTCCAAAAGGCGACACCAGACATCTGCTCTGCAGTGACTGCTTCGGGCAGTTGGCGGACCGCTTGGTGCGTCTTCAATGGCTGAAGACGAGCGGCGGCGCAATCTTATCCCGCCGCAGCCAGCGCGCGAGCAGCAGCACCGCCACCACGGCCAGACCTGACGCCAGGCCGATCCAGATGCCGACGCCGTGCAGGCCGAAATGGAAGGCGAGCAGCACGCCGAGCGGCAGGCCGATGCCCCAATAGCCGATCGCGGCATAGATCATCGGCACCTTGGTGTCGTGCAGGCCGCGCAGCATGCCGGCGGCAACGGCTTGCGCACCGTCGAAGATCTGAAACAGCGCGGCAAAGGCCAGGAACGACACGGCCAGCGCGATCACCCTGGCGTTCGCCGGATCGGTCATGTCGATGAAGGCGCTGATCAACAGATGCGGCCACAGCACCATCACCAGCGCCATCAGCGCCATGGACGAGACGCCGATGACGAAGGCGGTCCAGCCGGCGCGCGAAACGCCTGCCGGATTGCCGGCGCCGTGGGCCAGCCCGACGCGCACGGTGACGGCCTGGTTGAGACCGAGCGGCACCATGAAGGAGATCGAGGCGATCTGGATGGCGATGGCGTGCGCGGCCAGCGAATCCGCATCAATCAGGCCCATCAGCAGGGCTGCTGCATTGAAGATCGTCACCTCGAAGGCGAGGATGCCGGCGATCGGCATGCCGAGCCGCAGCAGACCCTTGAAGCGCGGCCAGTCGGAGCGCCAGAAGCGGCCGAACAGGCGATAGCGGCGAAACTTCTTCTCCAGCATCACCACGGCTGCCAGGCCGCAGAACATCAGCGTGCTCGACAGCGTGGTCGCCAGCCCCGAGCCGGCAATGCCCATCGAGGTGACGCCGAGATTGCCGAACATGAACACCCAGTTGAAGAAGGCGTTGCAGGCAACGGCGACGAAGACGATGATCAGCGCCCAGCCCGGCCGCTCCAGCGCCGAGATGAAGGAACGCAGCACGATATAGCCGTAGAAAGGCAGCACCGCCCATTCGAGCCAGCGCAGATAGATGCCGGCCTGACGCGCCAATGCCGGCTCCTGGCCCATGGCCAGCAGAATGGCCTCGCCATGCCACAGCACCATCCAGATCGGGATCGAGATCAGGATCGCCAGCCACAGCCCTTGCCGCACGGTGCGGCGCAAATCGCGCACCGAATAGCGGCGGCGGCCAAGCTCGGTGGCGATCATCGGCGAGGTCGCCAGCATCAGGCCGAGGCCGAAGATCAGCGGCATGAAATAGAGGTTGGCGCCGAGCGCGCCGCTGGCCAGCGTGTCCGCGCCCAGACGCCCCATCATCATGACGTCGGTGGCGGTCATCGCGGTCTGGCCGAGATTGGTGAGCACCATCGGCCAGGCCAGCGCCAGCGTCGCCCTGATTTCCTGACGCCAAAGATTTTCCGGCGCACGAGCGCCGGCTTCGATCGCAGACATTGTCCTGCTCTTTCCGATTGCGGCGCGTCGGCAACGAGGCCGGAAGCCGCACTTCCAAACGGCAAAACCTTCGGTTTCGCAGCGTTTGCGTCGTTCTATTGGACGAAATGCGGCATGAAGGCAAGGGAGGACGGGCAGCCGGCGATTGAGCCAGAAGCGGGAACCCTCCTATCCGGCTGCCCTTGGATCAGCCGATGCTTTCGCCGCCGTCGATCACCAGTGCCTGGCCGGTCATGAAGGATGAGCGGTCGGAGACGAGGAACAGGATCGCTTCTGCGATCTCTTCGGCGCTCGCCCAGCGGCCCATCGGAATCTTGGTGCGGACATAGGTTTCGATCGCCTCGCGTCCGCCCATCTGGGCGATGAACGGCTCGTTGAAAGGCGTGTCGACCCAGCCCGGGCAGAGCGCGTTGACGCGCACATTGTGGCGGGCATAGTCGAGCGACATCTGTCTGGTCATCGCCACCACCGCATGTTTGGACGTGGCATAGGCGATCATCTCGCGGTCGTAGAAGACGCCCGAATTCGAAGCCGTGTTGAGGATGACGCCGCCGCCTTGCGCGACCATCGCCGGCATGGCCAGCCGCGCGGCCAGGAACTGCGCCCGTACATTGATGCGCCAGGACGCATCCATGCCATCGACCTCGACCTCGGTCAGCGTGCCGCCGACCTGGATGCCGGCGTGATTGTGCAGGATGTCGATGCGGCCATACTTGCCGAGCGTGCCTGTGATGAGCTGCCCGACCGCCGCGTCGTCAGAGACGTCGGTGACAATCGCCTCGGCCTGCCCGCCCACTGCCCGGATGTCCGCCGCCGTGGTCTCGCCGCTGGCCAGATCCCGGTCGGCGATGACCACCAGCGCGCCTTCCCTGGCCATGATCATGGCGCCGGCGCGGCCGATGCCGGAACCGGCGCCCGTCACCACGGCGATGCGGTCTTTGAGGAGCATGAATTTGTCTTTCAGCTGGATGGCTTGTTCAGTTTGACGGCTGGCGCTGGCGCAGCTGCCATTGGGCAAGCACCACCAGAAGAACCGAGGCGACGAGCACGATGGTGGCGATGGCGTTGATTTCCGGCGTCACGCCGCGCCGGATCGAGGCGAAGACATAGATCGGCAGCGTCGTCTGCGCGCCGGCGACGAAGAAGGCGACGATGAAATCGTCGAAGGAGAAGGTGAAGGCGAGCAGGAAGCCGGCGATCACCGCCGGCATGATCTGCGGCAGCACGATCGAGCGAAACGTCGTCAGCGGCGTGGCGTAGAGATCGCTCGAGGCCTCGACCAGGTTGCGGTCGAGGCTGGCGAGACGCGTGCCGACGATTATCGTCACCAACGCCATCGAAAACAGGCCGTGGGCGGCGATGATCGATCCATAGCCGAGCGACAGGCGCGGCGGCTGGTCGTTTGGCCAGATCGAGGCGAGGAACGGGTTGAGCACGCCAAACAACTGGACCAGCGCGACGAGCGTCGAGATGCCGATGACGACGCCGGGAACGACGATCGCGGCACCCATCAGCGCGTCGAAGACGGCGCGGGTTCTGAGCCCGACCCGCGCCAGGCCGAGTGCGGCTGCCGTGCCGCACACCGCCGCCAGAAGCGCGCTGGTGGTGGCGATGAACAGGCTGTTCTTCAATGCCTCGACCAGGAACGGGTTCGACAGCGCCGTGCCGTACCACTGCACCGAAAAGCCGGTGAACTCGCTGGCATGGCGGCCGGCGTTGAAGGAAAACAGCACGACCAACGCAATCGGCAGATAGAGGAAGGCGAAGACGGCTGTGACGAAGGCGCGCATCAGATCAGATCCACCCTGCGGGCGCCCGACACCCGCGTCGAGATGCGGTTGGCGGCAATCAGCACCACCACCGAAACCGCCACCAAGGTGATGGCGATGGCCGATCCGAACGGCCAGTTGCGCGACTGCAGGAACAGGTCGACCAGCGCGTTGCCGATGAAGAACACCTTGCCGCCGCCAAGCAGCGTCGGGATCAGGTATTCGCCAAGCAGCAGGATCATGACCAGCGAGAAGCCGGTCATGACGCCCGGCAGCGACAGCTTCAGCGTCACGCCTAGGAAGGTCGAGAGCGGCGTCGCGCCGAGATCGGCAGAGGCTTCCAGCAGCCGTCGGTCGAGCCGCTCGAGACTGACATAGATCGGCAGGATCATGAGCGGCAAATAGCCATAGACGATGCCGAGCAGCACGGCGCCCGGCGTGTTGATCAGCCTGACATCCTCGGTGCCGACAAAGGCCAGCAGTGCGGGAATGCCGCGTCCGCCCAGAATGTACATCCAGGCATAGGTGCGCATCAAAAGGCTGGTCCAGAACGGAATGACCACGAGCGCCAGCAGGATCAGCCGCCAGCGTTGCGGCGCCTTCAGGGCAAGGTAGTAGGCGACAGGGTAGGCGACGAGCAGGCAGGCAAGCGCGCCCACCGGCGCCAGCATCATCGTGTTCCAGAAGGCAGTCGCCCGCGCCGGGAGGTTGGCATATTGCGCCAGCGTGAAGGCGGCCTGGTAGCCGCCCTCCGGCGCCCGCTCGCCGACGCTGAACACGGCAATGGCGACGAACGGCAACACCAGAAACACCACCAGCCACGCTGTAGCCGGAGCGAGCAGCAGCGCTGTCAGGATGTTATACCGAAATCTGTTGCCGTGCATGGAACCCGCCCCGATGCCGGCGGACATAGGCCCGCCGGTTTCCGTTTGCGTCAGGCCAGCCTCAAGCCGACTTGAAGCGCGCCATCAGCTCGGCGCGACCCGGATCGGTCAGTGTTGCCGCCGCGCCGAACTCAAGCGGTGTCAACAGGTCGGCCGCCGGGTAAAGGATCGGATTGTCGAGCACTTCCTTGGGCAGCAGCTTGTTGACGCGTGCGTCGGTCGAGGGCGCGCCGTTGGCGAGATGCTCCTTCACAGCAACCTCCGGGGTCATCAGATAATTGAGCAAGGCATAGCCGGCCGGCTTGTTCGGCGCGTCCTTCGGGATGGCGTAGAAGTCGGTCCAGATCTCGCCGCCCTCCTTACCCAGCACATAGGCGATCTCCGGGATATCGCGATGCAGCTGTGCGCCGTCATTCGTCCAGCACATGGTCATCCAGGCGTCGCCCGCCCGCATGCCCGGCTGGTAGTCCGAAGAGACCGCGAACAGATGCGGCTTGACCTTGAGCAGCAGTTCCTCGGCCTTGGCGAGTTCGTCCTGCTTCAGCGAGTTGAAGGAATAGCCGTAATATTTCAGCGCGTTGCCGATGGTGGTCAGCTGGTAGTCATGCACCATGGTGCGGCCATCACCCTCGGCCATGGCGACGTCCCAGAATTCCTTCCAGCTCGTCATCGGCTTGGCCAGCTTCTTGGTGTTGACGGCAAAGCCCGTGGTGCCCCAGTTCTTCGGCACCGCGTAGGTCGTGCCGTCGATCGTGCCTTCCGAGGTGAAGCGCGGGTCCTCCTGGGAGCCGTCGAAATTCGGCAGCTTGGCCATGTCGAGCGGATCGATGATGCCGAGTTTCTTGTAGGTCGAGATCGTGTAGTTGGTCGGCACGAACAGGCTCCAGCCCGAGGCGCCGGCCTGCAGCTTGGCAAGCATCTCCTCATTGGAGCCGAATACGTTGACCTCGACGGCGACGCCGGTGTCCTTCTTGAAATTCTCGAAGGTCTGCGGGTCGTGATAGTTCGGCCAGGTGGCGATCGACATGCGGTCGCCGAGGTTTTCGGCGGCGAAGGCCGGCGTCGGCATGATGCCGAGCTCGCGCGCCATCACCGCGGTTGCGATGCCCAGGCCGGTGAGGCCGAGGAAATCGCGGCGGCCGATCGAGCCGCGCTTCAAACGCATCAGTTGGTCGACGAAGTTCTCAGGGCTTATCGGCAGTCCGTCACGATATGATTTCGACATTTTTTGCTACCCTCTGGTTGGTCCCGTTGTTCTTGGTCTCCGGAAACGCCAGCGGCGTCCCGGAGGCAAAGCCGATGGCGACGGGTTCACCCGGCTTGAAGAGATTGCCGTGGCCGATCACATGGTCGGCCTTGGCCAGCAGCGTTCCGATGCCCTGGACCTCGATGGCGTATTCCGCGGTCGAGCCCAGAAATATCCGGTTGCGGACGATGCCCTTGAACAGGCTGCCTTCCGTGGCGCCGAGGCTTAGCGATTCAGGGCGCAGGCTGACGGAAACGGCCTCGCCCTGCTGCAAGGCAGTTCGTTTGCGCGCCGCAATGACGGTGCCGTCGGCGAGCGCCACATTCACCAGATCGCCGGTATGCCCGGCGACCTTGCCGCTCAACAGATTGGTCTTGCCGACGAAATCGGCGACGAACAGATCGGCCGGCTCGTCATAGATTTCACTTGGCTGGCCGAGCTGGACGATGCGGCCGCCGTTCATGACGCAGACGAAGTCGCTCATCGACAGCGCTTCCTCCTGGTCGTGGGTGACCAGCACGAAGGTGATGCCGATTTCACGCTGCAGGTTCTGCAACTCGATCTGCATGTCGGTGCGCAGCTTCTTGTCGAGCGCCGCCAACGGCTCGTCGAGCAAAAGCACCGCCGGCTTGTTCACCAGCGCGCGCGCCAGTGCGACGCGCTGCTGCTGGCCGCCGGAGAGTTCGTGGATCTTGCGGCTGCCATAGCCGGCAAGCCGCACCATTTCGAGCGCCTCGCCAGCGCGTCGGCCGATTTCCTGCGACGACAGGCGCGGCCTCGCCTGGCGTAGCCCGTAGGACACATTGGCTTCCACATCGAGATGCGGAAACAGCGCGTATTGCTGGAACACCATGTTGACCGGGCGGCGATAGGGCGGCGTGCCGGCCATGTCCTGGCCGCGGATGAACACCTGGCCTTCGCTCGGCTGTTCGAAGCCGCCGATCATGCGCAGGCATGTCGTCTTGCCGCAGCCGGACGGTCCGAGAAGGGCGACAAAGGCGGAGGGCGGCACAGCCAGATCGATGCCGCTGACAGCGGTCACGGCGCCATAGCGCTTGGTGACGCCGCGAAACTCGATGTCGGGCACTGCGGTCAAAGTGCTGGCTCCAGCAACAGGGCTATTTCAGGACGCTACCAGAGCCAATGGCGGCTAGTATATACCTCGCAGGTGGTATATCTGATCTATTTTCTCGTTTGAGGGGGTATTAGGTTGAGTGCGTCCCGCAGCGACGAATACAGCCGGCTCGCAGCCCTTGTCGCGGCAACGCGAGAGACCAGCGGCGAAATGTTCGGCCAGGCAATGGTCGATTGGCTGAGCCAGCATGTCAGCTTCGACCACTGCGTTATCTTCGGCTATCGCGGCGCATCGCGACCGCCGCTGCTGTTCGAAACCTTCTCGCCGGCCGAGAGCCATGTCTTCGTCACGCTCTATCAGGAAGGACCTTATCTGCTCGACCCATTTCATCACGCGGCGGTGGAGCGCAAGGAGGGGTTCTGGCGCATGCGCGAGCTGGCGCCCGACCGCTTCTATGCCAGCGAGTATTTTCGCACCTACTATAGCCAGACAAGGCTGGCCGAGGAGGTCGGCTTCTTCCTGCCGCTGCCCGGCAAGGATGCGCTGGTGCTGTCGCTGATGCGATTGCACGCCTCGGGTCCCTTCGGCACCGCCGATGCCAGGCTGCTGCGCGACATGGCGCCGGCGGTCATCAACTTCGCCCGGTTGCGCTGGCCCGCACTTGCGGCCGAGGAGCAGGACGAAGCGGAGCAGGGCGAGACGATCGCCGCCGTCAACGAGTTCGACCGCGCCCACATTTGGGAAAGCCTGTCGCTGACCCCGCGCGAAAAGCATGTCGTCGATCTGGTGCTGCAGGGGCATTCCACCGAGTCGATCGCGAGAGCCATGCGCATCGTGCCGGGAACGGTGAAGGTTCATCGCCGCAACATCCATCGCAAACTCGGCATCAAATCCCAGGCCGGGCTGTTCGCCCGCTTCATCGAGATCATCGAGAGCCGGCGTTGAAATCGCTGAGGCAGACATCGTTCACTTGCGGGCGACAGACTGCTACGGATTACCCGAAACCAGTCGCTTCCTCATACGCCCCGGAGAGCAGACGATGGCATTCAGGCGCAGAAAGAACACGGCCGCGATCCCTCGCACGGTGCCGGCTTTCGAGCACATCGTCACCGAGGCGAGCGACAGTTTCCTGTGGCGGCTCGACGACTATCCCTGGGAGCGCAATGTCTGGAATTTTCATCCGGAATACGAGATCCATCTCCTGAGGAAGTCTTCCGGGGTCGCGCTGGTCGGCGATCACATCGGCGAATTCGGGCCGGGCTACCTGAGCATCGTCGGCGGCGGGCTGCCGCATGACTGGGTGACATCGGTGCAACCCGGCGAGCTGATCGAAGGACGCGACATCGTGCTGCAATTCGATCCGCAGCGGCTGCGCGGCTCGGCGGGACTGCTGCCGGAGCTGCGCGAACTGGAACCGTTCCTGGAGCGATCGCTGCGCGGCATCGTCTTCCATGGCCGCGCCGCGCTCGACGGCGCTGCGCTGATGGAAAGGATGGGCACCGTGCACGGGCTCGCCCGGTTTTGCCTCTTCCTCGAACTGGTCGATCTGCTGGCCAGGACAGACGAATACGAGCTTTTGTCCTCGCCGGATTTCTCACCCGCGCTCGACGCAACCTCGCTGGACATCATCCAGCGCACGCTGACCTATCTCTTCCAGCACTTCGCCGAGGACCTGAAGCTGCCGGAGGCGGCGGAGCTGGCGGGGATGAGCGAAAGCACGTTTTCGCGCTTCTTCCAGAAAAACACCGGCAACAGTTTCAGCGACCACATCGCCAAGCTCCGGCTCTGGCAAGCCTGCAAGCTGCTGGCGGACACCGATATTCCGATCACCGACATCTGCTTCCAGGTCGGCTACATGAACATCTCCAACTTCAACCGCGCCTTCCTGCGCAAGCACCGGATGACGCCGTCATCCTACCGCAAGCTGTCGAAGCAGCGGATGACGATGCGCGCCTGAAAACCGGCCTTCCTCACTCCATCGGTACTCATGTGACAGAGGCCGTGCAGGCGAGCCGGATTTTGCAGCGCACAATGCATAAAAGTACAGGTCTGCTGCAACGGGGCTTCTAGCGCGGCCTTTAGCAACTCCTCATTTTGGCGATGGGTGGCTTGTCGCTCGGGCGATGGCGAGGATCGCGCAACCGAAGACTTCCGCTTCCTGCGACTGTTCCTGGAGGAGAAAATCAATGAAACCAATTCGGCTCGCTGCGAGCATAAGCGCAGCTTTCATGCTTACCACGACCCTCTCGACCATGGCGCTGGCGGCGCCGGTCTGCTCGGCACCGGTCAAGGTGCTGGCGCAACCGCGTGACGGGCTGACGCTGCTGGAGGCGTCCAAGGACGAGTTCCAGAAACTGGCCGGCGCCAGCTTCCAGATCGACTATCTCAACGAGAACGACCGCCGGGCAAAGTCGCGCGCCGATGCGTCCACGGTCGGCAACTACAACGTCTACTATGTCGACGAAGCCAATGTCGCGCTGTTCGCCTCGTCGAAATGGATCGTGCCGCTCACCGACTATTACCCGGCTGACTACGACTACGCCGATTTCGACCCGGGCCGGCAGAAGGTCGCCACCTATGACGGCAAGGTGTGGTTCGCGCCGCTGACCGGCGGCGGCGACCTGATGGTCTACCGCAAGGACATTCTGGAAGCCGCCGGCATCCAGCCGCCGAAGACGCTCGACGAGTTGATCGCCGACGTGCCGAAGCTGACCGATCCCGACAAGGGCATGTACGGCATCGCGCTGCGCGGCGCGCGTGGCTCGGGCGCCAATGTCTGGCGCTGGATGCCGTTCTTCAAGGCCTATGGCGGAAAATGGTTCGACGGTGACAAGCCGGCTTTCAACTCCGAGGCCGCGGTCAAAGCGACCGAGACCTATCTTAAACTGTTCAAGGACTCAGCGCCCGGCACGCAGACCGGCAGCTGGGATGAATCGACCGGCGCCTTCCTGTCGGGCCAGGTTGCCATCTTGGTCGAATCGACGCCGCTGTCGGGCATGGCGGTCGACCCGAAGACCTCGCAAGTGGTCGGCAAGATCGGCTTCCTGCCGCCGCCCTCGCCACTGACCGGCGGCGGCTACGGCCACGGCCTCGCCATCGCCGCCAAGGCCAATGCCGATGACGCCGCGAAGCAATGCGCCGGCCTGTTCATCGCCTGGGCGACGTCGAAGGAGAACGAGAAGCGCCGGCTCGACGCGCACCAATTCGGCGAGCTCAACCGCACCAGCGTGCTGTCCAGCAAGGAGTTCGCCGACATCTATGGCGCCGATCTCGGCCAGGCGCTTGCCGATACCGGCAAGGTGACGGCGGTGAACTTCTGGCAGGATCCGCGCTGGCCGGATCTCGGCGACCGCTGGGGCATCATCCTGGAAGAGCTGGTCACCGGCACGCGCACCGACGTCAAGGGCGGCCTCGACGAACTCGAGGCCTACGCCAACGAGCTGGTGAAGAAGAAGTAATCCTCCCGCCCGCGGCGCGCGGTCCACGGCATTCGACCGGATGCCGGGACCTGTGCGCCGCGGGTCTCTCCAAAAAGGCACAGCCCGAGGATAGGCAATGCGCCGACGCTCTTCCCTGCCCGTGACGTTTCTGGTTCCGACGCTCGCCATTCTTCTGGTGCTGTCGATGGTGCCGACGCTGTACGCCATCGTCATTGCGCTGCAGAACCGCGAGCTGAGCTCGTCGGACTATTCCTGGGTCTGGCTGTCGAACTTCATCGACCTGTTCGCCGACCGGCGTTTCCTCAACGCGGTCTGGGTTTCGGTGAAGTGGGAAATCGTCACCGTGGTGGCGACGATGATGGTGGCGATCGGGCTCGGCGTGCTGATGTTCGAAGTAGCGTCGCCGCGGCTGCGCAACATCTACTGCCTGCTGTTCATCATCCCGGTGCTGTTGCCGCGTGTCTCGGCGGCCTTCGTGTGGAAGTTTGCCTATCATCCGCTCTACGGCATCGCCACCTATCCCTATAGGCTGATCACCGGCGGGCTGATCTTCGACCCGCTGTCGAAGCCGTCGACGGCCCTGTTTGCCGTCGCCTCGGTCGATGTCTGGCAGTGGGGACTGTTCTTCGCGGTCATCGTGCTGAAGCTTCTGGAGACCTTGCCGCCGCAGCCGATCGAAGCGGCGCGGCTCGACCACGCCAAACGCTGGCAGATCCATGCCTATGTGACCTTGCCTATGCTGAAGGCGCCGCTGATCAGCCTGATGTTCGTCAAGATGATCGAATCGCTGCGCTCCTTCGACCTGATTTATGTGATGACGCGCGGCGGGCCGGGCGTGGCGACCGAGACGCTCGACATGTACGCCTTCTCGCAAGGCTTCATCGAATCCGGCAAGGTGTCCTATGCCTCGGCCATGGCGGTGCTGATGATGATCGCGACTGTCATCACCTTCACCATGCTGTGGAAGCGGGTGCAGGCATGAGGCCGTATCGCATGAGACCGGGCCGCCTCATCGGCAAGATCATCCTGGCCTTCGCCGGCTTCATGGCGGTGTTTCCGCTCGCCTGGACGGCGGTCAATTCGCTGAAGAACAATGTCGACATCATCACCCGCGTGCCGCGCCTGGTGTTTACCCCGACCTTCGACAATATCAGCTACATCATCGGCCGCGACAGCGTCATGACCGGTCTCTATAACTCGGTCATTTCCTGCGGCGTCGCCGTGCTGATCGGCGTCATGCTCGGCCTTCCGGCAGCCTATGCGGTGGCGCGCTATCCCAATCGCTTCGCTGGCGACATCCAGTTCTTCGTGTTGTCGCTGCGCTTCCTGCCCCCGGTGGCAGTCGCCATTCCGCTGATGGTGATCTGGCTGCAGATCGGGCTCTACGACACCTTGCCGGCGCTGATCGTCACCTATTCGCTGCTCACCATCTCGGTGATCATGTGGCTCGCCATTCCCGCCTTCCAGGCGGTGCCGAAAGAAATCGAGGAAGCCGCTTTCGTCGACGGCTACGGCGCTTACTCGGTGTTCTGGCGCATTGCGCTGCCGGTAGCGGCGCGCTCGCTGATCGGCGCCGTCGCCTTCAGCTTCGTGCTGGTGTGGAACGAATTCCTGATCGCGCTGATGCTGTCCAGTTCCAACGCCAAGACATTGCCGATCGTCGCTTCCGAACTTTCACAGCAAGGCATGAACGTGCCGTGGGGAATCCTCAACGCCTCGGTCGTGCTGTTGTCGCTACCGCCGCTGCTGTTCCTCGGCGTGCTCAGCGGCTTCCTGAATTCCGTTTTCCGGCAAAAAAAGACTTGATGCGAGGACTTACCTATGCGGGCACTGGTGCTTGAGAAAAAAGGCGAACTGTCGCTGCGCGAGATCGCGCTGCCGCTCGACGTCGGACCGGGCGATGTCAAGATCGCCATCCACACGGTCGGCGTCTGCGGCAGCGACGTGCACTATTACACCCATGGCGCCATCGGCAGCTATGTCGTGCGGGCCCCGATGGTGCTCGGCCACGAAGCCGCGGGAACGATCGTCGAGATCGGCGCCAATGTCGGCACGCTGAAGGTCGGCGACCGCGTCTGCATGGAGCCGGGCGTGCCGAACCTGTCGTCGCGCGCGACCAGGCTCGGCATCTACAATGTCGACCCTGACGTCTCCTTCTGGGCGACGCCGCCTGTGCATGGCGTGCTGGCGCCCTATGCCGTGCACCCGGCCGCCTTCACCTACAGACTGCCGGACAATGTCACCTTCGCCGAAGGCGCGATGGTCGAACCCTTTGCCATCGGCATGCAGGCGGCGAGCCGCGCCCGCATCGTGCCTGGCGACGTCGCCGTCGTCGTCGGCTGCGGCCCGATCGGCATCATGATCGCGCTGGCGGCGCTGGCCGGCGGCTGCTCGAAGGTGCTGATCTCCGATTTTTCCGCACCCAAGCTCAAGATTGCCGCGCAATATCCCGGCATCGTGCCGGTTAATATAGGTGAGCAATCGCTGGTCGACGCAGTCTCCGCCGCGACCGACAATTGGGGCGCGGATATCGTGTTCGAGGCGAGCGGCAGCCCGAAGGCATTCGCCGACCTGTTCGATGTCGTGCGGCCGGGCGGCGCGGTGGTGCTGGTCGGACTGCCGGTCGAACCGGTCAGCCTCAACGTTCCGGCGGCGATCTCCAAGGAAGTGCGCATCGAGACGGTGTTCCGTTACGCCAACATCTTCGACCGCGCGCTGCAGCTGATCGCCTCGGGGAAGGTCGACCTCAAGCCGCTGATCACCGGCACTTATGATTTCTCGGACAGCATCGAGGCCTTCGAGCGGGCGGCGCAAGGCAAGCCGCAAGACGTCAAGCTGCAAATCCTTCTTACCGGCGAGAAGGGCTGACCATGTCCGCGATCGTTTGCTCCCATGTCGACAAGGCTTACGGCGCCACCACCGTCATCCGCGACCTCAATCTCTCGATCGAGGAGCACGAATTCGTCGTATTCCTCGGCCCGTCCGGCTGCGGCAAGTCGACCTTGCTCAGGATGCTGGCCGGACTGGAGGATATCAGCGGCGGGGAAGTGTCGATCGGCGGCAAAGTGGTCAACGATCTCGAGCCCGGCGAGCGCGGCATTGCCATGGTTTTCCAGAACTATGCGCTCTACCCGCATATGACGATCTTCGACAACATCGCCTTTGGGCTCAAGCGACAGAAAGTGCCCCCGGCCGAGATCCGGAAGCGGGTCGAGGCGGTGGCAACGACGCTCGGCCTCGAACCTTACCTCGCCCGCAAGCCGACCGAACTTTCCGGCGGCCAGCAGCAGCGCGTGGCGATTGCGCGCGCCATGATCAAGACGCCGAAAGTGTTCCTGTTCGACGAGCCGCTGTCCAATCTAGATGCCAAGCTGCGCAACCACATGCGGGTCGAGATCGCCCGGCTGCATCAGTCGCTGAAGACCACCACCGTCTATGTCACCCACGATCAGTTGGAAGCGATGACGCTGGCCGACCGGATCGTGCTGCTCAGGGATGGCGTTATCGAACAGATCGGCTCGCCTGCGGGGATCTATCGCCAGCCGGGCAATCTGTTCGTCGCCGGCTTCATCGGTACGCCGAACATGAATTTCATCGACGTGGCCGTCGGGCGGAAGGACGAACGCTGGACGCTGACAGGCGGCGGCTCGAGCTTCTCCATAGAAGGCTCGGGCTTCGATCTACGCGGCGTCCAGCGCGCCGTGCTTGGAATCCGACCGCCGGACCTGAAGACCGCCGGCGCTCAGAGCATCAATCTTCTGCAAGGCACCGCCGACCTCATCGAGTTCCATGGCAATGACGCGCTGGTGACGTTCGCCTGCGGCGGCAAGGAGGTCGGCGCGTTGGTATCGGCCCGCGAATGCCCGGCGTTGCGCGCGCCTGTGCGCTATACGTTCGAGGAGGAGAGCGTGCATCTGTTCGACGCGGCGACCGGCGCATCCTTGCGCCGGCGAGAAGCCTAAATCTGTACGCAATTCCGGACGGAAAACCGTTTCACACTTTTCCTGGAATTGCTCTAGCCGATCGCGTCGAGCGCCTGCCGCTGGCGGTGCATTTCGAGGAAGATCCTGTAGTCGCGGTCGAAGCGGCCTGACGCGGTCGGGTTCGAGGTGCGCGCCCTGCCGCCTTGCTGCATGGCGACGCAGGCGGCATTCAGGTCCGGGAACAGGCCAGCGGCAGTGGCGGCGACCATGCCGGTGCCGAGCAGAACGGCTTCGTCGGCCAGCGGCTCGATCACCGCGCAGCCGGTGGCGTCGGCATAGAGCTCCATCAGCAACGGGTTCTTGGTGTGGCCGCCGGTGACATGCAGCGTGTCTATGAGATAGCCGTTCTCGTTCAGCGCCTCCAGCACATGGCGCACGCCGAGCGCGATGCCGACGGCGGTGCGCCAATACAGCTTGCACAGACTGTCGAAGGAGGAATCCAGCGTCAGCCCGCTGACCACACCGACCGCATGCGGATCGGCAAGCGGCGAGCGGTTGCCATGGAAATCCGGCAGCACATGCAGCCTTGCCGCCAGCTTGTCACCTTCGGTGCTGCGCAGTTCGGCGACGCGCCTGGCGATTTTTGCATGCATGGCCGCGTCCGGCTCGCCGCCGGCGCCGTGCCAGCGGATGATATGGTCGAGCAGCGCACCGGTCGCCGACTGGCCGCCTTCCGACAGCCAGAGTTTTGGCAGTGCGGCGCCATAGTATGGACCCCAGACGCCGGCGAAAGGCTGCGGGTCGGGCGACATCGCCATGACGCAGGACGAGGTGCCGGCGATCAATGCCAGATGGCGGCCGATATTCTGCTCGTCGCCAGCAAAGCCGCCGAGCACGCCAAGCGCGCCGGCATAGGCATCGATGACGCCGGCGCCGACCCGACAGTTTTCGCTCAAGCCCAACTCCGCCGCCGCTTCAGGGGTGAGCGTGCCGATGTCTGCGCCGACAGCACTTGCCTTCTCCGGCAGGCTGCCGTGTTCGAACAGATCGCCAAGCCCGACCCTGTCGAAGAAGTCACGGCGCCAGCCGGTTTCCTCATGCGCCAGATAGGTCCATTTGGCGGTCAGCGTGCATTGCGAGCGCGCCAGCGACCCGGTCGCCTTCCAGGTCAGGAAATCGGTGAGGTCGAATAGGTAGCCGGCTTCATGCCAAGTTCCCGGCAGATTGCGCTTCAGCCACATCAGCTTCGGCGTCGCCATTTCCGGCGACATGACGCCACCGATATAGTCGAGTACGGCGTGGCCGCTATCGGTGCATTCATCTGCCTCGGCGATGGCGCGATGGTCGAGCCAGACGATGGTGTCCCAGCGCCGTTCGCCCGTCACCGAGACGCTGAGCTGGCCGGCATTCCTGTCCAGCACCACCAGCGAGCAGGTGGCGTCGAACGACATGCCGACAATATCGTCGGCTGACACACCGGCCTTTTCGCGCGCGGCACGCACCGCGATGCACACAGCCGACCAGATATCCTGCGAATTGTGCTCGGCGTGATCGGCCTGCGGCTGGTTCATGACGATCGGATGCTCGGCGCGGCCGAGCAAGGTGCCTGACGTGTCGAGAATGCCCGCGCGGGCGCTCCCGGTGCCGACATCGACCGCGCAAACGAAGCTTTTCGTCAAGATGCTTTTACTCTCGCTCCCTAGAGCCGGATGATTTCAGGTCTGTTCGACCTGAAATCTGAATCCGTCTCTAAATCAAAGAAGTAGAGCATGATGTCGTCCGAAAACCGCTTCACACTTTTCGGCATCATGCTCTAGCCTGCAATCAGATCGGGCAATTGCAGCATGTCCGCGAATATAAAGTCCGGTTCACTCGACGCAAGCCGCGCTTTCAAGGCCGGGTTGCCGGCGTGCGAACCGCCGGTGAAAGCAAAGACGCGCATACCGGCCGCATGCGCCGCCGCGATGCCGGCAGGGCTGTCCTCGATTACGATGCAATTACCGGGATGCGCGCGCATAGCAGCGGCGGCATGGAGAAAAAGATCCGGCGCCGGCTTGCCGCGCGCGACCATGGCAGCGCTGAACAGATGGGGCTCGAGCAGGCCGAGCAGGCCGGTAACGTCGAGCGCATAGCGAATGCGGTCGAGCGTGCCGGAGGAAGCGACGCAGCAGGGCACGCCCAGCCTCGGCAGGATGTCGCTGATGCCGGGAATCGGCTTCAGCTCCTCGCGGAATTTGCGCATCAGCTCGACGCGCATATCGGTCAGGTGCACGTCGGTGATGTCGATGGTGAAATCGCGAAGAAGTATCTCGCGCACGCTCTTCATGCTCTTGCCGAGGAAATGCTCGTAGGCCGCATCCTCGCTGACCGAGCCCCCGGCGGCAGAGATCATGCCGAGCAGAGCCGAAACCGACAGCGCCTCGCTGTCGACCAGCACGCCGTCACAGTCGAAGATGACCAGTTCGGGCGTCATTGCGGCTGGCGTCAGAGCTTGCCGGAGATGTAGCGCGTCAGCGTCGCGCGCGTGCCATTCGCCCACAAGACGTTGAGCGCATGGGCAAAGGCCTCGGCGAACGCCGCCGAGCGGCCGACATCGCCATAGATGTCCTCCATCGCAAGCCAGGCGCCGGGCGCATCCTTCGCCGCCTTGGCGGTTGCCTGCAGCCGGTCCCAGCTGGGATCGTTGGCTTCGATGTCGGCGCCGCTGTCGGTGGTGCCGAAGCAATAGCGGCACCACAGCGCCGATTCCAGCGCGAGACCCGCAACGCTCTTCCCGGCTTTCAGCCGGTCGGCGATGGTCGGGATGATGAATTTCGGCTGCCGGTTGGAACCGTCGAGGCAAAGCCGGCGGATGGTGTCGCCGATCTTCGGGTTGGAAAAGCGGTGCTCGATGAGCTGGTAATAATCCTCCAGCACGGTGTCCGGCACCGGCGGCACGGTCGGGATGATCTCGTCATGCTCGAGCTTGGCGAGGAAGCCGCGCACCAGCGGCTCCTGCATCGCCTCATGGACGAAATGGATGTCCATCAACCCTGCGGGATAAGCGATCGTGGCATGACCGCCATTGAGGATGCGGATCTTCATCAGCTCATAGGGCGCGACATCCCTCACGAATTGCACACCGACCTTTTCCAGCGGCGGGCGGCCGTCGGTGAAACGGTCTTCCAGCACCCATTGCTTGAACGGCTCGCAGAACACCGGCCAGTTGTCCTCGAGGCCGAACTCGGTGGCGAGAATGCCGCGCTCGCGGTCGGAGGTGGCGGGGGTGATGCGGTCGACCATGCCGTTGGGAAAGGCGACATTGTCGCTGACCCAGTTTGCCAGATCCTCGTCGATCAGCCGGGCGAGGCCGATGACGCCATCCGAGGTGACATGGCCATTGTGAGGGATGTTGTCGCAGGACATGACGGTGAACGGCACGATGCCGTCGGCCCGGCGGCGCATCAGCCCGGCCAGGATGAGGCCGAACACCGTCTTCGGCGTCGTACCTGCCTGCGCGTCGGCAACGATATCAGGATGGGTCGGGTTGAACTTTCCCGAGGCCGGATCGATGAAATACCCGCCTTCGGTGATGGTCAGCGAGACGATCTTGATCGCCGGATCGGCGAGCTGGTCGATGATCGCATCCGCATCGCCGGGCGTCAGGAAATCGATCATGACGCCGGTGACGCGGGCGCTCATATGGTCGGAATCCTGCTCGACCACGGTGGTCAGCCAGTCCTGCTCCTGCAGCTTGGAACGACCGATTTTTTCGCCCTCGAAGACCCCGGCGCCGACCAGCGCCCAGTCATGGCCGATGCCTGCATTGAAGAGATCGTCGAGGTAGACCGCCTGATGCGACCGATGGAAATTGCCGACGCCGAAATGGACGATACCGGGTTTGAGCCTGGAGCGATCATATCTGGGACCGGCGACCTTGGCGGGGAGTTCCGAGAGGATCGAGGAGGAGAGTTTCACGGTCATTTTTCTACCCTTTTGGCCGGGCTGCGGCCTTCGTGATCCCGGCCCATCAACTCATCCATTGGCCGCCATCGACATTGTAGGTCTGGGCGACGATGTATTCGGCGTCGTCGCTGGCCAGGAAGACCGCCATGCCGGTCAGGTCCTCCGGCTTGCCCATGCGGCCATAGGGCACGCCCTCGCCGACCAGCCGCTTCTTCTCGCCCTTCGGCCGGTTCTCATATTTGGCAAACAGCGCATCGACCTCATCCCACATATCGCTGTCGACGACGCCGGGCGCGATGCCATTGACGTTGATGCGGTGCTTGATCAGGTCGAGCCCGGCGGACTGGGTCAGCGAAATCACCGCGGCCTTGGTGGCGCAATAGACGGCGACCAGCGGCTCGCCGCGCCGTCCTGCCTGGCTGGCGATGTTGATGATCTTGCCGCCCTTGCCCCTTGCGATCATCGAACGCGCCGCTGCCTGCAGCATGAACAAAGTGCCGGCGACGTTGACGGAGAACAATTTGTCATAGCTCGCTTCGGTGATCTCGACGATCGGCGCCAGGTCGAACAAGGCAGCATTGTTGATCAGTATGTCGAGGCCGCCGGTCTTTGTTTCGACCGCCTTGACCGACGCCTGGATCGAAGCAAGGTCGCTGACGTCGAGCCTGACCGGATAGGCGTTGGCGCCAATCTCGGCGGCCGTGTTTTCGGCAGCCGCCAGATTGATGTCGGCAATGGCCACCGTGGCACCCTCGCGCGTATAGGCTTCGGCAAAAGCCCTGCCGATGCCGCGCGCGGATCCGGTGATCAGCGCCGATTTGCCTTTCAGTCTCACTGCGTCAGCGCCTTTCCGTCGGGGCCGAAGCGATGCATGCGGACCTTGTCCGGCGTCAAATAGATGGTGTCGCCGTGGCGTACGGCCAGTTCGCCATCGGCGCGTACCGTCAGCGGACCGACGCCGTCGGCCTGGACATGCAGGAAGGTGTCGGAGCCCAGATGCTCGGCGACGCCGACAAGGGCTTTCCAGTCACCCGCGGTGGTCGATATCCCCATATGCTCAGGACGAATGCCGATGGTCTTGGCGTTGTATTTGGCCGCCGGCGCACCTTCGATCAGGTTCATTTTCGGCGAACCGATGAAGCCCGCCACGAACAGGTTCTTCGGCGACTTGTAGAGTTCCATCGGCGAGCCGACCTGTTCGATGTTGCCGGCGTTGAGCACGACGATCTTGTCGGCCATGGTCATAGCTTCGATCTGGTCGTGGGTGACGTAGACCATCGTCGTCTTGAGCTGATGGTGCAGCTCGCTGATTTCGAGCCGCATGGTGCCGCGCAGTGCAGCATCGAGGTTGGACAGCGGCTCGTCGAACAGGAATGCCGAGGGCTGGCGCACGATGGCGCGGCCGATGGCGACGCGTTGCCGCTGGCCGCCGGAGAGCTGGCCGGGCCGGCGTTCGAGATAGTTGGTGAGGTTGAGGACCCGGGCCGCGTCCTTCACCTTCTTGTCGATCGTCGCCACATCCTCGCCCGCCATCTTCAGCGGGAAGCCGATGTTCTTGGCCACCGTCATATGCGGATAGAGCGCATAGGACTGGAACACCATGGCCAGCTTGCGCTTGGCCGGCGCCTCGCCGGTGACGTCACGGCCATCGATGTTGATGGTGCCCCCGCTGGTGTCCTCGAGCCCGGCAATGAGGCGCAGCAACGTGGACTTGCCGCAACCCGACGGCCCGACGAAGACGACGAACTCGCCATTCTCGATGACGAGGTCGAGGCCTGGAATGATGACCGTCGATCCGAAATGCTTGGAGACGTTCTTGAGCGTGATGTTTCCCATGGTTTCCTCCCCGAGGGGTTATTTGGCCGGATTGCTTCAGGCAACGTCCGTTATTTTACCGCACCGAAGGTCAGGCCGCGCACCAGCTGCTTCTGGCTGAACCAGCCCATGATCAGGATGGGCGCGATGGCCAGCGTCGATGCCGCCGAAAGCTTGGCCCAGAACAGGCCTTGCGGGCTTGAGAACGAACTGATGAAGGCCGTCAGCGGCGCCGCCTCGGTGGTGGTCAGGCGGATGGTCCAGAACGCTTCGTTCCACGCCAGGATGATGTTGAGCAGCATGGTCGAGGCGATGCCCGGCACGGCCATGGGGGTCAGCACATAGACGATCTCGCCCCACAGGGTGGCGCCGTCCATGCGTGCCGCTTCCAGGATCTCGCCGGGGATTTCGCGGAAGTAGGTGTAGAGCATCCAGA
Organism: Mesorhizobium sp. M0771; assembly: GCF_040320155.1. Classification (NCBI taxonomy): domain Bacteria; kingdom Pseudomonadati; phylum Pseudomonadota; class Alphaproteobacteria; order Hyphomicrobiales; family Phyllobacteriaceae; genus Mesorhizobium; species Mesorhizobium sp. M0771. Next base: position 227,875 of record NZ_JAMYPC010000004.1, on the reverse strand, counting down.
TCACGATCGGCAGGTTGATCAGCATCAGCATGATCATCAGGCCGATGCGGCTGTCGAGCAGTCCGGCATCGCGGAAGATGAGGTAGATCGGGAAAAGCACGGCAACCGCCGGCATCATCTTGGTCGAGAGCATCCACATCAGGATGTCCTTGGTCCACTTGCCCGGCGAGAAGGCCATCGACCAGGCGGCCGGAACCGCGACGATCAGGGCCAGGATGGTCGAGCCGACCGAGAGCAGCACCGAGTTGAAGAAGAACTTGAAGTAGCCGCTCTGCGCCTGGACCTCGGTATAGCTCTCGAACGTCCCCGACGGGATCAGCGCGAAGCCCTGGATGGCCTCCTGCTCCGACTTGAACGAGGTGATGATCGTGTAGAGGATCGGGAAGAAGATCAGCAGCGCGACGATCCAGGCGGCGCCTGTCGCAATGACCTTGTGTTGGGTGGTGACTGCACGTGCCATCGTATCCTCCCTTACTTGTCCAGGTTCTTGCCGACCGCGCGCATGGCGAAGAAGGCGACGATGTTGGCGAGAATGACGGCGATGACACCGCCGGCCGATGCCTGGCCGATTTTGAACTCCAGCAATGCCTTCTGGTAGACGAGGAAGGGCAGGTTGGTGGAGGCATAGCCGGGTCCGCCATTGGTGGTGACCAGGATTTCGGCATAGACCGACAGCAGGAAGATGGTCTGGATCAGGATGACGACGGTGATGGCGCGCGACATGTGCGGCAGCGTCAGATAGATGAAGCGGCTGACGAAGCCGGCGCCGTCCATCTCGGCGGCTTCCTTCTGCTCGCCGTCGAGCGACTGCAATGCGGTCAGCAGGATCAGCGTTGCGAAGGGCAGCCATTGCCAGGCGACGATGATGATGATGGCAAGCATCGGATGCTGCCCGAACCAGTCGATCGGTTGAGCCCCGAAGAAGCGCGCAATGTCGGCAAAGACGCCGTATTGCGGGTGCATGATCATGTTCTTCCAGACAAGTGCAGCCACCGGCGGCATGACGAAGAACGGAGAGATGACGAGGATGCGGACGATCCCCTGTCCCCACATCGGCTGATCGATCAACAGCGCCAGCATGATGCCGCCGATGACGGTGATCAGCAGCACGCTGCCCACCAGGACCAGCGTGTTGAGGATCGACTGCAGGAATGCCGGGTTGGAATAGAACAGCGAGTAATTCGAGAACCAGACAAACCCGTCGCGGATCGGATTGAGCGGATTGTACTGCTGGAAGGAGAACCAGATCGTGAGTGCCAGCGGCACGATCATCCAGACGAACAGCAGCACCACGGATGGCGCCAACATAAAGCGGGCAAGCGAACGGGTCTGCTGAGTAGCCATGACGGTCACCCTTCAAGGTCAGCCAAATTTTCAGGTGTGTGAAAGGGGCCGCCCGAACTGGGATTCGGGCGGCCGTTGCCGGCCAAGGAGGCGACCGGCATTCGGCACCGGGAGGAGCCTTACTTGATATAACCGCCTTCGGTCATGGTCGCCGTGGCGGCGTCCTGCGCCTGCTTGAGCGCGTCGTCTACGCTGGTCTGGCCGGCGAGCGCCGCCGAGAACAGCTGGCCAACGGTTGTGCCGAGGCCCTGGAACTCAGGAATGGCGACGAACTGCACACCGACATAGGGCACCGGCTTGACCGTCGGATGCGCCGGATCGGCGGCATTGATCGAGTCCAGCGTCATCTTGGCGAACGGGGCCGCCTTCTGGTACTCGGGATTGGCGTAGAGCGAGGAACGCGTTCCCGGAGGAACGTTGGCCCAGCCTTCCTTGGAAGCGACCAGTTCGGCATAGTGCTTGCTGGTCGCCCATGAGACGAACTTCTGGGCGGATTCCGCCTTCTGCGTGCCTGCGGGGATCGCCAGCGACCATGCCCAGAGCCAGTTGGCGCGCTTGCCGAGGCCATTGTCCGGCGCCAAAGCATAACCGACCTTGTCGGCCACCTTCGAGGCCTTCGGATCCGAGACGAAGGACGCCGCCACGGTGGCGTCGATCCACATGCCGCACTTGCCTTGCTGGAACAGAGCCAGATTCTCGTTGAAGCCGTTGGACGAAGCGCCTTCCGGACCGTCGGCCTTCATCAGGTCGACATAGAACTGCAGTGTGTTCTTCCATTCCGGTTGGTCGAACTGCGGCTTCCAGTTCTCGTCGAACCAGCGGGCGCCAAACGAGTTGGACATGGCCGTCAGGAACGCCGTGTTCTCGCCCCAGCCGGCCTTGCCGCGCAGGCATACGCCGTTCACGCCATTGGCGCGGTCGGTCATCTTGTCGGCGGCCTGCTTGATGAAGTCCCACGTCGGGGCATCGGGCATGGTCAGCCCGGCCTTCTCGATCAGGTCCTTGCGGTACATGACGAAGGAGCTTTCGCCGTAGAAGGGCGCGGCATAGAGCTTGCCGTCGACCGAGAGGCCGCCGGCGATGGCCGGGATGATGTCCTTGGCGTCATAGTCGTCGCCGAGCTTGTCGAGCGGCAACAGCCAGCTCTGCTTGGCCCAGATCGGAACCTCGTAGGTGCCGATCGTCATCACGTCATACTGGCCGCCCTTGGTTGCGATGTCGGTGGTGACGCGCTCGCGCAGCACGTTCTCTTCGAGCGTGACCCAGTTCAGCTGGATGTCGGGGTTCGCCTTGGTGAAGTCGTCCGTCAGCTTTTGCATGCGGACCATGTCGCCATTGTTGACCGTGGCGATGGTGATGGATTCGGCGTGTGCGGCAAAAGCGAAAGCGCTGGCCGACAACAAGCCCAGGGTGAGCGTGCGCAGTTTCATCAAATTCCTCCCATGAACCAAGATGAGCATTTGCCTTGGTAATGGGCAATTACTCACTTGGCATAAATTATGTCAAGCCAGATTCGATGCTGCAGCGCAGCACGCAAGGCGGAGCGCGGCGTTGCGCGCGTAGAGGATATTGAACGGATTTGGGAAGCTGTTTGCACGGGATGTGAGAGCGGGTAGATGCCGACCCATCGCAACCCAATCATGGCGCCAAGGGAGCGATGGGGCCCAGCCCGTCAGCCGTGGGACGGGTAGCTTCCGACGGAATATTCGAAAACCCTGCCGTCGCGTGTTTGCTTGGCTCTGGTCAGCACTTCCGTCACCTGGATCCAGCTGGGCTCGTCCTTGCGCAGCCTAACTTCCCGGCCGATTGCCTTCACGGCAGCTTGAAACGGCGTAAATGCTTCGATCACCTGCGTCGTGCGCACGGTGTTGTTTTCGATTTCTTCGACGCGATAGACTTTCATCAGCCGGCTGATCGACCCTGTTTCAATCTGCAGACGATTGATCCTGCTCAATTGGGTCGTCACAAGCACAAGCCTATGCCGGGCGAGTGATATCGACAGCGTTTTTGTCAAGCTTGGTTAACCGGGTGGCCCGATCGCAGCTGTTTGTCCGCGAAAGCGAGCATTCGTCGCGGATCCATGGCTCGCTTTGCATCTCGGAAATCAATCCGCGAGTCGCTCGCCCTCAGGCGCAGGCGATCTCGGCCAGGATCCAGTCCCGGAAGGCTTTTATCTTCGGCACGTTGCGACGCGCCGTCGGGTAGACCAGCCAATAGGCGTGGCCGTCGTCGCCGACTAGGTCGAAGGGCTGGATCAGGCGGCCGGCGGCGAGCTCGGTCTTGAACAATGCGGTGGTCAGGATCGCCACACCATGGCCGGCGATGGCCGCGTTCGCCTCATAGGCCTGCGCGCCCATGCTGGTGCCGGTGCGCCTGGCAAGTTCGTCCGCCGGGACGCCGGCAAGGGCGAACCATTCCCGCCACCAGATGTCGCCGGGATCGAGAATGGGCAGCTTGAACAGGTCGGCGGGTTCGTGGACGCCACCTATGGTGGCAGCGAGTGCCGGGCTCAGCACCGGGGTGAAATCGGCCTTGAACAAAAGATGGGTCTCCACTCCAGGCCACTTGCCGCTGCCGGAGCGGATAGCGATGTCCATGTCCTCGCGGGCAAAATCGATCACCCTGTTCGAGGTATCGACGCGCACCGCCAGCGACGGATGCGCGACCTGGAAGGAGCCGAGATGCTGCGCCAGCCAGTTCGAGGCGAAGGTCAGCAGCGTCGAGACACACAGCACACCATCGGCGCCCCCACGCGCGGCGGAATAGGCGCTTGAGAGCAGGCTGAACGCCTCGCTGACGGCGGGCGCCAGGCGCTGGCCGGGTTCCGTCAGCACAATCTGTCGCGGCTGGCGCAGGAACAGCGGCGAACCGATGCGCTCTTCCAGAAGCTTGATCTGATAACTGGCGGCGGCCTGCGTCATGCCGAGTTCCTGCGCGGCCTTGGTGAAGGAGAGATGCCGCGCGACGGCTTCGAACACCCTGATGGCCTGCAGCGGCGGCAACTGGGCGAGCTGTGGTGCCTTGAGATCGGGCATAAGCCCTCCTTATGGGTCGTGATCGACGTTTGATTGGCGGCAAGAGGCAATCAGGCCGATATCTGGTGTCAACGATCAATCAAGTTCAAGCATAGCGGAGGCTGAAGATCATGACCACGGTACAGCAAAAGCTCCATTCGACCCCGGCGCAGAGCTGGTTTTCCCTGCTGGTGCATGAATTTTCCCTGCTTGTGCACCGCCGACGCGGCTACGTCGACGTCCGGGAGTTGTCGCCGCATCTGCAGCGCGACATGGGTTTCCTCGATGGAAATGATGTTTGCGGACGGCACAAATAGCAGTGCCGATTTTATCACCAGATCAGGCGCCGTCGAGTAGGGCCGTGGCGGTCCGCTCGTCGGTGATGAGGCCATTGACCAGCCGGCGGTTCACCGCGGCCAGGATGCCCGGCAATTTGCGTTCGCCCATGGCGAGTGCAATGACCAGCGACTTTTCGCGTGACGGCAAGGCTGCCGACGATACCCGGTCGTTGGTGATGCCCTCGATCATGCGGCCTTCCCGGTCGAACACCCAGCCGACGATCTCGGCGACGCCGCCAGCCTTTTGCAAAGCCTTCAGCTCGCTTTCCGAGATAAAACCGTCCTCGTAGAGCGGCGCCTTCGGGCCGAGATCGCCGATGCCGACAAAGGTGACGTCGGCTTCCGCGGCCAGCGCCAGCGTCGGTTGGATCATCGGCTGGGCAAGCAGCATCTCGCGCTCTTCCGGCGACGAGGCGATGACCGGCAGCGGCATCGGGAACGAGCGGGCCTTGACCCGGTCGGCCATGGTGAAGATGACGTTGTAGAAGGCGGCCGAACCGTCGGGCGAGATGTTGCCGGTCAAGGACACAACCTTGTGCTGCGAGCATTCCATCGGCGGCAATTGCTCGATCGCCGCCTTCAGCGTGCGGCCGGTGCCGATGGCCAAGACGATGGGCGTCGGTGACCGCAGCCGCCGCTCGATCTCGGCCGCGGCCGCCTCGGCAATGCCGATCGTGGTCGAGGATGAGGTTGGATCGCTCGGCACCACTTCGACGAGGTCGAGCGCGAAGCGTGACTTCAGTCTAGCTGCGAGATCAAGGCAATTGGCGATCGGGTGATCGACGCGAACCTTGATCAGCCCCTCCGACACCGCCAGCGACACCAGCCGCTGCGCCGTCTGCCGGGAAATGCCGAGCGTGGCGGCGATCTGGTCCTGGGTGTTGCCGGCAACATAATAAAGCCAGCCGGCGCGCGCTGCCTCGTCCAGCCTGCTGCTGCCGCCATCTTGCCGCGAATTCAAAATGTGCCTCCAGCCCTGCCCCTTTGCGCGCCCTCGGGCGAAGCGTCGTAGTCTTGCAGGGAATGTGTCGGCGCGCAATTGTTCAATCGGGAAGACAATTGCTTGCTGCTTCGATCCGGCCGCCGCGCGGCAACCAACCCAGCGAAAATCGCCAGCGGACGGGCTCGGCGGTTTATCTCCTGATACAAACGCTTTAAGGGGATCGGCAAAGGAGCCTCGCATGACGCCGAAAGCGGTTTTCTGGGATATGGACGGCACGCTGGTCGACAGCGAGCCGCTGCACGAGGCGGCCTTGGTGGCGGCGCTGCGCAGCGTCGGTATCACGCCGCCGGCCGACCTGCATGAGCGGGTGCTGGGCGTCGCCGCCGCACCGGTCTACGAGATGCTGCGCAGCGAGTTCGGCCTCGACCTGCCCTTCGACGACTGGATCGTGCGCAAATACGATCACTACATGCCGATGGCCGAGACGCTGAAGCCGCGCCCCGGCGCGATCGAAGTGTTCAACGAGTTGCGCGCGCTCGGCGTGCAGCAGGCGGTGGTGTCCAATTCCGACCGGGTGATCGTCGATGCAAATCTGAGCGCCGTCGGCCTGATCTATCCCGGCATGCGCACGATCAGCCGAAACGACGTGCGCGAAGGCAAGCCGCATCCCGAACCGTTCCTGCGCGCCGCGTGGCTGGCCGGCGTCGATCCTTCAGACGCGGTGGCCGTCGACGACAGCGTTACCGGCGCCACATCAGGCCTGGCCGCGGGGATGCGGACGATCTTCTGGCCGGAAGCGCCGATGGCAGGACCGAAGGGCGCTGTCGTGATCAACAGTGCGGAAGAGTTGCGGGCTCAGTTGGGACTCTGAGTGAGCCTATGAACGTCGGCGCTGCCCCTCATCCCCCTGCCGGGACCTTCTCCCCGTGAACGGGGAGAAGGGTGAACTCATTCAGCTGCGGTACACCGGCTCCTCCTCGTCGAGGATCGCCTTCAGCTCGGCAAGGTGACGCTCCGCCTGGCCGGGATAGTCGTCCATTTCGCTGGCGGTCTTTTCGGCAATGGCGTCGGAGAGCGTGCGCAGCGGACGGCCGGTCCACAGCGCCTTGATGTAGGTCTCGGCGGCACGCTCGAAATAGAACATGCGGTTGAAGGCGTCGGCAACGGTGTCGCCGATGACCATGACCCCGTGATTGCCCATCACCATCACCTTGACCTTAGGGTCGGTGAGCAGTTGCGAGCAGCGCTCGCCTTCCTCCTCGAAGGCCAGCCCGCCATAGTGGGCATCGACGACGTGGCGGTTGAAGAACATGGCCGAGTTCTGGTCGATCGGCGGCAGAGTCGAGTCGGCCAGCGATGCAAGCACAGTGGCATGAATGGAATGCACATGCATGGCGCAGCGCGCATGCGGCACGTTGCGGTGAATGGCGCCGTGCAGACCCCAGGCGGTCGGGTCGGGCGCATTCGGGCCGGACAATGTCTCGGGATCGTTGGCGTCGATCAGCAAAAGGTCGCTCGCCTTGATGCGCGAGAAATGCACCTGGTTGGGGTTCATCAGGAATTTGCTGCCGGCCTCGTTGACCGACAGCGAGAAGTGGTTGGCCACGGCTTCATGCATGTTGAGCCGCGCCGTCCAGCGGAAGGCGGCGGCAAGGTCGACGCGCTCCTCATAATAGGGCAGGTTGGTCAGCGGCTCTTTCTGCAAACGGGCGATGCTCATCAAAAAATCCTCCATTTCCCCGAGAATGCCGCGCCCAATGCCGACCAGCAACCGGTAAGTACTGGGTCAGGCCGCCGAGCGGGCCGACTGCAGCCCGCCATGTTCGACGATGAAGTCGATGACTTCCTGCAGTCCCTTGCCGCGCGATAGATCGGTGAAGCCGAACGGGCGCTTGCCCCGCATTCGGGCGGCGTCGCTCTCCATGACATCGAGGTTGACGTTTACATAGGGCGCCAGATCGCTCTTGTTGATGACCAGGAAATCGGAACGGGTGATCGCCGGCCCGCCCTTCCTGGGGATTTCCTCGCCCTGGCAAACCGAGATGACATAGAGGGTCAGGTCGGCAAGGTCCGGCGAGAAGGTGGCGGCAAGATTGTCGCCGCCGGATTCGATGAAGACGATGTCGAGATCGGGGAATTTCCTGTTCAGCCCGGCGATCGCCTGCAAATTGATCGAGGCGTCCTCACGGATGGCGGTGTGCGGGCAGCCGCCGGTCTCCACGCCGACGATGCGGTCCTCAGGCAGCGCCTGCAGGCGAGCCAGCATCATGGCGTCTTCCTTGGTGTAGATGTCGTTGGTGACGACGGCGATGGAGAAATCGTCGCGCAGCGCCTTGCAGAGCTTTTCCGTCAATGTCGTCTTGCCGGAGCCGACGGGACCGCCGATGCCGATGCGCAGGGGACCGTTGGCCTGAGTCATAGCGAAAAATCCGTCATGCCGAAAACTCCGTGATGGCGAGGATGGCGAAGCTGAGCCCGATCAACAGGCAGAGCGGCGAATAGAAGCTGACATCGAGCCGCGCAAAAGGCTGTTCCGGCGCAAGACGGCGCCACCACGGCGTGAAGCCGGCAATGCCGCGGCCGAGGAAGACCAGCCCTATGAGCAGCGCTGTGGCGGCAAGGCCTTCCCTTGGAAAGGGGGTGGCGAAGACCCCGGTCAGCGCCAGCGGCCACAGGGTTGCGAGGCACAGGCACGCGGCAACGGCGAGACAGGCAAACGGCGTCGGCATCTCGTCGACGCCGCGAAAGCCGACGACGGCGTGGGCGCAGGAGACGCCGTCCCTGCCCGGCCAGATGCCGCCAAGGCCCCAATAGACATGCAGCGCGGTGATCAGCAGCAGGACGGCCGAGAGGGCGAAGGCGAGGACGATCATGAGCGGAACAGCCTGGAATACTGCGTCTCGTGCTTCATCGCCATGATGTCGGAGATGAAGGCGCAGCCGCCGAGATCGTCCAATGTCGAGCCGGCGGCGCGCGCGGCCGTCGACAGCGCCAACGGCTCGAAGCCGGCGAGCAAGGCCATAGCGTCCGTCTGGCCGACGATTCCGAGTCGGATCGCCGCCTGGACGAGGTTGGAGAAGAAGGCCTGCAGGAAGGCCGACATCGCGTCCTGAAGCGCGATGCCGTTGCCGCCGGCAACGGCGCCGACGGCGACACAGTAGGCGCATTCGGCCGGCAGGCGGCCCAATACCGGATTCGCCCACGCCGCTGCCGCTTTCAGGAAGGCGGCGCCTTGCAGCATGGTTTCGGTGTGGCGCTCACGCGAGCCGGCCAGCGCTTCGGCGAGATCGGCAATTTCATGGAGGTCGCCTTCATGGAGGTCGCCGCCGTCGCGGGCGCGGCGCCAGCTTTCCGCGAAGAGCACGGCGTCGTTCCAGCCCGAGCCCATCTCGACCAGCGTCTCCAGCCAGAAGGCGAGGCTGGCGGTATCGGCAACCAGCCCGTCTTGCCCGGCGCGTTCGAGACCATGGCTGTAGGCAAAGCCGCCGACCGGAAAGGCCGGCGACAGCCACGCCATGAGCCGCAGCAAAGCGATGCCGGACGGCTGGTCAGTCATGATCGTGATGATGCCCGTCATGGGAATGGCTGTGCGAATGCGACTCGCTGTGTGCGTGGGAACGTCCATCATGGGAATGCGCTTCGGCGTGCGCATGCGCATGGCCATGATCATGACCATGCGCACCTTGGGCGGAATAGGCGCCGCGCACCGGCTTGAACGGTTCGGAGACTTCGCGCACCGTGGCGCCCAGCCCTTCCAGCATAGCCTTGATAACATGGTCGCGCAAAATCAGGATGCGGCTGGGCTCAATCGCAGCCGCCAGATGCCGGTTGCCGATATGCCAGGCGAGTTCGGTCAGATGCACGGCGTGGCGGGCGCGGATGTCGTAGACCTCTTCGGGTGCCGCGGTGATCTCGACCTGGCCGCCATCCTCCAGCACCAGCCGGTCGCCATCGTTCAAGGTCACGGGTTCGGGCAGGTCGACCAGCACCTTGCTGCCGTCGGCAAGCTCGATGGCGCGGCGGCGCAAATGACGCTCGTCATGGGGCAGGACGGCACGGCCGGATGGCGGCGTAGTTCCGGCAGTGCCGGCAGGCACCACCGAGACGGCCCGGGGGAACTTGGTGAAGTCGGTGTTCAGGTTGAGTTTCATCGCATGGCTCCACCGTTAGCCTGGGCTCTCGCACGGGCAGGCCGCGCCAGGACGCGGTCGAAATACGCGTTGACGCGCTCGGATTCGATCGGAAATTTTCCGGCGCGGGCCCAGCCGCCCATGTCGCCCAACAGCACGTCGACGGCGGAAAACCGGTCGCCCAGCGCAAACTCCCGATCCCCCAGCCGGCCGTCGAGCGCCTTGGCCTCCGAGGCGAAATCGTAGGCGGCGGCGGGGCCGACATCGACCCGCACGTCCTTCGGCAACAGGAAGCGGTGGCGCAGCTTGTTCCACAGCGGCGCTTCGAACTCGGACTGGGCAAAATGCATCCAGGAATCCATTTCGGCGCGTCCGGCCACACCTGGATTGGCGCCCATGCCTTTGTCGGCGTGCTTGTCGGCGAGATAGACGCAGATTGCCGCCGAATCAGTCACCGTCAGTTCGCCATCGATCAGGATCGGCACCTTGCCCGACGGGTTGAGCGCATAGGCTTCGGGCGAACGCAATTTGACCTCGACGAATTCATAGGGCTGCCCGAGTTCCTCGAGCATCCACAGAACGCGGCTGACGCGGGATCCACGCGATCCGATGGCCTTGTACATGGTTGAACCCTCTTTCCTGCGACCCTAAACCATAGCCACTGTTCAGACGATGGTGTCGAAGAGCCGCAGGATGAACGATATCTGATAGATCAGCGTGCCGGCGACGAAGGCGATGTGGAAGCGGCGGTCACGCACCAGTATGGCGGCGATGCACAACACCACGAAAACCGGCGTTCGGAACAGATATTCATTGCCGTAGCGGGCGAAATGCTCGGGACCCTTCAGCAGCGTGTCGACGACGTCGAGCAGATAGCTCGTCGCCAGCAGGCCGAAGAACCAGCCACGGCGTGAATAGAAGAAATCCTCGTAGCTGGTGTAGTCGAGCATCGAATCCGGAAACAGCAGCGCGCACAGCAGGAACAGCGTGATGGCGTAGAAGATCAGGAACAGGTACTTGCCGAAAGTCCAGACCTCTATGGTGTAGAGGCCGAACTCCCACCACCAGAAGTGCACCAGCAGCAACAGCATGGAGGCGACCCAGCCGAGGTGCACGGGATAGAGCCTGTACTGGCCGGGATGCTGGACGATGCGCGCCACCCCCGACAGCAGGCGAGCGACGCCAAGTCCGATCACCATGCCCATGACGATGCGGATATGCGGGAAGATATCGTGGGCGGAGGCTATTTCGGTGGCCATGACCTGCTACGCGGTTTCTTTGAGCCGCATATTGCGAGGGGCGATTTGATCGACCCGGCAAATTCCGTTGCGAGCCGGTCGGTGCCGCCGCCTCAAAACAGGAAATACCGCTGCGCCATCGGCAGCACGGTTGCCGGCTCGCAAGTCAAGAGTTCGCCATCGGCGCGAACCTCATAGGTTTCGGGATCGACCTCGATATGCGGCGTGGCGTCGTTGAGGATCATCGAGTGCTTGCCGATGCCGCCGCGGGTATTTTCGACCGCGACGAACTGCTTGTCGACGCCGAGCCTGCCATGCAGGCCGGACTCCAGCGCCGCCTTCGAAACGAAGGTCACCGACGAGTTGGTCCTGGCCTTGCCATAGGCGCCGAACATCGGGCGGTAGTGCATCGGCTGCGGTGTCGGGATAGAGGCGTTTGGGTCGCCCATCGGGGCTGCGGCTATCATGCCGCCGATCAGCACCATGTCGGGCTTGACGCCGAAGAAGGCTGGGTTCCACAGCACCAGATCGGCGCGCTTGCCGACCGCGATCGAACCGATGTCCCTGGAAAGGCCATGCGCGATTGCCGGGTTGATGGTGTATTTGGCGATGTAGCGGCGGACGCGGAAATTGTCGTTGTTGCCGGTCTCCTGCGGCAATGACCCGCGCTGGCGCTTCATCTTGTCGGCGGTCTGCCAGGTGCGGATCGCCACCTCGCCGACGCGGCCCATTGCCTGCGAGTCCGACGAGATGATCGAGAAGGCGCCGATGTCATGCAGAATGTCTTCCGCCGCGATGGTTTCCTTGCGGATGCGGCTTTCGGCAAAGGCGATGTCTTCGGGGATCGACGGCGACAGATGATGGCAGACCATCAGCATGTCGAGATGCTCGGCCAGCGTGTTGACGGTGTAGGGCCGGGTCGGGTTGGTCGAGGACGGGATGACGTTGGGCAGGCCGCAAACCTTGATGATGTCAGGCGCATGGCCGCCGCCGGCACCCTCGGTGTGGAAGGCGTGGATGGTGCGGCCCTTGATGGCGGCGACGGTGTTCTCGACGAAGCCGGATTCGTTCAGCGTGTCGGTGTGGATCATCACCTGCACGTCGTAATCGTCGGCAACCGACAGGCAGCAGTCGATGGCCGCCGGCGTCGTGCCCCAGTCCTCGTGCAGCTTCAGCGAGCAGGCGCCGCCCAGCACCATTTCCTCGAGCGCCGCCGGCAGCGAGGCATTGCCCTTGCCGGACAGGCCGATGTTCATCGGGAAAGCGTCGAAGGACTGGATCATGCGCGCCATGTGCCAGGGTCCCGGCGTGCAGGTGGTGGCCAGCGTGCCATGCGCCGGGCCGGTGCCGCCGCCGAGCATGGTGGTGATGCCCGACATCAGCGCTTCGTCGATCTGCTGCGGGCAGATGAAGTGGATGTGCGCGTCGAAGCCGCCGGCGGTCAGGATCTTGCCCTCGCCGGCGATGATCTCGGTACCGGGGCCGATGATGATGGTGACACCGTCCTGCGTGTCGGGATTGCCGGCCTTGCCGATCGCCGCGATGCGGCCGTCCCTGAGACCTATATCGGCCTTGAAGATGCCGGCAGTGGCATCGACCACCAGCGCGTTGGTGATGACCGTGTCGACCGCGCCGCCGGCGCGCGACACCTGGCTCTGGCCCATGCCGTCGCGGATGACCTTGCCGCCGCCGAATTTCACCTCCTCGCCATGGACGGTGAGGTCCTTTTCGACCTCGATAAACAGCTCGGTATCGGCCAGGCGCACTCTGTCGCCGACCGTCGGGCCATACATCTGCGCGTAGGCGGCGCGGGTAATTCTAGCCATCAGTCAATGCTCCCCAAACGAGAGTCCGGCCGCAGCCGAACTCCACATCGTCGCCATCCAATGGTCATGCAATGACCCGCTCGGCGACACCTTCTGATCCCATTTGGCCGTTGAGGTGGCCGTGCCACCCCAAACCGCCCGTTTGCCAAACCCTTGGCCAAATCGATGAAAGGAAAATACATGCGCAAAATCATCGTTCTTGCAGCCGCCGCCACGCTGGCCTCCGCAACCGTAGCCGGCGCCCAGCAGCAGCCCACGCCGCAACCGAAGCCGGCGGCGCCCAGCGCTCAGCCGGCGGCGCCGGCGATCCAGAAGGTCAACATCGTCGATATCAGCGAATTGCCCAAGGCCACCCAGACGCAGGTCAATCAGGTGATCGCCCAGCGTGGCGATGCCGGGCTGCAGAAACTGCGCTCTTCGATCGACGCGACGCCGCAGATCAAGTCGGCGCTCGAAGCCAAGGGGCTCACCTCGGCACAGGTGGTCGCCGCCAGCATGACCACCGATGGCGCGCTGACCCTTGTCACCAAGAAGGCAAGCTGAAAGAAGCGCTTGGCGGGCCGGCACCCGGCCCGCCAGCCCACAGGGAACCTTCGCCCGACAGGAGGCGTTTCGTTCCTTTGGCGCCGAACGGCGTTGCACAGAAAAGTCCACCAGGAGCGAGCAATGCCTGTCTTTGCCGACACCAGATGGCTCCAGAGCCTTGCTGCCTGCACATTTCTCGCAGCTTTCGGCCCGCAAGCCGCGCAAGGTCTTGAAAGCGCTGACGCCGTCAACCGGGCCGACACCGTCAACAGGATCGTCGGCTCCGATGTCCGGCAGGAGGAGGCGCGGACGGAACCACAGACCAACAAGATCATCACCGCGATCGAGCGGACGCGTGAGAACATCGGCGCCGTGCGCAAGACGTCCAAGCTCGATACTGTGGATATCGTCTTCCTCACCGACGCGGCGCGCAGCGAAGGCGGCCCGCCGCCGGCGGTCGAGAGCAAGGTCGAACAGCATCAGGATGACATTGCGGAACTGCGCAAGGAGATCGACGCCAACGCCTTGCTGTTCAACGCCATCGATTCGCGGCGCGTGCTTACGGAAGACGTCCTTGCGGTGGAATTCGACGGCTCGGCAAGAATCGTCATCTACGCGGCGGCCAGGCCGTCGAACTGACCTCAGGGCGCCCGACCCCGTCGATCTCACAGCCTGCCCATGATCTTCTGCTGAAAACCGTAGACCTCGCGTTTTCCTCCGAACGGCACCAGCGTGACGTCCCGCTCTTGTCCCGGTTCGAAGCGCATCGCGGTGCCGGCGGCAATGTCCAGACGCATGCCGCGCGCTTTGTCGCGGTCGAATTTCAACCCCTCATTGGTCTCGAAGAAATGGTAGTGGCTGCCGACCTGGATCGGCCGGTCGCCGCTGTTGGCGACCTTCAGCGTCACCGTCGGCAGCCCCTTGTTGAGCTCGATGTCGCCGCTTGCGGTGATGATTTCGCCGGGAATCATCGTTAGCCTCACAAAACGCCGAAGACCAGGCCGCCGCCGACTGCAGCACAAGCGGCGCCAGCGGCGCGGGCAAGCCCGCGAAAGCGCATGCCGAGGCCAAGGCCGGCAGCGATGCCCATGGCATGGAGAAGTGCGGTGGCAACGGCAAAGCCGGCCATATAGTCAAGCCCACCTGCATTTTCCGGCACTTCGGTGCCGTGGGCATGGCCATGGAACAGCGCGAACAGGCCGATGATGGCGACTCCGGCCGAGACCGGCAGATCGACCGCCAACGCCACCAGCAAGCCAAGCGCGACGACGGAGGCAAGGATGCCCGGTTCGACGAAAGGCACCGGCACGTGGAGCATGCCGAGCGCGCCGCCGACCAGCATGACGCCGACAAAGGCCAGCGGCCAGGCCCAGATCGCCTTGCCGCCCTTGAGCGCCGCCCACAGGCCGACGGCTACCATGACGGTCATATGGTCGAGGCCGGACAGCGGATGCGCGAAGCCCGCCGCGAAGGACGAGGTCGTGCCGATGCCGACATGGGCATAGGCGGGCATCGCCGCCGCCAGCAGCAGGATCGCTGCAAGCGTGGTGCGTTTGGTTGAAGCAGAGATCATCGGTCTTCCCTTCGAAGTCACGAAAACAATCACGCAGCCTTGCGCGGGCCGCAGCCCTCGGCCTTGAGCACGCGTTGGGTCGAGGCCGGATATTTCACCAGTTTCTCCACTGGGCGGATCGGGCGTGCGGAAAAATTGCCGCCGCAGTTCGGGCAGACGCCGCCCAGCACATGTTCAGCGCAGTCAGCGCAGAAGGTGCATTCAAAGGTGCAGATCAGCGCGTCCGCCGCTTCCGGCGGCAGGTCCTTGTCGCAGCATTCGCAATTCGGTCGCAGCTCCAGCATCGTTTTCTCCTCACCTGATCGGTTCGTGAACGGTCACCAGCTTGGTGCCGTCGGGAAAGGTCGCCTCGACCTGCACGTCGTGGATCATCTCGGCGATGCCTTCCATCACCTGCGCGCGGGTGATGACATGGGCGCCGGCCTCCATCAGTTCGGCGACCGGGCGGCCGTCGCGGGCGCCCTCGACGACGAAATCGGTGATCAGCGCGATCGCTTCGGGGTGATTGAGCTTGACGCCGCGTTCCAGCCGCTTGCGCGCCACGATCGCCGCCATGGCGATGAGCAGCTTGTCCTTTTCACGCGGCGTCAGGTTCATGCGCTTTCCTGGATTTGGCCTGTATTTGGCTCAGAGTGACCATAATTTGGGCAGACCCGCCCGCCCGTTGAGCAGTTCGACGAGCGGAACCAGCCGCTTGCGCAGCTGATAGCCGTCCTCGGCAAACAGCCTCGCAAGAAGCTTGCCAGATTTTTTGACGCTCCAGGCGCTGGCATCGCCGTCGGCGCCGACGATGTCGCGGGCCGGATCGAGCAAGGCTTCGGCCTGCGGCGAGACCATCAGCAGCGTCGCAGCGGCAATGGCGCCGCCGGCGACCGCCGGGCGGCCAAGTGCCGCCGCGATAGCCGGCCCGATGCGGAAATCCTCGGCATGAACGAGCGCACCATCCTGGCGGACACGCCAACGGTCGTGGAAATGGCCGTGCGCGGCCTCTTCGCCCATGGCGAGGCGGCCGAATATGGTGGCTTCAAGCAGCAATGCCTCGGCGCCTGCGGCAAGCTCGACCTCGAGCGTGCGGGCAAAGGCCGAGCGGTCGAAGACGATGGTTTCCTGGGGCAGCCAGGCGATACGCCCGCCCGCGCCGACGCTGAGCTTCACCCGAACTTCGGCGCGGTCGCTAGCGGCACGATAGATCTTTTCGCAGGCCTGGGTGGTTATCGAGGCGGAGGCACCTGGCCCGACATCGATTTCCCAGCCGAGCCGATCGCCGCCGGTCAGACCGCCGGCGGTGTTGATGAGCACGGCTTCGAGCGGATCGGCCGCAACGGCCGGCATGCGGATTTTGGCCGAGCCGTCCTGATAGAGGCGCAAAAGCCGGGTGCGTCCATCCCTGACGCCGCACGCAAGCCGGGCCGCCCCGGCCGCGCGCTGGGCCGGAAGAGCTGGGATCAAGACATGCTGCAACGTATCCACGGCGCTAACGTTAAGCACTCCCGGCGCTTTGTCGATATGGTGCTTGTTGATATAGCTTGTTGCTTGACAGCGTTTCCGTTTCTATAGAGGGAGCCTCTTTGGAACGGTCATGCTGCGCCTGGCGGGTTTTTGAAGGCGACGGCGATTTCAGTCCAGGCAACAGGGGCGCCAACCAATCGGCACCGCGACGTTATAAAATTGGGGAAGGAATCGAATGGCTGACGAGCTGGCAACGGAAATCATCGCCAAGATCAGGGCACATGCGGAGCCCGGTGGCGAAGAGATCACCACCAATACGGAATTGACCGCGCTTGGCATCCATTCCCTGGAACTGACCGAGATCATCTTCGATCTCGAGGAGCAGTACGGCATCGAGATCGAGATGAACACGGTCGATGCCTGGAGCAATCTCAAGAATGTCGGCGATATGGTTGAGGCTGTTCGCGCGCTGATTGCGAAAAAAGCCTGAGCTGAATGCAAAAGCGCGTCGTCATTACCGGCATCGGCGGCATATGCGGGCTCGGCGCCAATGCGCCTGCAATCTGGAACGAAATGCGGGCCGGCCGATCGGCCATCGGTCAAATCAGCAATCCCGGTTTGCATGATTTGAAGGTCAAGGTCGGCTGCGAAATCAAGACGCTGCCCGACCATGGCATCAGCCACAAGCAGACCGTGTCGATGGACCGCTTCAGCCTTTTGGCGACGATTGCCGCGCGCGAAGCCATGCAGCATGCCGGCCTGACATCGACTGAAGCAACCACCTACCGGATGGGCGCGGTTGTCGGCGTCGGCGTCTGCGGCTGGGAGGCGATCGAGGAGAACTATCGCGCCATCCTGGTAGACGGCAAGAACCGGGCCGGCATCTTCACCGTGCCGAAAGTGATGCCGAGTGCGGCATCCGGCCATGTCAGCATGAATCTCGGCCTGCGCGGGCCGGTGTTCGGCGTCACTTCGGCCTGCTCCTCGTCCAATCACGCCTTTGCCTCGGCGGTCGACCAGATCCGGCTCGGCCGCGCCGATGTCATGGTCGCCGGCGGCACCGACGCGCCGCTGCTTTGGGGCATCCTGAAGGGCTGGGAGGCCCTGCGGGTGCTGGCGCCCGATACCTGCCGGCCGTTCTCGGCCGATCGCCAAGGCCTGTCGCTCGGCGAAGGTGCTGGAATGGCGGTGCTGGAAACGTATGAACACGCCATGGCGCGCGGCGCGACCATTCTGGCCGAATTTGCCGGAGCCGGCCTTTCCGCCGACGCTTCCGATATCGTCGCGCCGACTGTCGAGGGACCGACGGCGGCGATGCGCGCCTGCCTGGCGGACGCCGGGCTCAATCCCGAGGACGTCGACTATCTCAACGCCCACGGCACCGGCACCAAGGCCAACGACCAGATCGAGACGGCGGCAATCAAGCGCGTCTTCGGCGACCATGCCTATAAGCTGTCGGTGTCGTCGACCAAGTCGATGCATGCCCATTGCCTCGGCGCCTCGGGCGGCCTGGAAATGATCGCCTGCGTGATGGCGATCCGCGAAGGCATCGTGCCGCCGACGGCCAATTTCCGGCAGGCCGACCCCGACTGCGATCTCGACATCACGCCGAATGTGGCGCGCGAGCGCAAGGTGCGCGCGGCGATCAGCAACGGTTTTGCCTTCGGCGGCACCAATGCCGTGGTGGCGTTCAAGGCGGTCTGACGGCAAGCGACTGGCCTGAGCGACTGGCCCTGAATGACTGCGAAGACGGTGTGTGCACCTTCGACCGGTTGATCGGCAAAGAAGCCGAGGATAATCCTTCGCAACTCGCCAGACGGCGCGATACCGCGCCAAATTCCCGACCGGAGCTTTCGATGACCGACCTGTCCGCCTTTCCGATCACCAAGCGCTGGCCGGCCAGCCACCCCGACCGCCTGCAGCTCTATTCCGCGACGACGCCGAATGGGGTGAAAGTCTCGATCGCGCTGGAAGAACTCGGCCTCCCCTACGAGGCGCATCTGGTGGATATCGGCAAGGACCAGAGCTGGACGCCGGAATTCCTGTCGCTGAACCCGAACGGCAAGATACCTGCGATCATCGACCCCGACGGGCCGGGCGGCAGGCCATTCGGCCTGTTCGAATCCGGCGCCATCCTGCTCTACCTCACCGACAAGACCGGCAAGCTGATCCCTGCCGATCCGGCGCGGCGCTACGAGACCATCCAATGGGTGTTCTTCCAGATGGCGGCGATCGGGCCGATTTTCGGACAGGTCGGGTTTTTCAACAAATTCGCCGGACGCGAGATCGCCGACAAGCGGCCGCTGGATCGCTACCGCAATGAATCGCGGCGGCTGATCGGGGTGCTGGAGACGCGGCTGAAGGGTCGAACCTGGATCATGGACGACGACTATACCATCGCCGACATTTCGATGCTGGGCTGGGTGCGCAATCTGATCGGCTTCTACGAGGCGCGCGAACTCGTCGGCTTCGACGACTTCCCCACCGTCGCGGCATGGCTGGAGCGCGGGCTGGCGCGGCCCGCGGTGCAGCGCGGCCTGACCATTCCCGCCAGGAATTGACCTCGGCCAGCCGAAGCAGCCGGGTCTATTTCGCCTTGGCCTTGCTTTTCGAGCCGCCCTTGCCGATGACGGACGCAGCGAGCGACGCAGCGCCCCTGGCTGTCGCCGCCACCGCACCAGCGGCGACATTGGCGGTCGCCTTGACGGTGCGCATCGCGCCGCCGGCCACCGAGCCGCTGCTTGCCGGCTTCTTGGGTTTGGCGGTTTTCGCCGTCACCTTTGCCGTCGCCACCGGTTCTACCTTCTTTGGCGCCGCTTTGCCGAAAGCCGGCTTTGCGTCCTTGGACCGCTCGGCGATCGCCGGGCCGGCGCCTGCCTTCGCCTGCGTGGCCTTTGCCTGCCTGGCTTTGGGTTGAGCGGTCTTGCTCTTGGCGGGTGTTTTTGCCTTGGTTGCCATCTGACGGTTCCCTCACGGCGGCACGATTGCCGATGAGAGATAACGACCTGAAAGTCTTAAGGTTCCCGTTCCGAAGTCCAGCGAACTATGCGGGATCGCCAACAACCAGGTCGGCGGACCTGCGACGGCCGAGCACGCGATCGATGTTGGGCATGTCGTTGGAAGCGATCCAAGCGCGGGCGTCTTCGTCGGAGCGGCCATGCTCGTGCCAGCGCACCAGAAGGCGGCGCTCGAGTTCGGCACGCGGCACATCGACAAAGATGGTGAAGTCGAACAGCGGCGCCAGCCGCGACCACGGCTCCTCGTCCAGCAGGAGGTAATTGCCTTCGACCAGGATGAACTTGGTCTCGGCGGCAACGATGGAGGCGGCGGCGCGCGACAATTCCATGCTGCGGTCGAACACCGGAATGGCGATGTCTGGCTCGCCCGAACGGATGCGCTTCAACAGCGTCTCGAAGCCGGCGAAGTCGAAAGTCTCCGGCGCGCCCTTTCTTGACCGCAGGCCGCGCTGGTCGAGCACGATGTCATCATAGTGGAAGCCGTCCATCGGCACGACTTCAGCCGCGCCCTCCGGCAACAGATCATGCAGGCCGGCCGAGAGCGTCGACTTGCCGGCGCCGGGCGGGCCGGCAATGGCGACGATGAAGCGTTTCGCCTTGCCGGCGCGCTTGAAGATGGTGGCGGCGAGATGGGCGATTTCGGACATTGGGCGCTTCCAGTTATGCTTTGCATCTTGTCGGCAGTTTGAGGAAATTTCAAACCGCGATTTGGGCAATCTCACGACATCCGCCACGTCAGCGCTGCCCCTCGTCGCCCTGCCGGTGTGCAGCCGATAGATGGGTAACACTTCTCCCCCTATGCGTCCGCCGCAGCGCCAAGCAGATTGGTTGGCGCGGCGGTGCGGCGGACAAGCTCCATGTGCCGTGTGTCGAGGATGCCGGCAGGCAGGTGAGGGGCAGGGCCAGCGTTCGAAAATCAGCCGGGCTGGCCGATCCGCAGGAAATCGCTGTCGAATGCGACATCGCGGGTCGAACCATCGGCTCCGGTGAGATGCATGTGACCTGAGGCTGTCCCGATAGCGCGCGGCGGCTCGCCGCTCGCCAGCGGCAGCGTGCCGATGACATGGCGGAAGGAGACTTCGCCGCCGAGGGTAAAAGCGGTCGCGACCCCTTCGCGCTTCAGCCAATTGTCGTCGATCGATGCGGCATGGCCGATGGCGGCGCGGCCGTCCTCGATGCCGAGCACGCCGCGATGGCGGCTGCTCCACGGCGCGTAGTCGCGGCCGCCATTGCTGAACCACAGCATGGTGACCGGAAGCTCCGCCGGGTTCTTCAGCACCAGCACCAGATCCTGTTCGGCCCGGCGCGCCAGCGCCGTCCAGCCCGGACCGTCATGATCGGCTTCGACCAGGGTGATGAAATCCTCGCGCTCATCCTCCATGCGGTAGTCGGTGAGATCGAGCGTGCCGCCGCCAGTGGCTGGAAAGCGCGTCAGATCGGTCGAGCGGGCGGGATAGGAAAGCTTGAAGCGGCCGCGGGCCGGATCGGGCTCCAGCGGTGCGTCCAGTGTCCCGGCAAAGCGCTTCGGCGAAAAGGCCAGCCGGCCGCCATCGCGCATCGCCGCCATCGGATGGTGGGCGGCGGAGACCGCTCCGGAACCGCCGGAAAAGACATGCTCCTGATAGAGAAAGGGATGACTGTTGCGGAGCGTGAAGATCTTGTCGACCGTCGCGCCCATCACCGTGCGGCGCAACCGGAAGACGGCCCGCCAGCCGTCGGATGTCGCTTCGCTGACGGTGACATCCCAGGGGCTGTTGGCCGGCCAGCCATGCAGCGGTGCGGCCTCGATGTCGCTGGCCGAAAACGGTGCGCATAGGAAATCGCCCGACAGCCGCACCGTGCCTTCAGGCAGGTCCGGCGGCAGCGTCTCGCCGGCATCGATCCAGGGCGCGCGGTGCAGCGGCTTCAGCTGGCGGCCATCGCTGTCGACCGTTATGTCGGCGATATGGCCGACAGTGAGATCGAGCGTGACCGAAATGCCCTTTGCCTTGATCGTGACCGTATCCATCCGCGCACCTGCTGATTCTGATGGCAGCGAACAAACCCGCTCCGCGAGGGATGCGCAAGCACAGCGACCGGCATTTTGCATCAGGGCGATTTTTACCCTCCCCCTTGTGGGGAGGGTCGGCGAGCGATCGGAGCGAAGCGGAGATCGATCGACGGGGTGGGGGTAGCGCCCTACGAGGACCCCCACCCCGATCCGCTACGCGGATCGACCCTCCCCACATGGGGGAGGGTGGGCGCCTACTGCCGCTTATACTCGCGCACCGGCGACTTGGTGCCGTCGGTGTAGGTGACCTGCACCGCCATCGACGTCACGTTGTCGGCGACCTTGAAGTAAGGCTGGTAGTCATAAGGAATGGCGTACGGGTCCTTCTTGTCGCAAGGCGGCAGCTTGATCTCCCTGTCGAGCGCCGTGCCGTTCAAGCTGTAGCGCACCTCCTTGATGCCGCAGCGGAACGACAGCATCTGGGAGAAATAGACCAGGCCATGATTGCCGCTGGCGTCGAAGGCGATCCACGACGTCCAGAACTGGTCGAGGATCTGTTTGTTGCCCTGTTGCAGCGCTGCGTCCGGATCGAAACTTATGTTGAACGGCCCGGTCTCGCGGCCCCTGAGATCGAGATACTTGACCCCGATGGTGGTGGCCGTGGTGCTGTCGGGCAATTCGAAGCTCGGATTGGGCATCGGCTTGCCGGTGCGCTGGTCGTTCATCGCCATCAGCCCGGTGTCGGTGAACGGACCTGACACACCCATGCGCCAGGAAATGCCGGTCGCGGCCTCGGGCAGCGAGATGGAGATCGTCCAGCCGGCATTGGAGCGCATCGGCGTCAGCGTCGGGGCAAAGCGTGCTGGGTCGAGCACGTCGCCAAGCGCCGTCAGGCGGGTACGGCTGCGGTCGAGCCAGTCGGCGAGCTGCGTCTGGTCGACGAAATATTTGAGCAGCCCGCCTTCCTTTTCATAGGAGACGAACCTGGTCAGCGCCTCGGCCTCGCTGCGCTTGTCGGACAGCGACTGGACGCCGAGGCGATCCTCGGAAAACTCCTGCGCGAGCAGGTAATAGGCCGGTGCGAAATCCGGATTGGCGGCGATGAAGGCGTTGAGCTTGTCGAGACGCTGGGCATCGTCGAACTGCAGGATATGGACCAGCTTGATCGACAGCGCCTTGGCCTTGTCGGCCAGGGCGCCGAACACTTCGCGGGCGCCGGCCTTGCCGTCCTGCACGCGCAGCAGGGTGGCGAAGCGTGTGTAGGGATCGACGGCGTCGACGTCGAAACCGGCGAAAGCGAGATAGGAGCGCCGCGCATTCAGCATGTCGCCGGAAAGCTCGTAGACGCGGGCATTGTGATAGAATTCGTCCGGCCGCTTCGGCTCGGCGATCGTCCCGCCCTGCGCGGCCAATGCGGCAAAGCCCTTGGCGATGGTGTCGATCGAGGCGGCGATCTGCTCGGTGGTCGCCTGAAGCTTATCCGCCTGCTCGGCCTGTTTCTGCTGGCCGGCAGCGAGCGTTTCGGTCGTCTGCTTGACCGCCTCTACCGACTTTTGCGTCTGCGCGCCCTGCTCAGCCTGCTGCTGCTGGGTCGACGCAATTTCCTCGGTCTTCTTCGCCACCGCGTCGGTCGATTGCTTGACCTGGTCGACCGCCAGCTTCGTCTCGGTTACCGTTTGCTCGATCCTGGCCACCCTGGCCGAGACGATGCCCATCTGCTGCTGCAACTGGGCGATGGCCGGCACCAGGCCGGCGATCACACCGTTCTGCGAATTGGACTGCTGCTGCAGGCCATAGACGCCGCCGGCGACGGCGGCAGCGCTGGTGGCAAAGATCAGCGCCGGCAGCGCCTTGGCGGCCAGCACCAGCCGCAGAACGATGGCAATGGCGATGACGGCGGCGGCAACCGAAGCGACCAGCGCGATATAGGCGGCGAACGGCGCCAGCGGATTGAGGATGTCGGATGCGGCGCCGCCGATGAAAGCGACGCTGCCGGCCCATTTGCCGGTGCGGCTGAGCGAAGCCCTGATAAGAGATGGCGCAGCCGCGCCGATGTCACCGGTCATTGTCAAATCCCCCAAGCAATTGCCGCCTCTATAGCAGCACCGCGACCCCGCAGGCAAAACAGGACAGGAAGCAGGCGATTTCGGGAGGTTGCCGTTTCAGCGCCGATGGTTGGCGAAGCCGAAGCGACATCTGATCTCCCCCCTTGCGGGGGAGATTGGCAGCGTCATCGGCAGCTCCGCCGTTAACCAAATGGACGAACAAAATGGGTTAGGCTAGGTTCCGGCCCTCTCAGCAACGCCGGACTTGACTTGCCAAATTTCCATTTCCCCTCCCCCGCCCAGAAATTTCTCGCAGCCCTCCTGCTGCTTGTCTTCGTGGCCGGCTGCAGCACCACCGCACCGCCCGACAGCGTGCTGGCGGTGCCGGCGCCGCAGGAGAAATATGCGGCCATCGTCGTCGATGCCGGCAGTGGCAAGACGCTGTTCGAAGTCAGTTCGAGGGCGCAACGCTATCCGGCGTCGCTGACCAAGATGATGACGCTGTACCTGCTGTTCGAGGCGCTGGAGTCCGGCCGCGTCTCGAAGGAAACGCAGATTCCGGTCTCCGACAATGCCGCCCGGCAGCCGCCGACCAAATTGCGCTTCAAGCGCGGCGAGAGCATCGATGTCGATTCGGCGATCCGGGCGATCGTGGTCAAGTCGGCCAATGACGTGGCGGTGGCGGTGGGCGAATATCTCGGCGGCTCGGAGGACCAGTTCGCCGCCATGATGACGTCCAAGGCGCGCCAGATCGGCATGAGCAGCACCGTCTTCCGCAATGCCTCCGGCCTGCCCGACGATGGCCAGCACACATCGGCGCGCGACATGGCGACGCTGGGGATGGCGCTGCGCGCCCGCTTCCCGCAGCAGTTCCACTATTTCTCCGAAAGCGACTTCATGTTCCGCGGCCGGCTGGTGCGCGGCCACAACGACATGCTCGGCCGGGTGCGCGGCGTCGACGGCATCAAGACCGGCTATATCAGGGCATCCGGTTACAATATCGTCACGTCCTACAATGCCGACGGCCGGCATCTGATCGTGGTGGTGATGGGCGCCGACAGCGCTAGGCAGCGCAACGACCATGTCGAAGCGCTGATCCAGCGCAGTCTGTCGCCCGCCATGGCCGATACGAAGACGCGGCTGATGTTTGCGGGAGATCAGCCGGCCGCGTCGCCCGGCCTGCCGCCGCCTGGTTTGCCGGCGCAGGGGTCGCAGTTGCCTGGTTTACCGCCGCAATAGAACCCGTCGTTGGGTGGAGGAACTCTGAAACGCCGGCGGGACAGCACCCCCCTCTGGCCTGCCGGCCATCTCCCCCTCAAGTGGGGAGATTAGCAGCTTCGGCGTCTCGCCTCTTTTTCGTGTTTGGCGAAGCCATGGCGACATCTGATCTCCCCCCTTGAGGGGGAGATGTCCGGCAGGACAGAGGGGGGTCGTGAAGGATCGCTGCCTCATCTTAACTCTGCAGCAGGCGCGACCTCCGTCGGCAACAGCACTTCGGCGGTCTGGTTGCCGAGCAGCAGGCGAGCGAGGCCCCGGGGGGCTGCGCTGCCACAGGCAATTGCAGCAGGCATTCATCACAAGCATGCACAAGCCCCCAATCTTCACCGCCACAGTGGCTATGCCGCCTCGCCTTGGCGTATCGTGGGCGCGACAGCAGGAGCCGGCATCATGAGCCCAAAACCATCCGAACAGGCCGACAATGAAAACGACAGCGGCGGCGAGTATTTCGAGGCGCCGCCCGCCCACGACGCCGAACTGGTTGCCGACGAGGCGCTGGAAGCGCCCGATGTGCCGGACTCCGAACCCCATGGCCGCCTGAAGCCGAAGCGAAAACCGTCGGCGATATCAGGTAGAAAGTTTCGCAAGCGTGACCTGGTGCGCATCGACGACCTCAGGCCGAGCCTGGCCGACCGCATCCGCTCCGATCATCCCGACCTGCCGCGCGGCGCCCGCATCAGCCGGGAGGAGCTCGGCCGTTACCGCATGCGCTACATGGAGGAGCTGCTGCAGCAGGAGCATGGCGAATTCTCCGAGCTCGACCGCCAGGTGGTCGAATCGATCGCCAGGCAGGACACGATTTCGGAAAACTCGGAAGAGGAGTTCGAGGAGCACCGCTCGTTCGCCGACCGCGTCTCCGACAACATGGCGGCTTTCGGCGGCAGCTGGTGGTTCCTGATCTCGTTCGGCAGCGTGCTTGCGGTGTGGATCGGCATCAATTTGATCGCGGGCGTGAGCAGCGCCTTCGACCCCTACCCCTTCATCCTGCTCAACCTGCTGCTCTCCTGTATCGCCGCCATCCAGGCGCCGATCATCATGATGAGCCAGAGACGGACGGAGGCCAAGGACCGCCTGCGCTCGTTCAACGACTACCGGGTGAACCTGAAAGCCGAGCTGGAAGTGCGCCATTTGCACGAAAAGCTCGACTATCTGATCTCGCGCCAATGGACGCGGCTGGCCGAAATGCAGCAGATGCAGCTGGATGCGATGCACGAACTGACCGGCGCGAAGAAGGCGAAGCGGGCGCCGCGCAGGGTGCGCAGGCGGGTGGCGAAGGTGGAGGTGGCGGGGTGAGTCCCGGGCTGAGGCTGCAGGGCGGACGCGAAGTTGCCAAGCCGCGCGACGTGGCTTCGAAAATATCGCCACGCCAATTGCCCGTTGAAGCCCGGCGCGGCTTCCGCTAAGAAGCCGTGGCTGGCCGGCCTATCGGCTGGTTCGTTTTCAGGTTCCTTGAAGGCACCCGTAGCTCAGCTGGATAGAGCGCTGCCCTCCGAAGGCAGAGGTCACAGGTTCGAATCCTGTCGGGTGCGCCAATCTACCCATGTATTACAATAGCTCAGATAACCCTAAAGCGCGTCACGCTGAACGGATCCATGCGACCCGCTTGAAGTCTTTGTTTTAATGCATGTCGTTGTCCCAGAACCGCGGCTCACTTCTGGGCGACATGCATGAGTGCCCGGTGTAGGCATGGGCGATCAGTCCATATTCGGCGTCATGGCGCGTCGATTACCACTTCCGCCCGTTCAGTCAGACGCTATGCTGCCGACCATGACACCAAGGCGCGCGTTCCGTTCGTGATGAAGCAAAGTCAACACCGCTTGCATGAGCGGATGACCATTCGCGGCCACCTCGAACCCGCGTCCTTCCTGCCCTGGATCATGCGCCATGCGGCCAAGCTCGGTCTCGCGCACCACATCGCTCATGCAAGCACCGATCGCATCGAACTCGATATTGCCGGTGCGGCGGAACTGATCGACATGATGGAGATGGGATGTTCGCTTGGGCCCATTGAAGTCTGGGTCGAGACGGTCGACCGCGCGCCTGTCGAGCAAAAAAACATATAGCTTTGCGTGTGGTTACCCTCCGTTTGCACTTAATTTAATCAATATTGCAATTGCGAAATAATTATGCATACGTCAGCCGCATCGAGCGGTTCGCCAACTCCTTGCGCCGGCATCTCTCTGGTCGGGAAACAGTAGTATCAGTACGGAAAGTAAGGTCATGCTGTCCGACAAGACGGACACCTGGGTGCCGGTCGCCCTTACCCAGGATCTGCCAACAGGACAGGTAATGCCGGCGCGGACGCCCGCCGGTCCCATTGCCCTCTGGCGAAGCCAATCGGGGCGCTTGGCGGCATCGGCGGATCGCTGTCCGCATCGCGGCATGCGCCTCTCCCATGGCTTCGTGCGCGGCGAGGCGCTCTCCTGCATCTATCACGGCTGGACCTATTCGCAGGCCGGTCAGTGCCTGCGCATTCCTGCCCATCCCAGCCTCACGCCGCCGGAGACGATTCGCGTTGCGACCCGGTTGGTCGAAGAGGCCGGCGGGATCATCTGGGTCGCTGATGGAGAGCCTGATGGCAACCCACCCCTTTTTGAGGGTTACGTGCCGCTCCGTTCATTGACGGCCCGTGCCGGACATTCGGCGCTCTCGGTCGCTGCCGGTACGAAGGCCACCGTTGAAGGATACGTCTGGCAGGCACCCGGCGCGCCGGCAATTCGCCTGCTGCCTATCCCGCGGGAAGCCGGCGAGACGCTGATCCACGTCCTTGTTCCAGCCGATTGCGATGCGTCCGAGCGCATCGCCGCCTCGCGAGCCGCCGAGAGCCTTCGGCGCATGGCCGAAGGGATCGAGGCGAAAGGGGCTGTGCCATGATCGACGATGCGATGCGCGACGAATGGTATCCGGTCGGGCTTTTCAGCCGGCTCGACCGCTATGGGCGCGAGACCACCCTGATGGACGAGCGGATCAAGGTTGCGCTCGACGCCAATGGCGCGGCGAAAGTGACAGGCGAAAACGGGCGCGTGCTGCCGGTTTCGGTGCGCTATGGCCATATCTGGTCGTCGCTCGGCGAACCGAAGAAACCGGTCTTTCCGATTCCCGAGGCAGACCAGCCCGGGCGCCGCTTCGTCGATGTCGGCGTGGTGCGGGTGCGCTGCTCGCCGCTCCGCGCCGTCGAGAACTTCCTCGACATCGCACACTTCCCCTTCGTCCATACCGACATCCTCGGCTCGGAGCCACATACCGAGGTCGAAAACTACAAGGTCGATATCCGCGAGGAAGAGGATGAGGTCTGGGCGACCCAGGTGAAGTTCTACCAGCCGCAGGCGGCGAAATCCGCGAGCGGAGGTATCACGACGGAATACATGTACCGCGTGCCGGCTCCGACCTGCTCAGTCCTCTACAAGACCTGCCCGCCGCGCCCGGGCGAATGGGATGTGATTGCGCTATTCGTCCAGCCGCTTGCCGAGGATCTCTGCGACGTCTGGCCGTGGATGGCGCTTTTTGATGACGAGACGCCACAGACCGACCTCATCCATTTCCAGCAGACGATTTTCCTGCAGGACCGCTCGATCCTCGAAAACCAGATCCCGCGTCTTTTGCCGCTCGATCCCGGCATGGAAATCCCGACGCGCGCCGACCTGACCTCGGTCGCCTATCGCCGCTGGCTGAAGCGCCACAATTATACCTACGGCGCGCAATTGGTGGCACAATGAAGCTTTACGACTACATCCTCTCCCCAAGTTGCTACAAGGTGCGCCTGATGGCGACGCTGTCAGGTGTGAAGCTCGAAATCCGCCCGGTCGACTTCCATCCCGGCGCCGAGCATCGTGGCCCCGAGCTTATGGCGCTTAATCCGGGAGGCTCCATCCCGATCCTTGAAGACGGCGACCTGATCCTGACCGAGTCTTCCGCCATGCTTGGCTATCTCGCCGCGAAGGCAGCACCGGCCTGGCTCGGCAGCGGCGCCCCCGAGGAGACGGCGCGCATCCAGCAATGGCTTTCCTTCTCGCACAGGCTGACCGCCAACCTCGGCGGCGCGCGCCTGCATGAGATGCTGCTGCGTCCCGGTGACATCGGTGCGCTTCAGGCCAATGGCATAGCGGCACTACGTGAGCTGGAAGCCGGCCTCTTCGAACAAAAAATGCGTGGCGATCGGTTTCTCGCATCCGACCGGCCGACGATTGCCGACATTGCTTGCTTTCCCTACGTCGCGCTCGCGCCCGACGGCGGCGTTTCCCTCGATCCGTATCCCACGATCCGGCTCTGGTCGCGAGCGCTCCGCAGCCTCGACAATTTCATCGAAATGCCCGGTATCCACCGGCTGCACGAGTTGAAGCCCGAACCGCGACCCATGCTGGACGAGGCGTGAGGTGACCGGCTATCTCCTGAAGAATTGCGCAGCGGTCATCACCGACGAGGGCAGGGGTCCGAGCGTCCGGCGCAATGTCGATGTGCTGACGAATGGCCCGCAGATCGAGGCAATCGGGCAAGGCCTGCACAGAAGCGAGTTGCCGGCCGGTACTATCGTGCAGGACGCCGACGGCTGGTTCGTCTATCCCGGCCTCGTCAACACGCACCATCACTTCTTTCAGTGCTTTGTGCGCAACCGTGCCGAACTCGACTGGACGAAGCTGTCGGTCATCGAATGGCTCGACCGGATCTATCCGATCTTCTCCCGGCTCAACGAGGATTGTTTCTACCACGCCTCGATCACGGCGATGGCAGAGATGATAAAGCACGGTTGCACGACGGCCTTCGACCACCAGTACAATTTTCCGCGCCATGCCGGAAAACGGCTCATCGACCGGCAGTTCGAAGCGGCCGATCTTCTCGGCATGCGTTTCCATGCCGGCCGCGGCGGCAACACGCTGCCAAAATCGGAAGGCTCGACCATTCCAGACGAGATGCTGGAGACCACGGACGAATTCATTGCCGACTGCGCACGCCTCATCGACACTTATCACGACACCAGTCCCTTCAGCATGCGTCAGGTCGTGGTCGCTCCCTGCCAGCCGGTCAACTGCTACCGCGAGACCTTCGTGGAATCGGTTTCGCTGGCGCGTGATCGCGGGGTGCGGATGCACACCCATGTCGGCGAGGGCGAAAGCCCGATCATCGAGGCCCGCCATGGCATGCGTACGGTGGACTATCTCGAGGACCTCGGATTTGCCGGCCGAGACACTTTCTATGCCCATTGCTGGGAGCTGACGCATGACGAACTGCGGCTGATGGCGGCGAGCGGCACCGGTGTCTCGCATTGCCCTGAGCCGGTCTATCTGGTGGGCGCGGAGGTGACTGATATTCCCGCCATGTCCGCCTTTGGCCTGCGCGTCGGTCTCGGCTGCGACGGTGCTGCCTCGAACGACAATTCCAACCTCATGCACTGCATCCATTCCGCCTACATGCTGCAATGCCTGGCGGCCTCGACGCGCGCTCATCCCGTGCCTGCGCCGGTCGATTTCCTCGGCTATGCGACAACGGGCGGGGCCGCGCTTCTGGGCCGCAATGACATCGGCCGACTGTCGCCCGGCATGGCCGCCGACCTCTTCGCGATCGACACGCGCCGCATGGATTATGTCGGCACGCGCCACGATCCATTGAGCCTGATCGCCAAGGTCGGTATCGGCATGCCCACCGACATGACCATGATCAACGGCCGCATCGTCTGGGAGAAGGGTGCGTTTACCGGGTTGAACGAGGCCCGGCTTGCTGCGGACGCGGAAGCCGCCTTTGCCGCGGTGGAATTCTAACAACTTAAGACAGGGGAACTGACATGCTGAACTATCTGACCCGCAGAACTCTGATGAAGGGCCTTGCCGCGACAGGGCTTGCCGGCGCGCTTGGCAGCCGTCCCGCCTTTGCGGCCGACGAGCCGCTCGGTATCACGCTCGTGCTCCCGTCGCCGGTCGGCGATGTCGGCTGGGGCCATGCGCTCGCCGCCGGCCTCGAGCCGGTCAAGGCCGCCTACGGCGACAAGGTGAAGATCACCGTCATCGAGAACATCGCCGAAGGGCCGGACGCCGACCGGATCATGAACAAGACCGTCGCCGACGGTAACAAGTTCCTGATCGCCGGCTCATTCGGCTACCAGAATGGTGCACTACAGATCGCCCGCCGCGATCCTGGGGTCACCGTGCTGCATGCCTCCGGCTTCCAGACCGCGCCGAATTTCTCGCCCTTCGCGGCGAAGTATTTCCAGGGCACTTACCTGCTCGGCATAGCCGCCGCAGCTCTTTCCAAGACCGGCAAGGTCGGCTCCGTCTCGGCCTTCGCCATTCCGGAGCTGATCACCTCGATCAACGCATTTACGCTCGGCGCACAGACCGTAAATCCCGATATCGAGGTATCGGTCGTCTGGGTGAACTCCTGGTTCGACCCGGCCAAGGAACAGGAAGCCGCCAAGGCGCTGATGGCACAGAACTGCGACGTGATCTTCTCGAACGCGCAGGACACACCCTCCGTGATCTCGGCCTGCGAGGAGGCTGGCGTCTACGCGTTCAACCTCAATTCGTCGATGAAGAAATATGCACCGAAGAAATATCTCGGCTGCATCGCGACGGACTGGTCGCCCTTCTTCAAGGCTTCCGTGGATGCCCATCTCGCCGGAACTTTCAAGGGCGCCAACACCTTCCTCGGCGTCGCCGAAAAGGTGGTGGAGGTCGTGGACTGGAACTCAGATATCCCAGCCGACACGATGACGAAGATCAAGGAAGTGGCGGCGAAGATCGCCGACGGCAGCTTCTCGCCCTTCACAGGTCCAATCACCAAGGCCGACGGCAGCGAAGCCGCCGCCGCCGGTGCGACGATAGCGGATCCCGAGATCGTCGCGATGGACTGGCACGTCAAGGGTGTCACCACACCACTGCCGAAGTAAGTCATGACCCCGCCCCTTCTGTCGCTCCGCGGCATCTCGAAGAGCTACGGCCAGATCCGGGCCAACCAAGCCATCGATCTGGACGTGGCGCCCCAATCGATCCATGCGATCCTCGGGGAGAATGGGGCGGGCAAATCGACGCTGATGAAGCTCATCTATGGCGTTGAACAGCCGGACGAAGGCACCGTCGTCTGGAACGGAGAGCATCTGCGCCTTGCCTCGCCGGCTGAGGCACGGCGCAGGGGCATCGGCATGGTCTTTCAGCATTTCTCGCTGTTCGAGACGCTGACTGTCGTCGAGAACATCCAGCTCGTCGTCCCCGGCGGCAAGGCGGAGCTGGCGGGGCGCATCCGCAGCCTCGGCCAGGATTTCGGCCTTGAAGTGGATCCTCTCGCCGATGTGCACGCGCTCTCGGTCGGCGAACGGCAGCGGGTGGAGATCATCCGCTGCCTGATGACGGACCCGAAGCTGCTCATTCTCGACGAGCCGACCTCGGTCTTGCCGCCGCAGGCGGTGAAGAAGCTGTTCGACACGCTCAGGCGCCTTCGCGACCGCGGCGTGTCCATCCTGTTCATCTCCCACAAACTGGAGGAAATTCGCACGATCTGTGACCAGGCGACGGTCTTGCGTGGAGGGCGCGTTATCGGCACCGTCGACCCGCGCGACTATGATGCGCACGACCTCGCCCGGATGATGATCGGCCGCGACATGCCCGAGGTGATGCCCGCGTTGGCCATGCCCGAGGGGGAGAAGCGGTTGGAAATAATCGACATGGACTACACGCCGGACGACCCCTTTGCCACGCCGCTCTCCGGCATCAGCCTCACGGTACGATCAGGCGAGATCCTTGGCATAGCCGGAATATCGGGCAATGGCCAAGGCGAGCTTGCCGCGCTCATCTCGGGCGAAGCGATGCTGCTGAAGGAACAACGCGACCGGATCTACATGATGGGCCGCGACGTAGGCACACTCGATGCGGCCGCGCGCAGGAGATTTGGCTTCGCCTTCGTGCCCGAAGACCGGCTGGGACGCGGCGCGGTCCCTGAAATGTCGCTCGTGCTCAACACCGTTCTTACCGCCCATCCTTTCGATCTCGTGAGGCGCGGCCTCATCAACAGCGCCGGAGCGACGGCTTTCACCAGCGAATGCATCCGTCGGTACGACGTCCGCGCCTCCGGCCCGGATGCCGAAGCGGGCTCGCTGTCCGGCGGCAACTTGCAGAAATTCATCGTCGGTCGCGAGATGATGCTGTCGCCAAAACTGCTTTTCGTGGCGCAACCGACCTGGGGTGTAGACATTGGCGCTGCATCCGCCATCAGAAGGCGGCTCATCGCGTTGCGCAACCTGGGCGTGGCGATCCTCGTAATTTCCGAGGAACTCGAGGAACTTTTCGAACTCTGCGATTTCATCCAGGTGCTCCATCATGGAATGCTGAGTCCGCCTCTGGTCACGCGGGACACGCGCCCCGAAGACATCGGCAGATACATGATCGGAGCACATGCCTCGCCAGAGAAGGTTCCTGCATGAGCGTTTGGGCCGCGCCGTTCCTCCCCGCGCTCGTCCGCCGGGAGCATGCCTCGCACGTCGCGGCCATGCTGGCCCCGGCTGTCGCGCTTGGCATGGCGATCATCCTCAATCTGGGCCTTTATGTGCTGATAGGCCGAGATCCGGCGGCCGTCCTGTACGCGATGCTTCTCGAGCCGTTCCTCTCCTGGGCATCGTTTGCGGAGGTGCTGCTGAAGGCGGGGCCCCTTCTCCTCATTGCTCAGGGGCTGGCGATCGGTTTCCGCGCAAAAGTGTTCAACATCGGCGCGGAGGGCCAGTTTATCCTGGGCGCTATTTTCGCCTCGGCGATCCCCGTCTGGTTTCCGCAGGCGACCGGGCAGTGGATCTGGCCGCTGATGCTGCTTCTCGGTGCCCTCGGCGGTGCGCTTTGGGCATCTATCACCGCCTTCTGGCGCGTCAGGCTCAATGCGAACGAGATCCTGGTCTCCTTGATGCTGAGCCTCGTTGCGGCGCAAGTCCTCAACTACCTGCTGCTCGGCCCATGGAAGGACCCGGCCGGCTTCAATTTCCCACAATCCGTCATGTTTCAGAACGACGCGATGGTGCCGACCCTGATCACCGGTACCCGCGTCAACGTCTCGCTGCTCATCACACTTGCGCTCTCGCTGGTGGCCTGGGTTTTCATGCAGCGAAGCTTCATGGGGTATAAGCTCAAGGTCGGCGGCCTTGCCCCGCGCGCGGCCGGTTACGCCGGCTTCAGCGAAGGGCGTGCGATTTGGCTGTCGCTTCTGATCGGTGGCATGGCGGCGGGACTGGCAGGCGCGGCGGAAGTCGCGGGTCCGCTCGGCCAGCTGCAGCGCTCGATCTCGACCGGCTACGGTTATGCGGCCATCATTGTCGCCTATCTCGGCGGCTTGCATCCAGTCGGCATCATCTTTTCCGCGCTCTTTATGGCTGTCCTCTATATCGGCGGCGACAATGCGATGGTGTCGGCAAACCTGCCGATCGCCGCCGTCCGCGTCTTCCAAGGCAGCTTGCTGCTCGCCTATCTCGGCGCTGTGGCCTTCGTGCGCTACCGCATCGAGTGGCGCCGCCCCCATCACCTGAGCCAGCCATGAACGCCGTCGAGTTCATTATTTCGGGCATGCTCGCAGCGGCAACCCCCTTTCTCCTTGCCGCACTCGGCGAGTTGGTGGTCGAGCGCGCCGGTGTTCTTAACCTCGGCGTAGAGGGCCTGATGGCCCTCGGCGCGGTGCTCGCGTTCATCGTCGTCTACCACGGCGGTGGACACCTGCTGGGGTTCGTTGCCGCCGGCCTCGGTAGCGCCGTCCTGTCCCTCGTCTTTGCAGTGCTGGCACTCGGATTCCGGGCAAACCAGGTCGCGACAGGCCTTGCGATCGGCATTCTCGGCCAAGGCCTTTCGGCGCTGTTCGGCAAAAGCTACGAGAGCTTGACGGTGAAGGGGCTCCCGAAACTTGTCTTTCCCGGCCTCTCGGAAATCCCGGTAGTCGGCAGGCTGTTTGTCCAGGACGTCGTCGTATGGCTTTCCCTTGCCGTGACGTTTGCGATCTGGGCGATGTTTGCCTATACGAGAGTCGGCCTCGTCGTGAGGGCAATCGGCGAGAATCCCAAGGCAGCCCACGCCATCGGCTATCCGGTCATCGCTATCCGTGTCGCGGCCATAGCTTTTGGTGGCATGATGGCGGGTTTTGCCGGCGCCTATGCGGCGGCGGTGTACACGCCCCTTTGGGCGGACGGTATGATTGCCGGACGTGGCTGGATCGCGATCGCACTCGTTGTCTTTGGTACGTGGCTCGCTGGCCGCATCTTCCTGGGTGCCTGCCTCTTCGGCGCGGTTTCGCTGATGAGCCTCGCCGCCCAGGCGACCGGTCTGGACTTGCCATCGCAACTGCTTTCCAGCCTTCCCTATCTCGTTACGATCGTCGTGCTCGGTGTCATCTCGGCGGACCGCCGCTTGCTCAGGCTGAACGGTGTCGCCTCGCTTGGCGAACCCTTCGAACGTTAGCCGGGATGAAAGTGGATTTGCGAAACTCGGCGTAAGTTGAAGAGATTCGAAACGCCAGCGGACGATCGGCATCCGATCCAAAGGGCAGAAACGCCAAACGGGGCGAAGGTATGCCCGCAAGGGTAGCGCTGACGCCGTCGACTGCGAGCAGCGGAACGATGTGACGCACAACGCGCCCGACATCGGTGGAGATCGTCGCGGGTTTCTTGGGTCGTCCCCTTTCCCCAGCACGAGCCCATTCTCGAGGGTCCATTCTCCACCGCAGCCTAGGGAAGCGGCTTCGCAAGACGGCCTGAGGCATGCGCCCGGCAAATTCCCGCATGCGAGCACTCGTCCTGCCTGTCTAAGGTTCCGAGTCTAACCGCAAATCCTCGATTTTTTCTGCCAATTCCAAAATATATATTCCGATCGCCGCAAGCAGCCATAACAACGATTTCCAATACTACCTATTCTCGCAGAAACTAAAAACGCTACACTCGCGTAATCATATTGGTAACGGATGCTGTTCAACCTGCGTACAGGCAACCAACACGGGGAGCGTCATTATGGATTTCTTTAAAAGTTTAACAAAGGCCTTGGCCGGTGGCGCTGTTGCCGTGGCTTTGTGCTTTCCGGCTGGCGCGGGCGGGCTCAGTGTAGGCATCGGCGGCAGCGGTGGGGTGGGCGTCTCGGTCGGCGGCAGTGGCGGCGGGCTTGGCGTCGGCGTCTCGGTCGGCGGCAGCAAGGGCGCCAATGTCGGCGCAACGGTCGGCGGCACCAGCGGCACCACCGCCAGTGTCGGCGCTACGGTTGGCGGCACCAGCGGCGTTGCGGCCGGCGTCGGCGCATCGGTGGGCACGGGCGTCGGGGTCGGGGTCGGCGCAACCGTCGGCAGCGGTGTCGGGGTCGGCGCCGGTGTCGGGGTGGGCAATGGGGTGACGGCCGGGGTCGGGGTCGGCATTGGCGCACCGACCGCGCCCACCAGCCCTCGGGATCCCAACACGCCGGCGGTGCCGACGCGACCGGCGGTGGTTGCCATCAGCGCCATGTCGGCCGGCCAGATCGCCAAGATGAAGAAACGCTGCGCCAGCGTGCTCAGCGGCAAGGGCACCTACGACCGGGACCTGAAGGAGCTCTGCCGGATATTGGCGCGGCGCTGAGTACCGCAACATCGCATCTGCCGTGGGGCGTCAGTCTCTCAGCCAGCCCCAATGCCGCAAGTGGCGGGCATTCTTAGGGAGAGAGCTTTGCCGAGCGGTTCAGCGTTTCGCGGAAAGGCGGAACCGCTCAGGCTGTGCGCTTTCATCGGCGGCATTCCGCATGGCTTGGTCGCCGAGCCGAAGGAAGCGCGCCGCCCGGTTGCGGCCTTAATCTGACCTCTGCCGTCCGTCCGGTCACCCGTTTGGGCCGGCTCGAAGATTC
Source organism: Mesorhizobium sp. M0771 (assembly GCF_040320155.1). NCBI lineage: Bacteria > Pseudomonadati > Pseudomonadota > Alphaproteobacteria > Hyphomicrobiales > Phyllobacteriaceae > Mesorhizobium > Mesorhizobium sp. M0771. Next base: position 191,355 of record NZ_JAMYPC010000004.1, on the reverse strand, counting down.
GCCTCTGGCCTTTTGTATCACCCGCTCTAGCTGCTTTGTGTTAGGCTCGTCATGTTAGCCTTGTCTTGCTGATGGAGGTTTTGATGGATCGGCGATCATTCTTGACAGCATTGTTCGGCGTTGCGGGGGCCGCGGCGCTTGCTACCGCGGTTCGGCCTCTCGAGGCCGTGGCCGGGGTTCCCAATGTCGGCAACGGCATTCTCGATGAACTCGACAAGCAGGATGCCAATTCGTTTGATGACGACGAAGGCCCGGGCGATGTCGAGCAGATATCGCATCGGCGATGGCACCGTCGTCGCCACCACAGGCGGCATGTCTGGAGACGGCACTGCCGCACGTTCTGGCGGCATGGCCGGTTGCGCCGGCGCTGCTATCGCAGGCGCTCCTTTGTCGTCTTGCGGTTCTAACCGCGGCACGTTCCCGGATAGACCCTGCCCTGAGGCGCAAACACCAAACAGACCCATCCCGATTTGCATCGGGATGGGCTGGTTCAACTTTATCCAGCCACAGCTGCCACCGACTCCCGCTGCACCAGCGGGCATTCCAGCTTGGTGATGGGATAGCGGCCGCGGCCGGCAGGCGGCACTTCGAGCTGTTCGATCGCCCATTGGCCCATCGCCATGTGCGGCAGGATCGATGTCGTCAGCGGCGGGAACAGATGGCGGGCGATCTCCTCGTCGTCATAGCCGACGACGGAGATGTCCTGCGGGATGTGCAGGCCCGCCTCCTTCAGCGCTTCGTAGCAGCCGATGGCCGTGCGGTCGTTCTGGCAGAAGATGGCGGTCGGGCGCTCTTTCAGCTCCAAAAGCTCCACGGTCGCGGCATAGCCGGCGCTCGCCGACCAGTCGCCCTCGACCACCAGTTCGGGATCGAACGGGATGTCGGCGGTGGCGAGCGCCCTGCGGTAGCCTTTCAGCCGGTCCTGCGCGGCCTGCATCCACGGCTCGCCGGTGATGGTGGCGATGCGGCGGTGGCCGTGGCCGATCAGATGCCGGGTCGAGTTCTGGCCGCCGGCGATCTCGGACGGCACCACGGCCGGGAAGGCATAATCGGCCGTGTAGCAGTTGAGCAGGATGACCGGGATGTCGAGGCCGTAGAGGAAGTCCGGCGCCGTGATCTCGCGGGTGAAGATGGTCATGTAGATCAGCGCCGAGATGCCGCGCCTGGTGAGCGCCGCAACGGCGCGCGGCTCCATGACGGCGTCGCCCATGGTCTGCGCCACGAGCAACACATTGCCGGCGTTCCACGACGCCTGGCGCGCGCCCTCGATGGCGACAACGGCTTCCGGGCTTGTCGCCAGCTGGTCGACAGCGAAACCGATGACACCGTCAAGTCCATCGAAGGCGGGAACAGGTTTGCGCAGCGCCGAGAAGGCGGGTGCTGCGTAGCCGAGCGAGCGCGCGGCGTCGATCACCCGCTCGCGCGTCTGCTGCGACAGCCGGATGCCGGGCGAATCGTTGAGCACGAAAGAGACGGTCGCCTGCGAGCAACCGGCTGCCCTGGCAATGTCGGTCATGGTGACGCGGCCGCCCTTGGCAGCTCTCGCCGGCGCCTTGCGCCGCTTCGCCGTGTCGTCCGGATCCCTCGTCTCGCTCATGGCATTGCGTCCCAATCCCCAGCCTGTCTAGTCGCAAGCCTGCCACACCGACAAGATGGTGTCGCGCCGTCGACCGATGGAAATAGTCGAAGGCGATTATCTTTATTAGCAGTTTTGAAGTTCCCCGCCATGCCGCTGCGGGCTGCGTGAAATTCAAGGACTGCAAGGCATCTGCTTGCGCGAAGCCGTGCTGCACCTGTTCGGGCAAACTAGACCTAGGGCCACCGCCGAGTGTCCGCGCGAGACCTCTGCTAATAGTGTTTACTAATACAAAACGACGCTGTAACGTCAATCCGCCGTGTCCGGTCAGGTGGGACCCGTGCGGCGAGAAGTGCACGTGAATGGCCCGATGGCGAGCGGGGTTTGCCTCCGCAAGCTTGGTCTCGGACATGTGATATGTCAGACAAATCAGACTATTTACGAGCACGGGATGAGTCTCTAAAGTCCGTGATCGCGACCGACGACGCCATTCTTCAGCGCCGGGAACCCCTGAGGAGGAGGGCGTCCAAATCGCGAGCGGCAAGTCAGTGAATGCAAGATCGGTTCAGTCCGACGACTGAGCCAAAACGGGAGGTTGAACATGAAATCCTTGATACGACATGCATCCGTGGCCACCGCAGCCCTGCTGCTTGGCCTGACCGCGACAGCCATTGCGCGCGCCGACGACAAGCCGACGCTTGCCTTCGTCGTCAACGGCGCTTCCGATTTCTGGAAGGCCGCCGAAGCCGGCGTCAAGAAGGCGCAGGCCGAATTGCCCGACTACAATCTCGAACTTAAATATCCCGAGCAGTCCTCGGTCGCCATCCAGCAGCGGCTGATGGACGATCTGGTGACCGCCGGCGTCAAGGGCATCATGGTCTCGGCCGTCGACCCCAAGACCTCGACCGACGGCCTGAACAAGATCGCGTCGGAAACGGCGCTGTTCACCACCGACTCCGATGCCCCGCAGACCAAGCGCGTCGCCTATATCGGCTCGTCCAATGTCGACGCCGGCAAGCAGGCGGCCGAGATCGCCAAGAAGGCGATGCCGGACGGCGGCAAGTGCCTCGGCTTCGTCGGCCTGCTCGGCGCCGACAATGCCAAGGAACGCATCCAGGGCATGAAGGACGGCCTCGCCGGCAGCAAGATCGAACTGGTGGACGTGCGCGGCGACGACATCGACCAGGCGCGCGCCAAGAAGAATGTCGAGGACGCGCTGGTCGCCAGCCCCGACATCACCTGCATGGTCGGCTTCTATTCCTACAACACGCCGCGCATCTATGAAGCGCTGCGCGACGCCGGCAAGCTCGGCTCGATCACCGTCGTCGGCTTCGATGACGATCCGATCACGCTGGGCGGCGTCAAGGAAGGCACCGTGGCGGCGACCGTCGTGCAGCAGCCCTTCGAGTGGGCCTATCAGGGCATGAAGCTGATGGCCGCCTATCTCAAGGGCGACAAATCAGGCATTCCGGAAGGCGGCCTGATCATCATCCCGACCAAGATCATCGGTAAGGACGATGTCGACACCTATGCCGCCAATCTGAAGGCGATGTCCGGAAACTGAGACCACGAGCAGTTGCGCCGGCTCAGGGTTCGCCTTGAGCCGGCGATCGTGTTGACGGGTCGGCCAAGGCCCGTCAGTCTGTAGCCCACCGGCTGCTGGCAAGCCTGATCAAATATGGCGTGATGAATTATTCCGACCCATCTATCGTCGCAACCACCCCGTTCCTCGGCCTCGAGAACGTGCGCAAGACCTATCCGGGCGTGGTGGCGCTGGACGGCTTTTCCATGGAGGTCAGGCCGGGCGAGGTGATCGGCCTGGTCGGCGAAAACGGCGCCGGCAAATCGACCTTGATGAAGATCCTCGGCGGCGTCACCAGGCCGGACAGCGGCGCCATCACCGTCGACGGCGTTGCGCATGACGGGCTCACCGTCGAAGGCAGCCTGGGGTCGGGCATCGCCTTCGTCCACCAGGAACTCAATCTCTTCGAAAACCTCGATGTTGCCGCCAATATCTTCTTCGGCCGCGAGCCGTTGCGCGGCGGGCCGCTGAGATTGGTCGACCGCGCCAAGCTGCGCGAAATGGTGGCGCCGCTGCTGAAGCGCGTCGGCGCCAATTTCTCCGCCGATACGCCGGTTGCCTCGCTGTCGCTGGCGCAGCAGCAGATGGTCGAGATCGCCAAGGCACTGTCGATCAAGGCGCGGCTGGTGATCCTCGACGAGCCGACGTCGAGCCTGCCGCTCGCCGAAACCGACAAGCTGCTCGACGTCATCAAGGCGCTGAAGGCCGATGGCATCAGCGTCATCTTCATTTCGCACCGGCTGCATGAGGTCGAGCGCGTCGCCGACCGCGTCGTGGTGCTGCGCGACGGCATGCTGGCTGGCACCTTGCCGAAGAGCGCCATCAACCACGACCAGATGGTCAAGCTGATGATCGGCCGCATGCTGAAGGAGCGCGAGAAGGCCTCCGAGGCGGCTCGGGCGCCGGGCGCCACGGCGCTCTCGGCCAAAGCCATCCGCACCCCCGCCTACCCTGCCCGGCCGGTCGACCTCGACATCAGGCGCGGTGAAATCCTCGGCCTCGCCGGCCTTGTCGGCTCCGGCCGCACCGAACTGGCGCGGGTGTTCTTCGGCATAGACAGCACGCTTGGCGGTGGGCTCGAACTCGACGGCAAGCCGCTTGTGCTGGGTTCGGCGGCCGATGCGGTCGCGCATGGCATTTTTCTGGTTCCGGAAGACCGCAAGCTGACCGGCATTTTGCTTGACCTGTCGATCGCGCAGAACATCTCGCTGCCCAACCTGCCGGCGCATGCGAAGCGTCGACTGGTGTCGGCAAGCGCCGAGACCGCCACCGCCGAGAAGCAGAAGACGAATCTCGGCATCAAAGCGCCGTCGGTGCAGACGCGAACCGGCACGCTGTCGGGCGGCAACCAGCAGAAGGTGGTGCTGGGCAAATGGCTGGCGATGAACCCGAAGGTGATGATCCTCGATGAGCCTACGCGCGGCATCGATATCGGCGCCAAGGCCGAGATTTACGGGCTGATGCGAGCCTTGGCCGATGCCGGCGTGGCCGTGCTGATGATCTCCAGCGACATGGAAGAGGTGATCGGCGTGTCCGACCGCATCGCCGTCATGCATGAGGGCCAGATCTCGGGCATTCTCGACAAAGAACAATTCAGCCAGGAAAACGTGCTGTTGCTGGCGGTCGGCAAGCCGGCAAACTAGCGGGCTTCAGGCGATTGCCGGTCCGGCGCATTGGGGAGAAGACGATGAGCAAAAAAGATCTCGGCCTGCTGATCCTGATCCTGGTGGTCGGCGCCGTGGTGACCGCCATCAACCCGCGCTTTCTTTTGCCGATCAACCTCGCCAACACCTCGAACCTGATCGGCCTGTTTGGGATCCTCGCCATCGGCCAGGCCTTCGTCATCATCACCGGCGGCATCGAATTGTCGGTGGGATCGCTGGTGGCGCTGCTCGGCACGCTGTTCATCGATTTCATCGCCGTGCGCGACATGCCATGGCCGGTGGCGCTGCCGCTGATCCTGGTGCTGGGCGGCATCATCGGGCTGGCGCATGGCTGGCTGATCACAAGGCTGAAATTGCAGCCCTTCGTGGTCACGCTGTGCGGCCTTTTGATCTATCGCGGGGTCGCCCGTTTCTATACCGCCGACGGCACCGCCGGCTTCGCCTTCGGCCAGAATTTTCCCGAGCTCGAATTCCTCACCGCGGGCCGCAGCTATGGCGTGCCCAACAGCTTCATCGCACTGATCGTCATTTCGATCGTCATGTGGGTGGTGCTGCACCGCTCGGTGTTCGGACGCTACCTCTATGCCATCGGCAAGAACGAAGAGGCGGCGAAATATTCGGGAATTCGCACCGGCCGTGTCGTCATGGCCGCCTATGTCATCTGCGGCGTGCTGACGGCGCTGTCGGCGATCTATTTCGCCATGTACACGCGCTCGATCTCGCCGGCCAGCCACGGCCAGTTCTACGAGCTCTACGCCATTGCCGCCGCCGTTCTCGGCGGCTTCTCGCTGCGCGGCGGCGAAGGCTCGCTGGTCGGCGTCATCCTGGGCACCGTGCTGCTGCAGGAGTTGCAGAACCTGGTCAATCTGCTCGGCATCCCGTCCTCGCTCAACTTCGCGGTGATGGGCGGCGTGATCCTGATCGGCGTGCTGGTCGACCAGCAATGGGGCGTGTTCCGCGCAAGGCGGCTGATGCTCGATGCCAGCCGGAAGACTGTCGCGGCGGAGTAGCGCTACATCACGCCGGATATATCCGAGAAGGCCATCGCCTTGCGCAGCACCTCGGCGAAGCGTTCTCCGGCGGCTTCGCGCTGGCCGCCATTGTCGATCGAGGTGACGCCGGAGCCGGACAAAGCGATATTGGCGCTGCGGGCGAGCCGAGCCAGCACTTCGCCGCGCGATTCGCGGCCGCGCTGGGCGAGACGCTCGGCGAGGATTTCCGGCGAGGCGGTGATCTCGACGACAGCCAGATTGGCATAGCGCTCCCGCAGCACCGGGATGACTGCGCGCGAGACATTGGCGACCGCGACATAGCCGTTGGCGATGGACGAGTCGACATCGGCCGGAATGCCGTAGCGCAGGCCGTGCGCCTCCCAGGAAATGGCGAAGGCGCCGTCGGCCTCGGCTTCGACAAAGGCCGCGTCGGCCAGCGTGTCGTGATCCTCGCTTGCCGCATCGCTCGGCCTGGTGATGACCCGGCGGACGAACTCCAGCCTCGTCTCGTCGGCAAACAAGGTGCGGGCATAACCGATTACCGTATCCTTGCCGGCGCCGCTCGGGCCGACGACGGCGACGAACACGCCGTTGCGGAGCGGAAAGGCCTCGCTGCTGAGTTCGCGCTCGATCGACGCCGAGACCATCAGGCGACCCGGCGCCCTTGGCGCCAGACGGTGCGCACGACCGGCACATGGTCGTCGACGCGCACACGCACGAGGTCGGCGCGGCGGCCCTGTTCGATGACGCCGCGGTCGTTTAGGCCGATCGCCTCGGCCGGATTCTTCGACACCATCGCAACCGCCTGCGGCAGGGAAATGCCCTCGACGACGTCGCCGAGGAAGAAGGCCGACTGGATCAGGCTGAAGGGAATGTAGTCGGACGACAATATGTCGAGCAGGCCGTCGCCGGCCAGCGTGCGGGCCGAGACGTTGCCCGAATGCGAGGAGCCGCGCATGACGTTGGGCGCGCCCATCAGCACGCCGAGCCCGGCATCCTTCGAGGCCTTGGCGGCTTCCAGCGTGGTCGGGAATTCCGCGACGCGCACGCCCTGCTCGATCGCTTCGTCGACATGGCCCGATGTGGCGTCGTCATGGCTCGCCAGCACAATGCCCCGCTCGTTGCAGGCGGCTGATATCGCCACCCGGTTCGGTCCCGAATTCTTCGCTGATTCCGACATCCGCTTTTCGCAGAACAATTGGAAGTCGCGATCGGTCAGCTTCAGCTTGCGCTGGTAGTAATAGGCGTAGGTCTCGAGATTGACGAACTGGCGCTGTCCCGGCGCATGGTCCATCAGCGAGGCCAGTTTGACCCGCTCGTCGCCATCGAAATTGGCGAAAGCCCGCAAGCAATCCGGCGCCGAGACCTCGCAGCGCAGGTGCAAGAAATGGTCGGCCCGCAACCGGTCTTTCGCGACGCTGTCCTCGATCGCGCCGGCGAGCTTGCGGATGTCGTCGGAGGTAATATCCGCGTCCTCGTCCATGCCGACACGCAAAGCGTCGAGCACGGTGGTGATGCCGGCGGTGGCCACCTGCGCGTCATGGGCAAGGACGGCGGCGATCGGGTTCCAGCGCACTTTCGGGCGCGGCGCATAGTGGCCTTCGAGATGGTCAGTGTGCAGCTCGACCAGGCCGGGAATGATGTAGTCGCCGCCCATGTCCTCGCCGCCCATGCCCCCGCCGGTGTGGCCGGTGCCGGCGTCGACGCCGGAGATAAAACCGTCGCGCAGCACGAGCGACCCTTCGACGATCTCGTCGGCAAGCACGATGCGGGCGTTGTGGAGAACAGTTTCGGCGGTCATTTCAGGCGGTCCCTGGTTACTCGGACGAATTGCGGTTAGGCGGTTTTTCGGGCAGCGCGGCGGCCGAGCGCATGATGCGAAAGCACCATGAACGGAGCGCCCGGTTCGGTTTCGACGAACAGCGTCAGCGCATCCACCAGCACCGGCTGCTGCAGCACATCGGCGAACAGGCTGTCGATTGCCGCGCGCAGACGTTGGCTTTCCTGCGGCCCGGCCCGGCCGGACAGCGTCATGTGGAAGCGAAAGGTCTCGAACACGTAGGGGTAGCCCCACTGACAGAGATTGCGGAACTCGGCCGGTTTCAGCGAATCCGGGCTGCGCCGTTCGATTTCCGCTTCGGTGAGCGGCGCGCGAAAACGGTCGAAGCTAAGCACGACATCATCGGCGAAACGGTTGAGCGGCGGCAGCGGACCTTCCGGCACCAAAGCGAAGAAACCATCGATCTGGCTGACGACCAGGCGCGGGATGGTGACCGTCGGCGTTGCTTTGGCAAAGGCGTCCAGCGCCGCGCGCAACGAGCTTTCGGTTTCGTTGGCGGCCAACCGGAAGGGCGCTTTCAGCGTCGCATGAAAACCGTAGCGCCGCGCCGATGCGGTGTGAAAGGCGACTTCGGCCGCCGACAGCTCGCCCACCGCCTCGACCGGCCTGGTGGCGGCGCCAAAGGGGTCGCGACCCAGCCAGTTGGCGGCGATCCGCGCCAACGGCTCGTCCTGCCTCGGGGTGAAATAGATGGCGTAGCGCATCGAAAAAAATCCTCGTCAGCCCGCTGCCATAGGTGATTTCCATGACGGATTGACGAAGCTTATGCGAGTTTTCGAAGGCAAATCGACCCCATGGATCGTTAGCCGACGATTTTTCTTCCGGCGCAAGCGAAGGCCGATCAGGCCTTCATGAGCCATTCGTGCTCGGGCGCGTTGTGGAACTTCCACGTCCGCTTCGGCCCGGCCATGACGTTAAGGTAATAGAGGTCGTAGCCGTGACAGGCCGCGCACGGATGATAGCCCTTGGGCACCAGCACGACATCGCCGTCCTCGATCGCCATCGCCTCGTCCAGTTCGCGGGCGCCCGACTTGTCGGCGTCGGTGTAGACGCGCTGGAAGGCAAAGCCCTGCGGCGGGTTGAGGCGGTGGTAATAGGTTTCCTCAAGATAGGATTCGGCCGGCAGATTGTCCTGATCGTGCTTGTGCGGCGGGTAGCTCGATGTGTGGCCACCGGGCGTGATGACCTCGACCACCAGCAGCGAGTCGGCGGGCTTGCCCTCGGGCAATATGTTGGTGACGTAGCGCGTGTTGGTGCCTTTGCCCCGAGTCTCCTGGCCGAGGTCGTCGGGTGCGATGACGCGAACGGGCAAGCCGCCGCCCAGGCCCGGCGCCGAGCAGACCGCGAGTTCGAGATCGGTGTCGGCGGTGACCGACCAGTCCGAACCCTCCGGAATATAGACCGACCACGGCTTGCCCTCGAAGGGCGACATGCGCTCGCCGAGCAGGCCGAGTTCCTGGCCGCCGGCCCTTGCCGTGCCCTTGCCGGTGACGAACACCAGGCAGACTTCGCGATCCTGCGTCTTGCCGGATGCGGTCTCGCCCGGCTTCAGGCGGTGCAGGTCGAAGCCGACATAGGTCCATCCGGCGCTTTTGGGCGTGACATGGGCGACGCGGCCATGGCCCTTGTCGGCTTTGACGAGCAGTTTCGACATGTTTTGTCTCTCCTATCGCAAGTCTTCGAGGTCGGCCTCTCAACTTCGTCATCCTAGAGCGAAGCTCCGTCGCGAAGACCCTAGGATGACGAAGCGAGGGACGTTCCGGCCAATCACCGACGTAGGCGATACGCCAGGTGTCGAGTGTCCGACCCGCAAGCCCTTCCGAGCCACGGCCGCTTCATTCCTTCGGTTCGGCGTCCGCCTTCGCTTCGCCGGTCTTCGGTCGATCAGGCGCAGCCTTGCTCTCCTCCACCGGCTTGTAAAGATAGAAGAACTGCCACACCGCGTAGGCGGCAAAGCCGAGCGCAATGATGCCCCAGAATGGGGTGCCGGAGGCGAATTCTATTCCGGCCCAGATCACGCAGACGGCGACGACGGCAACGCGCCGCCACAGCGGCCGGAAGAACGGGTGCTCGTAATCCTTCATCGGACCGGCTTACGCATTGGGAAAGCCTTGCGTCTCGACCGTGTAGCCGGCCGCCGTCATCACCCGCATCAGCTCCTTGTAACCCACGTGGGCCATCTTCAGCGGCGGGTTCTTTTTCGGGTCCTGCTCGGCCTCGACGACGAACCAGCCTTCATAGCCATGGTCGGCGAAGCGCTGCACGATGGCGCCGAAATCGAGCGAACCGTCGCCAGGCACCGTGAAGGCACCGAGCGCCACGGCGTCGAGAAAGGACTGCTTTGTGCGGTCGAGCCCGTCGATCACGCCCATGCGCACATCCTTCACATGGACATGGCTGATGCGCTTGTGGTGGTTGTCGATGGCGCGCAGCACGTCGCCGCCGGCAAAGGCGAGATGCCCTGCATCGAGCAGCAACGGAATGCCTTCGCCGGAATGGCGCATGAAGGCATCGAGCTCCGGCTCGGTCTCGACCACCGCCGCCATGTGATGGTGATAGGACAGCGGCATGCCTTGCTCGGCGCACCATTCGCCGAATTCGGTGAGGCGCCTGGCATAGGCCCTCATCTCGTCGTTGGACAATTTCGGCTTCGTGGCGAGAGGCCTGGAGCGATCGCCCTGGATCGAGCGGCCGACCTCGCCATAGACGATGCAAGGCGCATTCACCGCCTTGAACAGGTCGATCATCGGCTGGATGCGATCCTTGTTCTTGCCCATGTCCTCATCGACCAGCGTGCCGGAGAACCAGCCGCCGCACAGCGTCACGTCGGCCTTTTTCAGGATAGGCAGCATGATTTCGGGGTCATTGGGAAAGCGGCGGCCCATTTCCATGCCGGTGAAGCCGGCCGAGCGCGACTGGCGCAGGCACTCTTCCAGCGAGACGTCGTCGCTGAGTTCGGCAAGATCGTCGTTCCACCACGCAATGGGGGACATGCCCAGTTTGGCTTTCAAGTTTTAGCTCCGGTTTCTTGTTCACCCTCCCCCTTGTGGGGAGGGTCGCTGCGAAGCAGCGAGGTGGGGTGCGGCGCCAGACCCCCACCCGGACCTTCGGTCCGACCTCCCCACAAGGGGGAGGTAGGGGCCGGGTGCATGTACATCAATCGCCGATTGTCTGCATCTGCCGCTTTTCGTCGTAGGCCTTGCGGGCTGCGTTGACCTGCGGCCGTGCGGAGACTTCCGGCACCGCGACATCCCACCAATGGCCGCCGGCATCGGTGGAAATCAGCGGGTCGGTGTCGATGACCAGCACGGTGGTGCGGTCGTTGGTTTTCGACTTTTGCAGCGCGGTCTCCAGGCCGGTGATCGACGGCACCTTCTCGGCAATAGCGCCCATGCTCGCCGCATGCGCGGCGAAGTCGATGTCGGGCAGGATCTCGTGGCGCGCGTCCTTCAGGAGGTTGTTGAAGTTGGCGCCGCCGGTGGCCATCTGCAGCCGGTTGATGCAGCCATAACCCCTGTTGTCGAGCACCACTATGGTCAGCTTCAGGCCGAGCATCACCGACGTGGCGATTTCGGAATTCATCATGAGGTATGAGCCGTCCCCGACCATGACGACGACCTCCTGGTCGGGCTTGGCCATCTTGGCGCCGAGCCCGCCGGCAATCTCGTAGCCCATGGTCGAGAAGCCATATTCGCCATGGTACGAGCCGGGCGCGCCTGCCTGCCAGAGCTTGTGCAACTCGCCCGGCAGGCCGCCCGACGCGTTCAGCAAGGTCACGCCGGATCCCAGCGCGCGCTGCACGGCGCCGATCACCTGCGCGTCCGACGGGAAGGCGGCGTTGGTCGACGCCGTCACCTTGGAGGCTTCGGCCTGCCAAGCCTTCTTGCCTTGGGTCGCATTGTCGGTCCATGTCGCCGGTGCTTTCCAGTTCCCCAGCGCAGCACCGAGTTCGGCGAGCCCTTCGGCCGCATCGGCGACCAGCGGCAGCGCGCGGTGCTTGCCGGCGTCGAAAGGCTGCACGTTGAGGCCGATGATGGTCTTGCCGGAGTTCTTGAACAGCGCCCACGAGCCGGTGGTGAAATCCTGCAGGCGGGTGCCGATGGCGAGCACGACATCGGCTTCCTCGGCCAGCCGGTTGGCCGCGGACGTGCCGGTGACGCCAACCGCCGCCATGTTGAGCGGATGTGTGTCGGGCAGCGAGGACTTGCCGCCTTGCGTCTCGCAGACCGGAATGCCGGCGCTCTCGGCGAATTTCGCCAGTTCGTCCGAAGCCTGCGCATACAGCACGCCGCCGCCGGCGATGATCAGCGGTTTTTTCGCACCCTTCAGCGCGGTGACCGCCGCCGCCAATTCATGCCGGTCCGGACGCGGCCGGCGCTGGTGCCAGACGCGCTCGGCGAAAAAGCTCTCGGGATAGTCATAGGCCTCGGCCTGCACGTCCTGGCAGAGCGACAGCGTCACCGGGCCGCATTCCGCCGGATCGGTCAGCACCTGCATGGTCCGCGCCAATGCCGGGATGATCTGCTCGGGACGGGTGATGCGGTCGAAATAGCGCGACACCGGACGGAAGCAGTCATTGACCGTCGCGGTGCCGTCGGAAAAGTCCTCGGCCTGCTGCAGCACCGGGTCGGGAATGCGGTTGGCGAAGACATCGCCCGGCAAAAACAGGACGGGCAACCTGTTTACATGGGCGAGCGCCGCCGCCGTCACCATGTTGAGCGCACCGGGGCCGATCGAAGAGGTCGCGGCCATGAAGCGGCGGCGGAAATTGGCCTTGCCATAGGCGATCGCCGCATGCGCCATCGCCTGCTCATTGTGAGCGCGGAAGGTCGGCAATTCGTCGCGCAGCTGGTACAGCGCCTCGCCGATGCCGGCGACATTGCCGTGACCGAAGATCGCCCACACACCGCCGAAGATGGGCACTCGTCTGCCGTCGATCTCGGTCATCTGCTTGCTCAGAAAGCGGGTCAGCGCCTGCGCCATCGTCAGGCGGATTGTCTTGCTCATGGTGTTTTCCTCCGCAGTCCTCTTGCCGCGCCTTTATGCTGCTTTACGGCCACGCGCGGCAAGCCACGCTTCGGTCAACTGTTCGAAGCGCGCGGCCATGTCGGCGATAGCCTCGCCATCCGTCATCTTGCCTGCCAGCCATTGTTCGGCGGCGTGGACGAAGATGGTGCGGCCGACGGCAAAGCCCTTGACGATCGGCGCCTTGGCGGTGGCGGCAAAGGCCGCTTCCAGTTCGTCCTGCGGCGCTTCGAGACCCAGCAGCACGACGCCACGACACCAGGGATCGTGCTTCAGGATCACCGCTTCGATCTTGGCCCAGGCGCCGGCCGACGCCTGCGGTTCGAGCTTCCACCAGTCCGGCTTGATGCCAAGCGCATAGAGTTCTTCCAGGGCGCGCGGGATCGTCGTTTCGTCGAGCTTGCCGTGCTTGCCGGCGATGATCTCGACCAGAAGCTCCCGGCCGACCTTCCGCGCGGCTTCGAACAGCGAGCGCAGCTTCTGCTGCTGCTCATCCTTGAGCGCTGCCGGATCGTCGGGGTGATAGAAGCACAGGCATTTGATGCAGTGGTCGACCGGCCATTCCACCAGTTGCGAGCCGATGTCCTGCGAGAACTCGAAGCGCAGCGGCCGCGAGCCCGGCAGTTCGACGGGACGGCCGAGCCAGGCAAAGGGGTGGCGGGCGAATTCGAACATCGCTTCGCGGCCATGCTTCTCGTCGATCAGCATGCCATAGCCGTCGCGGCCGGCGGCGACTTTCGCCGCGGCCTTGACCGCCAGCACCTTGAAATCGCGGATGCGCGCCGGATCGGCGCCAGTCTTTGCCGCGACGTCCTCGAGCTGCACACGGTGGTCGCAGGCGAGCGCCATCATCGAGGGGATATCGCGGCGGCGGGTCGTCGCCCAATGGATGTGGTTGATCGCCTCGTCCTTGCGCAGAGCGAGATGCTTGCTGCCGTTCTTGAGGAAGAACTGCAATTCCTCGAAGGTCGGATATTCCGGCGCGCAGAGCAGTCGCGATACGGCGAAGGCGCCGCAGGCATTGGCCCAGGTCGCCGCCGTCGCGTGGTCTTCGCCACCCAGCCAACCGCGCAGGAAACCGGACATGAAGGCATCGCCGGCGCCGAGCACATTGTATATCTCGATCGGAAAGCCCTTGCCGACGACACCGTCTTCCAGATCGTCGCTGATCGGCCCGTCATAGACGATGCAGCCCATGGCGCCGCGCTTCAGTACGATGGTTGCCTTGGACAGCGCGCGGATCGTCTTCAGCGCGCTCAGGCAATCGTCGGCGCCCGAGGCGATCATGATCTCTTCCTCGGTGCCGACGATGAGGTCGCAATCGGGCAGCACCGTCTTCAGCTGGGCCGAGACGCGGTCGGATTTGACATAGCGCTCAAAACCTTCGGCATGGCCTGCGAGTCCCCAGAGGTTGGGGCGGTAGTCGATGTCGAACACCACCTTGCCGCCCCTGGCCTTGATGATGCGGATCGCCTTGCGCTGGGCGGCGTCGCTGTTGGGTCGGGAAAAATGCGTGCCGGTGACGACGATGGAACGGGCCGAGGCAATGAAAGCCTCGTCGATATCTTCTTCGGCGAGCGCCATGTCGGCGCAGTCGCTGCGATAAAAGATCATCGGCGAGACCCCTTCGCTCTCGACCGAAAGCAGCACCAGAGCCGTCAGCCGTTCCTTGTCGGTCTTCAGCCCGTCGACATTGACGCCTTCGCGCCGCAGCTGCTCGCGGATGAAGCGGCCCATCTGCTCGTCGCCGACACGGGTGAGCAGCGCCGAGCGCAGGCCTAGTCTCGCCGTGCCAACCGAGATGTTGGCCGGGCAGCCGCCGACCGATTTGGCAAAGGAGGTGATGTCCTCCAGCCGCGAGCCGATCTGCTGGCCGTAAAGGTCGACGGAAGCGCGACCGATGGTGATGACATCGAGCGTCGCCTGTTTGGCGTCCACGGCTTCGCTCATTGGAACCTCCCGTCGGTCTTGTTGTCTTGAGCAACGTAGTTGGGGGACACGCGCGAGCGGCAGCGTGGCGCCGGGAATATGAAATAATAATTCCAATCCATAGTCAATATGGAATGAGCATTCCTTCCGGGAATTCGAGCGCCCGGCGCCGGCCTAGGCTTTGCGCTTCTTGCCCGTGCTGCGCCGCTTCTCGCCGACGCCGACGGTGAGCGCCATGGCCAGCGCCATGGTGGCCGACAGCGAGCGGAAGCCGGCAAAATCGGCCTCGGCAACCTCGAACCAGACCTTGGCGAACTGCGCTAGTGGCGAAAACGAACTGTCGGTGATGGCGATGATCGGCACGCCCTGTTCGGAAATGGTGCGGGCCTCCTCGATGGTGGCCGGCGCATAGGGCGAGAAACTGATGGCAATGACGGCGTCCGCCGGGGTGGCGAAGGCGACCATCTCGGCATTGAGGCCGGCGGCGGATTCGATCAGCTGGTTGCGGATCTTCAGCTTGCCCAAGGCATAGGCAATGTAGCTCGCCACCGGGTAGGAGCGGCGCTTGGCCAGGACATAGATGGTCTCGGCCTTGGCCAGCAGCGAGATCGCGTCTTCCAGATGCGCCTCGTCCAGCGAGCGCGAAATGTCGTTGAGCGAAGTGCTGGCGGCGGCGACGAAGCCGTCGAAGATGGCTCGGTGTCCAGCACCCGCATCGGCCTTGGCGCGCAGCGCCTGCAGGCGTTCGTCATAAGAGGAATTGCGCTCGCGCAGCCGCTCGCGAAACACCTGCTGCAGGCTGGTGAAGCCGTCAAAGCCTAGTTGCTGGGCAAAGCGGATCAAGGTGGACGGCTGCACGCCCGCCGAAGCGGCGATGCTGGCGGCGGTGCCGAAGGCGATGTCATCGGGATTGTCGAGCGCATAGGCGGCGATCTGGGCGATGCGCTTGGGCAAGGTTTCACGGCGATCGAGGATCGTGGCGCGCAGCGTCTCGAAGTCGCGAGGTACCCGTTCGTCCATCGTCGCCCCGTCCAAGCTCATCTAGAGCATGATGCCGAAAAGTGTGCAGCGGTTTTCGGACGACATCATGCTCTCTTTAACTCAAGTGACGTCCTCTCTGCCCCATCATAGCGAGCCTGCGCAAGAAGGCCATAAAAAATGAGGCAGACATTCCATTCGGAGAAGAAATGGACTAATTCATCCATCGATCGCTTCAGGTATTGGGAGAAAGAAATGGTCGGCGTTGGTCTTATCGGCACGGGTTTCATGGGCAAATGCCACGCCATTGCGTGGAGCGCCGTCGGCGCCGTCTTTCCCGATGTCGCCAAGCCGAAGCTGGTCCATCTCGGCGAGGTCAACGAGGAGCTGGCCAAGCGCAAGGCCGGTGAGTTCGGCTTCGCCAAGGCGTCGGGCGACTGGCGTGCCGTCGTCAACGACCCCGAGGTCGATATCGTCTCGCTGACCACGCCCAATCAGTTCCATCCGGAGATGGCCATCGCTATTCTCGAAGCCGGCAAGCATCTGTGGTGCGAGAAGCCGATGGCGCCGAGCTTTGCCGAAGCAGCGGCGATGGCGGCCGCGGCGAAGAAGTCCGGCAAGGTCGCAGCGCTTGGCTACAACTACATACAGAGCCCGGCCATCCGCCACATCGGCGCGCTGCTCGAGGAAAAGATCATCGGCGAGGTCAACCATCTGCGCATCGAGATGGACGAGGACTTCATGGCCGACCCCGAAGCGCTGTTCTTCTGGAAGCATGAGGCCGCATCCGGCTATGGCGCGCTCGACGATTTCGCCGTGCATCCGCTGTCGCTGGTCTCGACACTGTTCGGCCGCGTCGCAAAAGTCATCTGCGACATGGCCAAGCCCTATGCCGACCGCAAGCTGGCCGGCGGCGGCCGCCGTGCGGTGGAGACCTACGACATCGCCAGCGTTTTGATGCATCTGGAAAACGGCATTGCCGGCACGCTGCTGGTCAACCGCTCGGCCTGGGGCCGCAAGGGCCGCATCGCCATACAGATTTTCGGCTCCAAGGGATCGATCCTGTTCGACCAGGAGCGGATGAACGAAATCCAGCTCTACGTCACCGCCGATCGCCCGACCGAACAGGGCTACCGCACCATATTGGTGGCGCCGCACCACAAGCCTTACGACGCCTTCCTCCCGGCGCCGGGCCATGGGCTCGGTTTCAACGACCTCAAGATCATCGAGTGCCACGAATTGCTGACGCGGCTTGCCGGCAAGCCGGCACGGGTCATCGAATTTGCCGAAGGGCTGGAGATCGAGCGCACCGTGCACGCGATGGCGAGGTCGTTCGAGGAAAAGCGCTGGGTGGATGTGCGGTAAACCCGCTCGCTTCAGCCGCCAGCGACAGCGTTCGCCTCCCAGCCACTGACCCAGACCTGGCGCAGGCGATCGCCTTCGCCTTTGAAGCGCAGCCCGGTCGCTCGGCAATCGGCGATGCGGTCGCTGCGGAAATTGCGGATCGCCTGGCGCAGTTCACACCAGGCGACGATGTTGGCGGTTTCTGAATAGTAGATCAGCGCGATCGGACGGATCAGCCGCTCGGAGGCGCGGCCGATTTCGTCGCGATAGGACAGGTCGAGCTTTTCCTCGTCGCGGATGGCGCGGCGCACAAGCGCCAGATCGATGGTGCCGATTGCCGGTGCTGCGAACCCCCAGACATGCAGTGCGTTGGCGTCGAACGCCTGGCGCAACGGGCGGCGGCACGGCGCCGGCGATCTTGGCGCTGACGCGCTTGGCCGCCTGCTTGAGTTCGCTGTCTCCCGTGCGCTCCAGCAGGGCGAGCGACAGGACGATCGCTTCCATCTCCTCGATCGAAAACATCAGCGGCGGCAGGTCGAAGCCGGGCCGCAATATATAGCCGATACCGCGCCCGCCTTCGATCGGCACGCGCATCGCCTGCAGTGCGGCGATATCGCGATAGATCGAACGCATCGTGACTTCCAGCTGCCCGGCGATCATGGCCGCCGTCACCGGCTGCCGCGCCAGCCGCAGGATCTGGATGATCTCGAACAGCCGCGACGCCTTGCGCATTTCCTCTCCCTGATGAAACGCTACTGACACATCCCCGTCAGTTGGGATGATTTATTGGACTGCCTATCAGGTTGAAAATCAACAAATTCCTCAACGGCACCCCAGCAGGAAGCGACAGGCAACTGGCATGAGTTACGCGGAAAATCTCTGGCTGTTCTTTATCCTGCTGTCCGGCATCATCATCGTGCCCGGCATGGACATGCTGTTCGTGCTAGCCAACGCGCTCACCGGCGGCCGCGACCGGGGCCTCGCCGCCACCGGCGGCATCATGGTCGGCGGCATCGTGCACACGCTGAACGGCGCCATCGGCGTCGGCCTGCTGATGCATTTCGTGCCGATCCTGTACAAGCCGCTGCTGATAGCCGGCGCCGCCTACATGGCCTTCATCGGCATCTCGCTGGTGCGCAGTTCCATCACCGTCGGCCACGACGGGCCCGCCGGCAGCCGTACGGCCTGGATGGCCTTTCGCCAGGGACTGGTGACCTGCCTGATCAACCCGAAGGCCTATCTCTTCATATTTGCCGTCTATCCGCAGTTCCTGAAGCCGGATTACGGCCCGATCTGGATGCAGGCGACGGTCATGGGCTCGCTGACGATGCTGACGCAGGCCGCCATCTATGGCGGGCTCGCCATCACCGCCGGCCGCAGCCGCAATCTGCTGGTGGCCAATCCGCGGGCGACCGCTTTTGCGGGCCGGGCGGCCGGACTGCTGCTGTTTGCGGTCTCGGTGTTTACGGCATGGGAAGGGTTGAGGGCAGCGTGATCCCGATCAAGCGATGACGCCGCGTATCTTCGTCTCGGCGCTGCGCTTGCGGATCACTGTCCCGGTCTTTTCGTCGTCGAGGGCGGCAGCAACCCCGTCCGCGAGACCGATGACGTCATGACCGCCTCACGCTCTCGCCCAAGACGACGAGAAGCTCGTCCAATTGCTCGAACGTCTCGCCCATCGCATCCGCCGCCCCGGTACCGGCCGCGTCGAGAGCCTCCTTCGAGGGATAGAGTTCGTGCATGACCAGCAGCGTCTTGCCACCCTTTTCCTCGAAGGTCAGCGTGGTGACGGGTCCACCGTCACCACCTTCGTCATTGGTCCAGACGAGGCGTGAGTGGGGTGTCACTTCGATATACCTGCCGAAGAATTCGTGAAGGTCCGAGGCGTCGTGGCCGAACACCAGGCGGTACGTGCCTCCGGTACGAGCATCCATCTCGCAGGAACGCAGGAACATGCCCATCGACTTCGGCACCCACCACTGCTTGAACAGCTCGGGCTTGGTCCACGCCTCGAACACGATGCGCGCCGGACCGTTGACTGTTCGCGTGACGACCAGCTCGCGCTCGGACTTCCGTTCGACCGTGGTGCGGCTGTTCGTGGGCTCACTCTCTGTTCTTTGGCGCATCGGCTTTCTCCTTCCGTTTCAATTCCTCGACAACCTTGTCCAACTCGTTGAAGCGTGCGTCCCAGAGCAGGCGGTGCCGCTCGATCCAGGCCGCCTCTTCCTCCAGTCCGCGCAGGCCGAGCTTGCAGGTCCGCACGCGGCCAACCTTCTGCGTGGTGACGAGCCCCGCCTGCTCCAGGACGCCGACGTGCTTCTTCATGCCCGTGAGGGTCATGTGGAACTTTCCGGCAAGCTCGGTGATCGAAGCGTCTGCGCGTCCGAGCTGCTCCAGAACGCCACGCCGGGTGGCGTCCGAGAGCGCGGCGAACGAGGAATCCAAGTCGGTATACTGAACCATATGGTTCAGTATTTAGCAGACCGGTTGCCGGGGTGCAAGGGGAGCCGCAGCGTCCTTCCCGCGCATCGCCTCGTATCAGGCGGCGCCCGGCCGGTTCTCCATCATGGCGCGGCGGGCTGAGCGGCGCCATTCTACGGCGCCGGCGAGGCCGTGCAGCACCGTCTCTGTGGTCGCCCAGTCGATGCAGCCATCTGTGATGCTCTGGCCATAGACGAGCGGCTTGCCTGATACCACGTCCTGCCGGCCGGCGACGAGATTGCTCTCGATCATGACGCCGATGATACGCTCGTCCCCTGCTGCCACCTGGCCGGCGACATCGGCCGCCACCTTCGGCTGGTTCTCCGGCTTCTTGCTCGAGTTCGCGTGGCTGACGTCGATCATCAGACGGGGGGCGACGCCGATGCGGGCAAGTTCAACCGAGGCCGCCTCGACGCTCGCCGCATCGTAATTCGGCTGAACGCCGCCGCGCAGGATGACGTGGCAGTCCTCATTGCCGGTAGTAGTCGCAATGCCGCTGCGTCCGCCCTTGGTCACCGCCATGAAATGATGCGGCTGGGCGGCGGATTTCACCGCCTCGGCGGCGATCCTGAGATTGCCGTCGGTGCCGTTCTTGAAGCCGACCGGGCAGGACAGGCCGGAAGCCAGTTCGCGGTGGATCTGGCTCTCGGTGGTGCGCGCGCCGATGGCGCCCCAGGCGACGAGGTCGGCAATGTATTGCGGCGTCGTCATGTCGAGAAATTCGGTGGCCGAGGGCAGGCCGAGATTGTTGACCGCCGACAGCACGTTGCGCGCCATCCGCAGCCCCTTGTCGATGTTGAAGCTGCCGTCGAGATCGGGATCGTTGATAAGGCCCTTCCAGCCGACAGTCGTGCGCGGCTTTTCGAAATAGACCCGCATGACGATCTCCAACCGGTCGGACAGGGTCTCGCGCAGCGCCACTAGCCGGCTGGCATAGTCAACGGCCGCGACCGGGTCGTGGATCGAACACGGGCCAACGATGACAAGCAGCCGGTCGTCGGTGCCGTTCAAGATGGCATGGGTGGCGTTGCGTGATGCGCTCACGGTGCGCGTTGCCGTCAGCGTGCGCGGGATCTCCCGCATCACCTCGTCCGGCGTACTCAATTCTCGGATTTCCTTGACCCGAAGATCGTCTGTGGTGGTCAACACGGCTTTCTGCTCCTGTTTTTAGGAGACCTGCCGGCTGATACAAAAAAGCCGCCAGGTCTGGCGGCTGTTCGGACTTGTTGCTGCAATCTTCAGATCGAGCGCAATCCTCCCGCCGCCAGCGAGCTGCTAAAGTACCAATACGAGGCGGTCAGGTTGATCATGAGGCTCATATAGTCGATGCGGAGGCGCTTGTCACGTGGGGTATGCGGAGACAATTCGGGATGGGCCGAATCCTCGCGATTTCGTCATCCCTGGGCGGAGCAGGAGCGAAGCCCCGTCGCGGAGACCCTGGGATCCATTCCGTGACCTGGGCCGTGGAGTGCGGCGGAGCAGAATTCTGGACCGTAGCAGCGCTCTGAAGTCGCGGCATGGATCCTCGGGTCTGCGCTGCGTCGCTACGCTCCTTGCTCCGCCCGTGGATGACGAAGTGCCGGCGGTTTCGCCAATCGCCAACACGTATAACGCGGAGCGGCTCATGCCGTCCATGGATCGAAGAGTTCAAGCCCTAAGCCTTCGAAATGTTCCGTATTGCGCGTTGCCAAGGTGAGCTCGTGCGCAATCGCAGTGGCTGCGATCAGGCCGTCCATCGACGATAGACCACGACCGCGGCGCTTGCCAAAACCCATCAGGTCGCCCCAGGCCAAGGCAACCGCATCGTCCACCGGCAAAACCCGCTGTTCGAAGCGCTGGGGCAGGTCCCGGGCGAGCCATTCGGCCAGCGCCTCGCGTTTGCGGCCCTCATCCATCAGAGAGACGCCGCGCCGGATCTCGGCGATCGACACTACGCTGATGAAGGAGCGGTCCTCATCAAGCTCGTCCAGCCAGCCCAGGACACGTGCGACAGGCGCTGGCCTCGTCACCTCGGACAGGACATTCGTGTCGAGCAGCAGTCTCACCGCGGCAGGTCACGCGGTTCGTCGCGCTGACGTTCAAGGTCGAGATCGGCGCCGCGCAGCGGCGAGTCCAGCAGGAACTCGGCAAGCGTACCCTTGCGTGCGATCTTGCGCTGCCATTCCTCGGCCGAGACGACAACCACGCTTGGTTTGCCGTTCTTGGTGATCGTCTGCGGCGAGGACTGCGCGCGCTCGATGACCTCGGAGAGCCGGGCTTTTGCCCCGGCAACCGTCCAGTTGGTGCCTTTGGATGACGTTAGCATCGCATCCCTCGCGACTATCATGACTATCATGACTATCTGGGAATGGCGATGTTGCTGCAACAGGGTTTGAAGCTACTCCGGCGAGGTCCCCGCGACGTTCTGGTCATAGTCGACCAGCGAGCCGGTCATGACGCCGGATTGCGGGCTGGCCATGTAGCTGATCAGCCGCGCGAGTTGGTCGGGCTTGACCAGTTGGCCCATTGGCTGGCCGGCCTCTGCCTTTGCCAGCCAGTCGTCGGAGGCGCCGTGCCATTTCTTCTGCACGATGTCCTCGCCCTCGGTGTCCATCCAGCCCGGCAGCACGGCGTTGCAGCGGACGCGGTTGAAACGATAGGCGTTGGCGACGTTCTTGGTCAGTGTCGCCAGCGCGCCCTTGCTCGAGGAATAGGGCGCAAGGAACGACTGGCCGCAATGTGCCGACATCGACAGCACGTTGACGATCGAGCCCGGCGCCTTCTTGTCCAGCAGATGCGCCACCACGCCCTGCATCAGGAAGAAGGGACCACGCACATTGGTGTGGAAAATCTGGTCGAACACCTCTTCCGAAGTTTCGACAAGTGAACCACGCGCGGACGTGGCGGCGGCGTTGACCAGCGCGTTGATGGTGCCGAAATGCGAGATCGCGGTTGCCACCGCACGCTTGCAGTCCGCCACTTTCGAGACGTCGGCGCTGATGAAGATCGCATCGACGCCGGCCTTCTTGAAGTGGGCGACCGCCTTGTCGCCCTTCTCCTGCGAGCGGCCGATGAGCGCCAGCGCCTTGCAGCCCTCGTCGGCCAGCGCTTCGGCGACGGCAAAGCCGATGCCTTGCGCACCGCCGGTGACGATGGCGCGCGTGTTCGAATTGCGATCGGCGGATGTGCTCATCGCTCTGCTCCTGTGCCTTGGTTCCGGTTCTTACTTGTCGAGACGGACGGTCTTGCCTGATGTCGCCGACTTCAGCGCGGCATCGGCCAGCTTCAGCGCCACGAGGCCGTCGGCGCCGCTCGGCGATGCCTTCTTGCCCGAGGTTGCAGCAGTGATGAAAGCGGCAATCTCGATGGCGTAGGCGTCGAGATAGCGGGTCATGAAGAAATCGTGCAGCGGCGGGCGCGTATAGCCCTTCTCGTTGGCGACCTCTATCGACACCGGCCGCTGGTTTTCGGCGGCGACCATGCCTTTGGAGCCATGCACCTCGATGCGCTGGTCGTAGCCATAGGTGGCGCGGCGCGAATTGGAGATGACGGCCTGCTTCCCGGACGCGGTTTCGAGGATGACGCTGACCGAATCGAAATCGCCGGCCTCGCCGATCTTCTTGTCGACCAGCACCGAAGCATGGGCGCTGACCGCCGCCACCTCTTCGCCGAGCAGGAAGCGCGCCATGTCGAAATCGTGGATGGTCATGTCGCGAAAAATGCCGCCCGAGCGCTTGATGTAATCGACCGGCGGCGCGCCCGGATCGCGCGAGGTGATGGTGACCATCTCGACAGTACCGATGGCGCCGTCGTCGATCGCCTTGCGCACGGCGGCGAAGTGCGGATCGAAGCGGCGGTTGAAGCCGACCATCAGCGTCGCCTTGGCCTTGTCGACCACGGCCAGGCACTTCTCGACGCGCTTGACGTCGAGGTCGATCGGCTTCTCGCAGAAGATCGCCTTGCCGGCCTTGGCGAAACGCTCGATCAGATCGGCATGGGTGTCGGTCGGCGTGCAGATGACCACGGCGTCGATGTCCTTGGCCTTCTCGATCGCGTCGATGGTGCGCACTTCGGCGCCATAGGCGGTTGCCAACTCGGTCGCCGCCTTTTCAAAAGCGTCGGCAACGGCCACCAGTCTGGCCTGCGGGTTGGAGCCGACGGCGCGGGCATGGACCTTGCCGATGCGGCCGGCACCGAGGAGGGCGAAACGAACAGTCATGGGGTATTTCCTCTAGGGGGATGGGTTCGAGAGAGTTGTGTCTCCACCTTCCTTTTGAGAAAGGTGGCAAGATAATTTTTCGAGCACGCCAGAAAACAGGATGACCATCCTGTTCAGGCCGCGAGTTCCGCCTCCCCGGTCTTGGCGCCGGTGATGTAGGAGACGATGTCGTTGCCGTCGGTGTTTTCCTTGCGCAGGTTGGCGACGATGCGGCCGCGCCGGAAGACGACGATGCGGTCGCACAGGTCGAACACCTGGCGCATGTTGTGGCTGATCAGGATCAGCGGCTCGCCATTGTCCTTCAGCGTGCGGATGATGTTCTCGACCTGCGCCGTCTCCTGCACGCCAAGGGCTGCCGTCGGCTCGTCCATGATGATCAGCTTGGAGGCGAAGGTCGCGGTCCGGGCGATCGCAACGCACTGGCGCTGGCCGCCCGACATGTGGCGAATGGTGTTGGACAAATTGGGGATTTTCACTGCCGTGCGGATCAGCGCCGCCTCGGTCGCCTTGCGCATGTATTTGCGGTCGAGGATCGAGAACGGGCCGAGATTGAAAAGCACCTTTTCGCGGCCGAGGAACAGGTTCGACGGCACGTCGAGATCGTCGGCCAGCGCCAGGTTCTGGAACACGGTCTCGATGCCCGCCGTGCGCGCTTCGATCGGCCCGGCAAAATTCACTTCCCTGCCGTCGAACCAGATCTGGCCGCTGGTGCGCTGCTCGACGGCGGTGATCTGGCGCACGAAGGTGGATTTGCCGGCGCCATTGTCGCCCATGATGGCGACATGCTCGCCCTTGCGCAGCTCGAAATTCGCGCCTTCCAGCGCATGGACGCCGCCATAGCGTTTGGTCAGGTTTTCGGTCTTCAGGACGATGTCTGTCGTGGAGATATCTGGCATGGTCAAGCCCTCAATGCCCGCATGCGCTGGCGCCATTGGTCGAGAACGACCGCGCCGACGATGATCACGCCCTTGACCATCTCCTGATAGTAGGCGTCGAGGCGCAGGAAGGTGAAGCCGGAAATGATGACGCCGAAGATCAGCGAGCCGATCACGGTGCCGACGATCGAGCCGCGGCCGCCCGACAAAGAGACGCCGCCGATGACCGCCATGGCGATGGCGTCGAGCTCGTACATGACGCCCATGCCGGACTGTGCTGTCAGGTTCTTGGAGGAGAGCACGACGGCGGCCAGCGCGGCGAGGATGCCGGCAATGACATAGACGAGGATCTTGTGGTTGGCGATCTTGATGCCCGACATGCGCGCGGCATCCTCGTTGGAGCCGATGGCGTAGCAGTGCTTGCCGTAGCGTGTGTAGGTCATGATCAGCTGGAACAGCACCGCCAGCGACAGGAAGATGATGACCGGCATCAGGCCCTTGCCGATACCAGCGAAACTTTCGGTCGGAAACGAGATCGGCTGACCCTTGGACCACCATTTGGCAATGCCGCGCGCGGTCACCATCATGCCGAGCGTGGCGATGAACGGCGGAATGCGCGTGTATGCAATCAAGGAGCCGTTGACGAGACCGGCGAGCAGACCACAGCCGATGGCGACTAGTACCGGCACGATGACCGGCAGGTCGGTCCAGCCTTGCGCCAGGAACATCGCCTTGGGGTTGGGGTTGCCGTTGACCGTCGCCACCTGGGCAAAACTCATGGCGATCATGGCGGTGGCGCCGACGATCGAGCCCGAGGACAAGTCGATGCCGCCGCAAATGATCACCTGCGTGACGCCGATGGCGATGATGCCGACGATCGACACCTGCAGGATGATGATCTGCAGGCGGGCCTCATTGAAGATCCCGGCGACGTTGTCGCGCGTGTTGAACAGGAAGCTGTCGCCAAGAAAGATGCGGCCGATCATTTCGAAGATGACGACCAGAATGACCAGCGCCAGGAAGACGTTGAATTCGGCCGGCCATGTCCGCCTCTTCGCGTCATAGCTGACCCCGCCGACGCCATGAGATGTCTGTGACATGTCTGTCCTCCGTGAGGCGGCATTTGCCCTCCCGCACGTAAGGGCGGTGAGGGAAACGGGAGCGGCGCGATTGATGCGCCGCTCCGTTAGTCGAACGAGTCGCCGGCTCAGTTCTTCTTCAGGAACTTGTCGATGTTGGCTGGCGTCACGAGTTGGAAGGGCACGTAGACCTTGTGCTCGACCTTCTCGCCCTTGGCGAGCTTCAGCGCTGCGTCCAGAGCGCCGGCGCCCTGGCCGGCCGCATCCTGGAACACGGTGGCATCGAGGTCGCCGGCCTGCATGGCGGCAAGCGCGTCCTGCGTGGCGTCGACACCGCCGACGACGACCGTCTTCATGTCGATGTTGGCGGCCTTCATCGCCTGGATGGCGCCGATGGCGCTTTCGTCATTGTTGGCGATGACGCCGTCGAACGGCTTGCCGGTTGACAGCCAGTTGGTCATCAGGTTCTGCGCTTCGTCGCGGTTCCAGTTCGAAGTCTGCTTGTCGATGATCTTGATGAAGCTGCACTCCGGCGTGGCGATCACCTCTTCGATGTCCTTGGTGCGCTGCACGGCGGCCTGGTTGGAAAGCTCGCCCATGATGACATAGACATTGGCCTCCTTCTTGCCGGCCTCGGTGAACAGGCGGCAGACTTCCTTGGTCTCGAGCGTGCCGGAATCGGCCTCGTTCGACGCGACGAAGGCCTGGTTGTCCGGCAGCGTGTCGACATTGACCGGCTGGCGGTTGACATAGACCAACGGGATCTTGGCGGCTGCGGCGGCGTCCGACATCGCCTGCGTGGCCGAGGTATCGACCGGGTTGACGATGATGGCGTCGACGCCCGAGGCGGCGAAGTTCTTGATCTGGTCGAGTTGCTTGGCGACGTCGTTCTGCGCGTCCTCGACCTGCAGTTCCACGCCGCTCATGCCCTTGGCCTGCTCGATCATGCCGTTGCGCAGCACGGTGAGGAAGTTGTCGTCGAACTTGGCCATCGACACGCCGACCTTGGCGGCAAAAGCGGACGAACTCATCAGCGCCGCAAAGGCGACGCCCAAAATCAGTTTCTTCATTGTGTTTCTCCTCCACATTGGTGTCCGGCTGCACCGATCTACCCGGAATCCCCGATAGCCCGAGGAATCTCTCCCTGATGCCTTCCTGTTCCGTATGGCGTTTTGTCCAAGGGATGGAACGCCAGGCTCCCAGTTTGAAACAGATGTTCCGGAACGAAAGAACCAAAATACCAATCTGATGAAATATTTATTCCATTTTTTCGCGAGACGTCAAGAGCGATTCCTAAGTCGGAAAGCGGATTTTCGGTCGCCGCGCCGCAATTTCACGTCGAATCAAGGCCGACAGCGGCCCAGGCCGAGTCTGAAGGCAGACTCTGATAGATTCTATCATCGCCGGGAGAGCCCACGCCGAACGGGTCGGCGCGGCAACGCGTTAGATATTTTCCGGCAGATAGATGTCGAAGGGCAGAAAGGTCTGGCCCGGCGCGTTGGCGGCGCCGGCCTCGATGGAATGCGCCATCAGGTCGACAAGCTCGCGGCACAAGGCGGCGAGCGGCGTCGAGATCACCATTGTCAGGATGTTGTCGGCGAGTGCCGCGCGCGATTCGGCGTTGATCTCGTTGCAGACGACCACCGGCATGTTTGCGGGCTTCGCTGCGCGCAGCGCCGAGACCGCGCCTTCCATGCCGCCGCCGGCGACATAGCAGCCGGCAATATCCGGATACCGCACCAGGAGATCGATCATCGCATCGTGGGTGACCTGGTTGGCTTCCAGATTGACCAGCGTTTCCATCACCGTGAAGTCCGGCGCATGTTCGCGGAAGAAGGAGCGAAATCCGATCTCGCGCAGTTCATGGCCGTGGAAGCGATGACTGCCGACGAAAAGGGCGACCTTGCCGGGGTTCTTTGCCGCCCTGGCGATCATCCAGGCCGCGGTGCGACCGACCTTCCGATTGTCGAGGCCGACATATCCCTCACGGATGCCAGCGGCAAAGTCGGACAGCAGCGAGAAGACAGGTTGCCCCCTCGCTTTCAGCGACTCCACGACCGCCGTCAGCGTCGGATGGTCCGGACCGACAACGGCGATTGCTCTGGATTTCGCTGCCAGCTTGCGCATCTGGGCGGCGATCTCGTCGGCGGCTAGCGAGCTGGCGAAATCGATGGTGGCGACGCCGCGGAAGCGCTGCGATTGCGAGACCGCCATTTCTAGCTCCCTCGCGAAATCGCCGTAAAAAACATCATTGCCCCGCAGCAGCAGAAAGCCGAGGCGGTATTCCGGCAATTCCTGGCGCATGCGCCGCTTGATCAGCCCGGCGGCGTGGTAGCCGATGCCGGTCGCCGCCTCATAGACGCGGCGCGCGGTTTCCTCGCGCACCGGCAGCCGGTTGTTCAGCACCCTGTCGACAGTGGCGACGCTAACGCCGGAGATGCGCGCCAGATCGGTGATGGTTGGCCGTTTTGCCATGACTGTCCCGCATGAGTGCCTGCAACTGCTTACATCGTTCTGATGGAAAATGATAGAAACTATCTTTGTGATATTGAGACTATCACCGCATGGCGCTATTTTGCGCTCGGACACAGGCGCCTGTAATGGACATATCCGTCCTGACGGATGCTGTGGCCGACGGAGGCAGCCCCTATGGAAGCGACACTATCCACACCACCGTCCCGGCGCGACTACAGCCTGATCGGCCGCGACGCCAAGCTCGCCGTCGAGACCGGCCTGTCGGCGGCCGAGTGGTATCACACCGATATTCCGCGCAAGCAGATGAAGGAGCTGATGCAGCGCTCCGATGGGCCGGCGATCCGCGACACCACGATCTGGCTCGCCGCGCTGATCCTGAGTGCCGCCGGCGGCGCCTGGTTCTGGGGCAGCTGGTGGTGCGTGCCGTTCTTCTTCGTCTATGGCGTCCTCTACGGCTCGTCCACCGATTCACGCTGGCACGAATGCGGCCATGGCACTGCCTTCCGCACGCAGTGGATGAACGACGCGGTCTACCAGATCGCCTGCTTCATGATCATGCGCAATCCGGTGACCTGGCGCTGGAGCCACACCCGCCACCACACCGACACCATCATCGTCGGCCGCGACCCGGAAATCTCCGTTATGCGGCCGCCGGATCTGTTCCGGGTCGCGCTTGGCTTTATCGGCGTGCTGGATGCCTGGCATGCGATGTCGGACATGCTGCGCAATGCCGCCGGAAATATCAGCGCGGCGGAAAAGACTTTTATCCCCGAACAGGAGCAGCCTAAAGCCATTCGCATCGCCCGCATCTGGACGGCGATCTATGCCGTGACGATCGCGCTGGCGCTTTATTTCGGTTCATGGCTGCCGCTGATGCTGGTCGGGCTGCCCCGGCTCTACGGCGCCTGGCATCATGTCATGGTCGGCCTGCTGCAGCATGGCGGGCTCGCGGAAAATGTCATCGACCACCGGCTGAACAGCCGCACCGTCTACATGAACCCGGTCAGCCGCTTCATCTACTGGAACATGAACTATCACGTCGAACACCACATGTTCCCGATGGTGCCCTATCATGCGCTGCCTAAACTGCATGCGCTGATCAAGCACGATCTGCCGGCGCCGACGCCGTCGATCCTGGCCGGCTACCGCGAGATGATCCCGGCCTTTTTGCGCCAGCTGCGCAACGAGGACTATTTCCTCAAGCGCGAACTGCCGCCGACGGCGCGGCCCTATCGCGAGGAACTCCACAACGACGCCGTCACCGCCGCGGCGGAATGATCGCGCGATTAAGCTTTTGTTTTGACGCAACTCCGAACGGAAAACCGCAACGCACTTTCCTGGAATTGCTTTTGGGAGGAACACATGAGCGACTGGATCGAAGCCTGTGCTGCCGGCGACATCGACGAAGAAGATGTGATGCGCTTCGACCATGGCGGCCGCACCTTCGCCATCTATCGCAGCCCCGATGACGACTACTTCGCCACCGATGGCCTGTGCACGCACGAAAAGGTGCATCTGGCCGACGGGCTGGTGATGGATGACATCATCGAGTGCCCCAAGCACAATGGCCGCTTCAATTACAAGACGGGGGCGGCACGCGGCGCGCCGGTTTGCGTCAATCTCGCCACCTATCCGGTAAAGGTCGAGGCCGGCAAAGTGCTGATCCAGATCGGATAGGACCATGCAGGCGGGAATGGTCATCATTGGCGCCGGCGAGTGCGGCGGGCGGGCAGCGCTGACACTGCGCGAGCTGGGTTATGACGGGCCGGTGACGCTGGTGGGTGACGAACCCCATCTGCCCTATGAGCGGCCGCCCCTGTCCAAGGACGCAATGACGAGCGACGCGGCCGAGATCAAGACGATCGCCAGCGACGAAATTCTGGCCGAGAAATCGATCCGGCATATCCATTCCGTTCAAGCGGTGGCGATCGACCGCCCGGCGCATATGGTGCGGCTGTCGGACGGTTCGGCCCTGCCCTACGACAAGCTGCTGCTGGCGACCGGCTCGACACCGCGCAAGCTGCCGATGCCGGGATTGGGGTCGCGCTGCGTCTACCTCCGCACCTTTGCCGACGCGCTGGCCATTCGCGCCCACCTCAGCCCGGCAAACCGCATCGCCATCATTGGTGGTGGCTTTATCGGCCTGGAGCTCGCCGCTTCGGCGCGCAAGGCAGGGGCTGCCGTCTCCGTCATTGAGGCGCAGCCGCGCATCCTCCTGCGCGGGGTGCCGGCGGAGATCGCTGAAATCATCCATCAGGCGCATGAGGCCGAAGGCGTGACCGTGCTCACCGGTCAGGGCATCGCTGATATCGCCGACGACGGCGCTGAGGTGCACATCATGCTCGCCGATGGGCAGGACATCGTCGCCGATCTCGCCGTCATCGGCATCGGCGCCGTGCCGGTGACCGGGCTTGCCGCGGAAGCGGGCCTGACCGTCGATAACGGCATCGCCGTCAATGGCGAACTCCAAACAATCGATCCCGACATCTTCGCCGCCGGCGATTGCTGCTCGTTTCCGCTCGCTGTCTATGCTGGCCGGCGGGTGCGGCTGGAAGCCTGGCGCAATGCGCAGGAACAGGGTGCGCTGGCCGCGAAGAACATGCTGGGCG
Source organism: Mesorhizobium sp. M0771 (assembly GCF_040320155.1). Classification (NCBI taxonomy): domain Bacteria; kingdom Pseudomonadati; phylum Pseudomonadota; class Alphaproteobacteria; order Hyphomicrobiales; family Phyllobacteriaceae; genus Mesorhizobium; species Mesorhizobium sp. M0771. Next base: position 160,708 of record NZ_JAMYPC010000004.1, on the reverse strand, counting down.
CCCGCGAAGCGCATGCCGCGGTGCCATGGTTCTGGTCGGATCAGTATGGTTTGTCGCTGCAGGTCGCCGGCCTTTCGGACGAGGGCAAAAGCACGGTCCGCCGCGATCTCGGCGACGGTGCTTTTATTCTGTTTCATCTGGCCGAGGATGGCAGGCTGGTGGCGGCGAGCGGCCTCGGTACGGGCAATGCCGTGGCGCGCGACATCAGGCTGGCCGAGATGCTGATCGCCAAGCGGGCTAGGCCGGCGCCGGAGGCGTTGGGGTCGCCGGATGTGAAGCTGAAGTCGTTGCTGGCAGCGTGAAGGACTGACTTACCCTCCCCTTGTGGGGAGGGTCGCTGCGAAGCAGCGGGGCGGGGGTGCGGCACCGGCCTCCACCCGGACCTGCGGTCCGACCTCCCCACAAAGGGGGAGGTAGACGGCTGAGCTAAGCCCGCTAAAACAGCGCCTTCAGCTCGTCCAGCTTGTCGTTGACCAGCCAGCCGTAATAATTCTCCTCGGGCAGTTTGACCGCCTCACCCGCCGCGCGGCGCTTGTCGTTCTCGGCCTTCAGCGCATAGGCGCGCTGCTCGGGATTGCCGACATTGTAGAGCGTGGCGGTCAGCCCCGGATTGCCTGAGATGTCGAAGCCGGCAATGTTTTTGTAGGCGTCGATCGACTTCCTGATCGTCGCTGCGACGTAGGGCAATGTCAGGTCCGGATCCATGATGGTCTTGTAGACCCCATTGGGATCGCCGACATCGAGCTCGGGCAGCCCCGACACCTTGTGCACGAGATCGCTCATCTGCAGCGCGGTCAGCGGGTTGAGCTGGCCGAGGCCAAAGGTCTGGCCGGCATAGTAGGGCTGGAAGAAGGTTGCGCCGAAGCGGTCGTTGGGAAAGCTTGTGCCGCCGACGGTCTTGCCGCGGAAGGAGCGGTTCCACACCTGCTCGCGGCATTCCCACAGGTCGTAGCTGTCCGACATCGTGCACTTCTTGAATTCCGGCCGCTGCACGAAATCGGTGATGTCCTCTCCGTCATAGGCGAAGGACAGCTTGCTGGAGAGGTAGGAAATCGCCTTGACGTAGTAGGTCTGCAGCCGGTCGTAGGCGTCGACATTGTAGGTGTGCTCGCCGACGATGGCGCCGACGATGTGCAAAGGATTGATGCCGTAGGCAGCGGCGGCCTTCCTGATCTTGGCGCGCAGTTCGACGTCGTTCTGAAGCAAGGCGTAGACCTTGCGGTATTTGGCCTGGAAGGTGGTGTTGGTCGCCTGGGTGCGGCGGCTGGAGGCGCCCGGTATGTCGGGCTGCACGACATTGCGGTTGCCCGCCGGCACCAATGTCGCCGCGTCAGCCGCGAACAGCGTCGCCGCCAGCGTCAAGCCGAGAATGACAAGGATCAGTTTTTTCATGCGCCGCCGCCCAAGCAATTCCAGGAAAGTGTGAAACGGCTTTCCGTCCGGAATTGCGTCTAGAGAATTGCCGCGCAAACTAGGGAGTGCTCCCGGTTGAGTCGAGAGCGCCCTTGCACCCGGCAAGACGAAAGGTGGCCCGATGATACCATCCGGCCACACATCAAGCTGTTAGCCGGATTGTTGCCTAAGCATCGGCCCAAAGATCGAAACCGATTTTTGGAAAGTCCGATGCATCGATTCAATACTGCTAGAGCGACCTTTGCGTGTCCAAAGGACGCGCGGCGCTCTAATACCGGCGCCGGATGAACCGGCGCCCTCGTTTAAAGGATGAATCGCGACAAATCTGTGTTTCGCGAGAGGTCGCCGACATGCTTTTCCACATAGGCGGCATCGATGGCGACGCTGGTGCCGTTGCGGTCCGGCGCGTCGTAGGAGATCTCGTCCAGCACACGCTCCATCACCGTCTGCAGGCGTCTCGCGCCGATGTTCTCGACACTGGCGTTGAGGTCGACGGCAATGCCGGCCAGCGAATCGATGGCGTCGTCGGTGAAGGTGAGATCGACGCCTTCGGTCTTCATCAGTGCGATATACTGCTTGATCAGGCTCGCCTCGGTCTCGGTGAGGATGCGAATGAAATCGTCCTTCTCCAGCGCCCGCAACTCGACACGGATCGGCAGGCGGCCCTGCAATTCCGGCAACAGGTCGGAGGGCTTCGAGACATGGAATGCGCCCGAGGCGATGAACAGTATGTGGTCGGTCTTCAACGGCCCATATTTGGTCGCCACCGTCGTGCCTTCGATCAGCGGCAGCAGGTCGCGCTGCACGCCTTCGCGCGAGACGCCGGCGCCCATGCCACCTTCGCGCGAGGCGATCTTGTCGATCTCGTCGAGGAAGACGATGCCGTCATTTTCGGTCGCGTCGAGCGCCCGGCGCACCACCTCGTCCTGGTCGAGCAGCTTGTCGGACTCGTCGTTGACCAACAGCGCGTAGGACTCCTTGACCGTCGTCTTGCGCGCCTTGGTCTTCTTGCCACCCATCGCCTTCGACAGCATGTCGTTGATGTTGAGCACGCCGATATTAGCGCCCGGCATGCCGGGGATCTCGAAGCCGGGCATGCCGCCGGTGCCGGTGTCGGCAACCTCGATCTCGATCTCCTTTTCGTCGAGCTCGCCGTCGCGCAGCTTCTTGCGGAAGGAATCGCGGGTCGCCGGGCTCGCCGTCTTGCCGACCAGGGCTTCCAGCACGCGCTCCTCGGCATTGAGGTGCGCGCGCGCCTTCACGTCCTCGCGCATCTTCTCGCGCACCAGGCCGATGGCGATCTCGACCAGGTCGCGGATGATCTGCTCGACATCGCGGCCGACATAGCCGACTTCGGTGAACTTGGTGGCCTCGACCTTGACGAAGGGCGCACCGGCGAGTCGCGCCAGGCGGCGCGAGATCTCGGTCTTGCCGACGCCGGTCGGGCCGATCATCAGGATGTTCTTCGGCATCACCTCTTCGCGCATCTGGCCTTCCAGCTGCTGGCGGCGCCAGCGGTTGCGCAAGGCAATGGCCACGGCGCGCTTGGCGTCCTTCTGGCCGATGATGAAGCGGTCGAGTTCCGAAACGATTTCACGGGGAGAGAAGGTGGTCATATCACTAGATTCCACTTTGCCACTGCTTGATGGACTCGAACGGATGCAGCAGCATGATCACGTTGAGCGTCAGATTGTCCCGGATGAGGTAGCCGACACCCAGTTCGAAGATGAGGGCGAGGCCGACGATGCTCCATATAGGTAGCTTTCGCGCCATCACAAATCCCAGCACCATGGCCAGCGTGTCGGACACCGAATTGATGATCGAGTCGCCATAGTAATCCAGCGAGATGGTGCCGGCGCGGTAGCGCTCGATGATGAACGGGCTGTTTTCCAGGAGTTCCCAGCCGCCCTCGATGACGACGGCGAATGCCAGGCGCAGACCGATTGGCGAGCGCGGGAACAGGAACCAGGCCAAGGCGTAGAACAGGAAGCCGTGGATGATGTGCGAGAACGTGTACCAGTCGGAAATATGCTGGGAATTCTCCGAACTGTTCACCACACCGTGCCAGAGTTTGACGTAACCGCAGGTGCAGATCGGCGTGCGGCCCATGCCGTAAAGCGCGCCGGCCTGGAAGATGAGCAGAGCGAGCACGAGCAGAAGCCCCATCCGCCAGCTGTCTTCATAGGCCGAGTAATTTTTGGCAGTGCCCGGTGTCGCCATCAACTCATTCCCCTTCTTCCGCGTCGCTCTCTTCGGCATCGACGGCCATCAGCACGACGTCCCCATATCTAGAGTGTCTGCGATCGATAGCCCTGAAGCCCGCCTTTTCATAGGCGCGGATGGCGCGGCCATTGTCGGGATGCGGATCGATGATGACGCGCGGCGCGCCTTCCTCGAACAGTTGCTCGACGAATTGCCTGACGATAGCCGAGCCATGACCTTTGCCAACCAGGTCCGGCACGCCGATCGACAGGTCGATGCCGAGCGTGCCGAACGGCTGGTCGGCATAGGGATGGCCATCTTCCAGATGCGGATCGTAGCTCTGCAGATAGGCGATCGGCCTGCCGTCGAGCTCGACGATCAGCGGCTCTACAGAAATAGAGTCGATGTGCTCCCCGATTTCGGCGATTTCCGTCTCCCGATCGTCCCACCATTCGGCGACATGCGGCTCGGCCAGCCAGCCGGCGATCATCGGCAGGTCTTTTTCGGTAACCGGTCGAAAATCATAGAGCACCGGCGGGTTAGCCGGCATCGAGCGTTTCGACAACAAAGTTGTTGTTGGTATAGACGCAAATGTCGGAGGCGATCTGCATCGCCTTGCGGGCGATCTCCTCGGCATCCTTGTCGCTGTCCATCAGCGCGCGGGCAGCGGCCAGCGCATAGTTGCCGCCGGAACCGATGGCCATGACGCCGAATTCGGGCTCCAGTACGTCGCCGGTGCCGGTGAGCGCCAGCGAAACCGACTTGTCGGCCACCAGCATCATCGCTTCCAGCCGGCGCAGATAACGGTCGGTGCGCCAGTCCTTGGCGAGCTCGACGCAGGCGCGCGTCAACTGGTCGGGATATTGTTCGAGCTTGGCTTCCAGCCGCTCCAGAAGGGTGAAAGCATCCGCCGTGGCGCCGGCGAAACCCGCAATGACATTGCCGCCTTTGCCGATGCGGCGCACCTTTTTGGCGTTGCCTTTCATGATGGTCTGGCCAAGGCTGACCTGGCCGTCGCCGGCGATCACCACCTTGTTGCCCTTGCGCACCGTCACGATGGTCGTGGCGTGCATGCTCAGTTCATTCGACATTTTTAGCTCCGATTCGCGCGATCCCGATAAGGCGATTGGCGCGCGGTACGAGTGATTTCGATCGGCCATATGTATGCATGGGGCGGGTGATTGCAAACGGCGTCCGCCATGGCCGGTGGCTGTCCGCATCGCAACTGGCAATCGCCGGATCATGCTGCTAGAAGGCTTTCGTTTTCAAGCAAATGACAGCTTGGAACCCCGTCTTGAGTTTCGAACCCCTCAGCCAAGGACAAGGTCATGGCGTCCCGTTCCGCCGAAGTCAGCCGCAAGACCAAGGAAACCGAGATCAGCGTCTCGGTCCATGTCGACGGCACCGGAAAATCCGACATGTCGAGCGGCGTCGGCTTCTTCGACCACATGCTGGACCAGCTGTCGCGCCACTCGCTGATCGACATCACGGTGAAGGCCAAGGGCGACCTGCACATTGACGACCACCACACGGTCGAGGACACCGGCATTGCGATCGGCCAGGCGCTGGCCAAGGCGCTGGGCGAGCGGCGCGGCATCATGCGCTACGCCTCTGTCGACCTTGCCATGGACGAGACGCTGACGCGGGCCGCGATCGACGTGTCGGGCCGTCCGTTCCTGGTCTGGAATGTCGCCTTCTCGTCGCCCAAGATCGGCACGTTCGACACCGAACTGGTGCGTGAATTCTTCCAGGCGCTGGCGCAGAATGCCGGTATCACGCTGCATGTCACCAATCATTATGGCGCCAACAATCACCATATTGCCGAGACCTGCTTCAAGGCGGTGGCGCGCGCGCTGCGTTTCGCACTGGAGCGCGACCCGCGCCAGCCGGAAGCGGTTCCCTCCACCAAGGGATCTCTGAAAGGGTAGGCTGATGGCCATCTATGTCGTGATGGAACCGCCAGGCCGCACCGAGGCGGCCGACGCAACCGTTTTGGTCCGCGACGGTTTTTCCTGGCTGGCTTTCCTGGTGGCGCCGCTGTGGCTCGCCTGGCACAGGCTGTGGATCGAGGCGGCGCTCGCCTTCGTCGCCATGGGGCTCATCTCGGTGCTCGGCCAATGGCTGGGACTGGACTGGGCCGGCTCCGCACTGTCTTTACTGGTCTCGCTCTATATCGGGCTGGAAGGCCAAGGGCTGCGGATCGCAGCGCTGCGCCGCCGCGGCTGGCATGAATGGGGCGTCGTCGAAGCCGACAATCCTGACGATGCCGACATCCGCCAGACACTGGACGCCCAGGCGCTTGCCGACGAGCCGGCGCCGCTGCCGCGCATCGTGCCGGACGCCAGCCTGGCCCGGCCGACGCAGACCGGGCTGACGCTGGGCCTGAGCCATACGCCGGGAAAAGCCTGAGATGCGGGTTGCCATCATCGATTACGGGTCGGGCAATCTGCGCTCGGCCACCAAGGCCTTCGAGCGCGCCGCGCATGAAGCCGGCATTGCCGCTGCCATTGAGCTAACCGCCGACGCCGAGCGGGTGCGCAGCGCCGACCGAATCGTTTTGCCCGGCGTCGGCGCCTATGCCGATTGCGCGGCGGGCCTGCGCGGCGTCGCCGGCATGTGGGAAGCGGTGGAAGAGGTAGCGATCGCCAAGGCGCGGCCGTTCCTCGGCATCTGCGTCGGCATGCAGCTGATGTCGCAGCGCGGCCTGGAAAAGACCGTGACCAAGGGCTTCGGCTGGATTGCCGGCGACGTCAAGGAGATCACGCCCGCCGATCCGGCACTGAAGATCCCGCAAATCGGCTGGAACACCATCGATCTGGAGCGCAAGCACCCGCTGTTTTCGGGTATTGCGACCGGGCCTAAGGGTCTGCACGCCTATTTCGTTCATTCCTACCATCTCGACGCGACAAGGCCGGACGAAGTGCTGGCCGTCGCCGATTATGGCGGCCCGGTAACGGCGGCGGTCGCGCGCGGTAACCTTGCCGGCACGCAATTCCATCCGGAAAAGAGCCAGGCGCTCGGCCTGGCACTGATCACCAACTTCCTGCGCTGGAGGCCTTGAGATGAGCAAGAAGGGCTACTGGATGGCGATGGTCGATGTGACCGATCCGGAAAACTATCCGAAATACATCGCCGCCAACAAAGCGGCGTTCGACAAATACGGCGCGAAATTCCTGACGCGAGGCGGTCAGTCGTCAAGCCCGGAAGGGCCATCCGGCAATCGCCATGTGATCGTCGAGTTCGAAAGCTACGAGGTCGCGCTGGCTTGCTTCCATTCTCCCGAATACCAGGCAGCGCTGAAATTCCGGCGCGCTTATTCGACCTCGCATTTCGCCATTGTGGAAGGGGTCTGAACGGTGATCCTGTTTCCGGCCATCGACCTCAAGGACGGCAAGTGCGTGCGGCTGAAGCACGGCGATATGGCGACCGCGACCATCTACAATGACGACCCTGCGGCCCAGGCCAAGGCCTTCGAAGAGCAAGGGTTTGAATGGCTGCATGTCGTCGACCTCAACGGCGCCTTCAAGGGCCAGAGCGTCAACAGCGCGGCGGTCGGCGCCATCCTCAAGGCGACGAAAAACCCGGTGCAGCTCGGCGGCGGCATCCGCACGCTGGCGCAGATCGAGGACTGGCTCGACCGCGGGCTGGCCCGCGTCATCCTCGGCACGGTGGCGGTGCGCGATCCCGACCTGGTCCGGGAAGCCTGCAAGGAATTTCCTGGAAAGATCGCCGTGGGCATCGACGCCAAGGGCGGCAAGGTGGCGGTCGAAGGCTGGGCCGAGGCTTCCAGCCTCGGCGTCATCGAACTGGCGCAGAAATTCGAAGGCGCCGGCGTTGCCGCCATCATCTACACCGACATCGACCGAGACGGCGTTCTGACCGGCATCAACTGGGATGCCACGATCGATCTCGCCGACGCGGTCTCGATCCCGGTCATCGCCTCGGGCGGGCTGGCTTCGATCGCCGACATCGTGCGCATGACCATGCCCGACGCGAAGAAACTGGAAGGCGCCATCTCCGGCCGCGCGCTCTATGACGGGCGTATCGACCCGGCCGAGGCGCTTGCGGTGCTGCAGGGCAAGGCGATGGAGACCCGGCCGTGAAAATCTCCATCATCCTGGCATCCTATGACAGTGGCCACTATCACGGCGGCATGGGCCGAGGCCCGGATGCACTTATCGCCGGCGGGCTTGTCGACGCGCTGACGCTCTCCGGGCATGACGTCGTCGTCACCGATATCGGCAGGGTTGGCGACGAACAGCAGCGCGAGATCGCCACCGGCTTTGCCGTGTGCGGTGCCCTCTCCGGCGAGGTCCGCATCGCCATAGACCGCGGCCGGTTTCCCATCGTGCTGGCCGGCAATTGCCTGACATCGGCCGGTGCGGTTGCCGGCGAGGATGCCGATGCGATCATCTGGGCCGACCAGCATGGCGATCTCAACACCCCGGAGACGTCCATCTTCGGCTTTCTCGATGGCATGGCGCTGGCCACGGTTCTCGGCCTGTGCTGGAAGCCGATGGCCTCGGCCATCCCCGGCTTCAGGCCGATCGATCCGGCGCGCTGCGTGCTGGTCAACGCGCGCGATCTCGATCCGGCCGAAACGGAGCTGTTGAAGACGTTGCCGGTCATCCGCACCGAATGCCCGGACTGGGCCACGGCGTGCGGCAGGCTGAAGGCGCCGGATGCGAAGCGGGTGCACCTGCATCTCGATCTCGACGTGCACGACCCCGGGGCGCTGCAGGCCAACCGTTACACCACGCCCGGCGGCCCGGAGCCGAAACAGCTGCGCCAGGCTGTCTGCGGCATGGCCGGCCTGCTGCCGATTTCCGGCATCACCATTTCCGCCTACGATCCGGCGTTCGATGCGCAGGCCGAGGTTCCGCCGCTGGTCGGCGAACTGCTCAGCGAGTTGCTGGCGACGATGGAGAAGGGCTGATGCTGAAGGCCCGAGTCATCCCTTGCCTCGACGTCAAGAACGGCCGCGTCGTCAAGGGGGTCAATTTCGTCGACCTCATCGATGCCGGTGATCCGGTCGAGGCGGCCAAAGCCTATGACGCGGCCGGCGCTGACGAGCTTTGCTTTCTCGATATCACCGCGTCGTCCGACAACCGTGAAACCATCTTCGACGTCGTCGCCCGCACCGCCGAACAATGCTTCATGCCGCTGACCGTCGGCGGCGGCGTGCGCCAGGTGGCCGATATTCGCAAACTGTTGCTGGCCGGCGCCGACAAGGTGTCGATCAACACTGCGGCGGTGAAGAACCCCGATTTCGTCGCGGAAGCCGCCGACAAGTTCGGCAACCAGTGCATTGTCGTCGCCATCGACGCCAAGAAGGTGTCGGCACCCAATGAAGCCGACCGCTGGGAGATCTTCACCCATGGCGGCCGTGAAAAGACCGGCATCGATGCGGTCGAGTTTGCGCGAAAAATGGTCGATCGCGGCGCCGGCGAGATTCTTTTGACCTCGATGGACCGTGACGGCACCAAGGCCGGTTACGACATTGCGCTGACCCGCGCGATAGCGGATGCGGTGCGCGCGCCGGTCATCGCGTCGGGCGGCGTCGGCACGCTCGACCATCTGGTCGAGGGCATTCGCGACGGCCACGCCGGCGCCGTGCTCGCGGCCTCGATCTTCCATTTCGGCACTTACACGATTGCGGAAGCCAAGGCGCATATGGCCGAGGCCGGGCTACCGATGCGGCTGGACTACCCGGTTCAATCCACTCCACAAAGGCTGTAGGCTGCGCCATGGCTGAATTTTCGCTGTCCGATCTGGAAACGATCATTGGCGAACGCGCCCGTTCCGGCGACCCGGACTCGTGGACGGCAAAACTGTTCGCCAAAGGCATCGACAAGGCGGCGCAGAAGCTTGGTGAAGAGGCAGTCGAGACCGTCATTGCCGCCGTCAAGGGCGACAAAAATGCCCTCGTTTCCGAAAGTGCCGATCTCATATATCATTGGCTCGTCGTGCTTGGCATGGCCGGCGTTTCGCTGGGCGAGGTGCTGAAGGAGCTTGAGGGCCGTACCGGCCGTTCGGGCGTCACTGAAAAGGCATCCCGGCCGAAAGGCTGACCGCGAGAGCCGGATGATTTCGGGCCGAGGCCTTAAATCTGAATCCGTCTCTAAATTGATAGAGGGAGCATGATGTCGCCCGAAAACCGCTTCACACTTTTCGGCCTCATGCTCTAGAGGGCAGGAAACTCGATGGACCAGCTCGCTCCGACCGAGAAATATTCCCCCTATCGTTTCTTCTCGGCCGAGCAATGGTCGAACTTCCGCGCCGACACGCCGATGACGCTGGGCGAAGACGAGATCAACCGTCTGCGCTCACTGAACGATCCGGTCGACCTGGAAGAAGTCAAGCGCATCTATCTGTCGCTCTCGCGGCTGCTTTCGGCGCATGTCGAGGCCAGCCAGTTGCTGTTTCGCCAGCGCCAGGCCTTCTTCAACGCGCTGGATGTGGTCAAGACACCGTTCATCATCGGCATTGCCGGTTCGGTTGCGGTCGGCAAATCGACCACGGCGCGCGTGCTGAAGGAGCTTCTGGCGCGCTGGCCGTCGAGCCCCAAGGTCGATCTCATCACCACCGACGGTTTTCTCTTACCCAACAAGGTGTTGCGACGCGACAATCTGATGGAGCGCAAGGGCTTTCCCGACAGCTACGATGTCGGTGCGCTGCTGCGTTTCCTCTCGGGCATCAAGTCGGCGCAGCGCAATGTCCGCGCGCCCGTCTATTCGCATTTGACCTATGACGTCATTCCCGGCGAGTTCGTCACCATCGACTGGCCCGACATTCTGATCTTCGAAGGCATCAACGTTCTGCAGCCCGGCAAATTGCCGAAGGACGGCAAGATAGTGCCGTTCCTGTCGGATTTCTTCGATTTCGCCATTTATATCGACGCCGACGAAAAGCTGATCCACCAATGGTACATCGCCCGCTTCATGCGGCTGCGCGAGACGGCCTTCCGCAATCCGGACTCCTTCTTCCACCGCTATTCGCAGCTTTCGGAAGACGCCGCGCGCGCCATTGCGGAAGGCTTGTGGGCCAACATCAACCTGAAAAACCTGCGCGAGAACATCGTGCCGACACGGGCGCGCGCCGACCTCATCCTGCGCAAGGGCGCCAATCATCTGGTCGAGGAAGTGGCGCTCAGGAAACTGTGACGACTGGGTTAACGGCGCCTTAGGCAATCCCGGCTAGTTTTTGCTGCAATTCCAGCGGGTCGGGAGCAAGCGGTGATCAATTCGAGCGATGCCGGGGGCCGCCAAGCCCCGGTCTATTCTCTGGTCATTCCGATCTTTAACGAGGAAGCGGTGCTACCGCTGCTGGTGCGGCGGATCCGCATGCTGCTGGACGCGCTGGACGGCCGTGCCGAAGCGATTTTCATCGACGATGGCAGCCGCGACACCAGCCTCATCTTCCTGCGCGGCATGGTTGCCGAGGACGACCGCTTCCGGCTGATTGAGCTGTCGCGCAATTTCGGCCACCAGATCGCCATCACGGCCGGCATGGATGCTGCCGCCGGGGACGCCGTCATCGTCATGGATGCCGACCTGCAGGACCCGCCGGAGGTGGTGCTCGATCTCGTCGCCAAGTGGAAAGAAGGCTACGAGATCGTCTATGCGCGGCGCATCCGGCGCGAGGGCGAAACCTGGTTCAAGCGGGTCAGCGCCAATCTGTTCTATCGCGCGCTCGAGCAGATGACCTCCGTCAGCATTCCGCGCGATGTCGGCGATTTCCGCCTCGTCGGCCGCAAGGCGCTCGAGACTTTCAAACGCATGCCCGAGCATGACCGCTTCGTGCGCGGCATGTTCGGCTGGATGGGTTTCAAGCAGACCGCCGTGCCGTTCGAGAGGCCGACGCGGGCAGCAGGCGAAACCAAATATCCGTTCTGGAAGATGGTGCGGCTGGCCGTGCACGGTATCATCAGCTTTTCCGACAAGCCGCTGCGGCTGGCGCTGTGGGCGGGTCTGGCCATTTCCGGTCTTGCCGCCCTGCTTGGGCTCTACGCGGTGTTTTCCTGGCTTTTTGTCAGCGGCGTCGTCCATGGCTGGACATCGACGGTGGTGATCATTTCCTTCTTGTCGGGCATCAATCTGCTGATGACCGGCGTCATCGGCCTTTATGTTGGCGGCATTCATGCCGAGGTGAAACGGCGGCCGCTTTACGTCGTCGACCGGCTGACCGGCTTCGAGGAAGCGATCGCCGCCATCAGCAATTCCCAGGCGTCGAAAAAGACGCCGCCCGCGACGCACGAACGCCGGTTCGGTTGACTGTGCGCCAGGCGGTCAACGATCCTTTGCCCGGCTACCGGTTCTGGTCATGGGCCATGGGCCGTTCGGAGCCGGCGCGAATCCTGCGGTTTGCTACAATCGGCGGCGTATCGACCCTGATCTACGCCGTGCTGACCTTGGCCCTTTCGGCTCTGCATGGCTTTGGCAGGCCTGCGACAATCGCCTCGGTCGCTGGCTATGGCGCCGGCGCGGTGTTCTCCTATTGCGGGCATCGCTTCGTGACGTTCATGTCGGACGGCTCGATTGGCTTCGAGATCGTCCGCTTCGCCTGCGCCACGGCGATCGGGTTTCTGCTCTCGGTCGGGCTGGCCATGATCCTTACCGACGTAGCTGGACTGCCGCCACTGGTGCCGGTGGCAATCGCTTCCATCCTGGTTCCGGTCCTGAACTTCATTATCCTGCGCAAATTCGTCTTCGTGGCGGCCCGATGAGTACGGAGATCCGCACTTCGCTCATCGAGAGATCCGCCCTGACTTCGGCCCAGGGCAGCTCGCGAACGCTGCCACCGACCATGGTCATCTGCCTGCTCGTGCTGGTGGCGGCCGTGCCCTGGCAGATGCGCTGGGGCGTCATACCCGACACCAGTTGGGCAATCACCATGTCCGAGAAGGTGCTTGCCGGCTCACGGCTCTATGTGGATCTCTTCGAGGTCAATCCGCCGTTCACGCCGTGGATGTTCATGCCGGCCGTGGCCTTGGCGCACGCTCTCGGCATTTCGCCGGAAGTCGTCATTCATCTCTATGCCTATACGATCTGCCTGCTGGGTCTCGGCATTGCCGCGCGGATCGCTAGATTGGCCGGCTTTGCCGAGAACCATGTGCTGTTCTCGATGCTGCCGCTGTTTCTGGCACTGCTGATCATTCTTCCGGGCAACGCTTTCAGCGAGCGGGAACATCTGGGCATCGCCCTGTTTCTGCCGTTACTGGTGTTAATGGCTTGGCGCGCCGCGCCGACGGAAGGGCGCACGCCGAGCTTGTCGATAGCGGCATTGGCCGGCCTTTGTGGCAGCGTCCTGGTGCTGGTGAAACCCTATTATGCGCTGATGGTGCTGGTTCCGGCGCTGTACGTGGCCTTTCAGCGCCGGTCGATCTGGTCGCTCTTCCGCATCGAATACTGGGTAATCGGCTTGGTCTGCGTCGCCTATCTCGTCGCCGTGCTGTACTTTTATCCAGAGTTCCTCAACACCATCTATCCGGTGCTGACCGACACCTATATGCGGCTGCGGGTGGTGCAAGCGCTGTTGGTCAAGTATGCACCAGCCTATCTCATCGCTCTCTACATGTTGCGCTCGCTTCGGCCGGGCCTCGCCCTGTCGCCGATGATCGTGGTGTTCGTCCTGGCGTCATTGGCCGCCACCGTGCCTCTCGTCTACCAGGCCAAGGGCTGGCCCTATCATGCATTCCCGGCGATCAGCCTGATAGCGGCGGCGTTGCTACTCAGAGCCATCCAGATTGACCCGGCGAGGCAATCGCTATCGGGCATGGGGCTGGCGCGGATGCTTTTGCTTGCCGCCACCATTTTGGCCAATGCTGTCCCCTTCTGGCCCAGCCAGAAGCCCAGCGCCGATTTCGTCGCGACGATAAATGCCGCGGTAGACCATCCGAAGGTCGCGCTCATAGGTTCGGACATTGCGGCGGGCCATCCGCTGACGCGAATGGTCGGCGGGAGCTGGATCTCGACGTACTGCAGCGATTGGCTCGGGGGATTTGCTACCTATTTCGCGAAGGTCGAGGCGCAAAGCGGCAACGAGGCGGGGGCCGAACACTACAAGCGGATCACCGATCGCTACATCGATGACAAGCTTGCCCAACTCGAAACCAACCAGCCATCGCTGGTCATTGTGCAGAAGGAGGACATCTTGTGGCTGACCGAGCTTTCCGGCCGGCAGGATTTCGTCCGCTTCATGCAACACTATCGCCAGATCGCGGAGGACGATACGTTGAGGGTCCTTGTTCGCGACGACTTTAGCCGGGCTCCGTCACCCGCCGCAGCGTCAGATTGATCCGGCCGCCTTTTTTCAGCAGCGCCGAGGTCGACGGATAGATGCGGTCGACGCCGTGGAAGCAGAGCCGGCCTTCGCCGCCGAGCACGACGACGTCGCCGCTTTTCAGGCGGAACGATTTGGTACCGCCGTCGCGTGTGGCCCCCCTGCCCGTCACTTGGCCGACCCGGAACAGGCAATCGTCGCCAAGTGACACCGAGACCACTGGGGCCGAGAAATCGGCTTCGTCGCGATCCTGGTGCAGACCCATTTTGGCGTCCTGCGTATAGAAATTGACCAGGCAGGCCTCCGGCGGATTCGGATAGGCGGCGACCTCCCGCCACAATTGCAGCAGCGCGTCCGGGATCGACGGCCATGGCTCTCCGGTGAGTGGGTGCGTTGGCTGGTAGCGATAGCCCAACTCCTTGTCAGTGACCCAGCCGAGCGTGCCGCAATTGGTCATGCGCACGCTCATCTCCTTGCCGGTCCGCGGCATCGCCGGCACGTACAGCGGCGCCCGCTGTACAATGGTCCTCACCTCTTCGACCAGCGCTTCCTGCGCCGCGCGGGACAGATAACCAGGCATGTGGCGGACGCCTTTGGGCAGAACGAGCATGACTTCGCCTCCGGTTGATACTGAAACCATGCCACCGCCAATCAGAAACGGCGACCCGAAAGCCACCGGCCTCCCTTTCTGTGGCAATGGTAAAACCTTGCGGCTGCGGCAGGGGAGGCCGCTTTATGCACGCAGTCGGCGCGGTCCTTAGTCGTTCTCTACCCGGCCGCGCAGCTTTTTGATCGTGCCGCGCCCTGCCTTGCTTTGCAGCCGCCGCTCCACCGAGCCTTTCGACGGCCTGGTCTTCTTGCGCGGCGGCGGCGGCGGTTCCGCGGCCTTGGCGACCAGCGCCGTCAGCCTTGCCCGGGCATCGGCCCGGTTCTGCTCCTGGGTGCGGAAGCGGCCGGCCTCGATGACGATGACGCCGTCCTTAGTGGCGCGCTGGCCGGCGAGCTTGATCGTGCGCGCGCGCACGCGTTCGGACAGGCCAGCCGCATTGGCGGCGTCGAAGCGCAATTGGACGGCGGTCGCCACCTTGTTGACGTTCTGGCCGCCGGGACCCGACGAGCGGATGAAATCCTCGTGCAGGTCGCCTGGATGGATTACGGCTTCGTCTGATATGATGATGTCGTCGATAGGCATGCCGCAGTCATGGCGCGGCGGACCAAAAAAGAAAAGGCCCGATCGAGATCGCGCCTTTCAAGGATGCTTCGGTGAAGACGCCTCGACTATTCCGCAGCTTCCTGCAGGCGGGGTGCTGCGCCGAGCACGACGGCATCGACATGGCTCTCGAATTTCTCGAAGTTGACGGCGAACATGCCGACCAATCGCGCTGCCTGCCGGTCATAGGCTGCCTTGTCGGCCCAGGTCGAACGCGGGTCGAGAATGGCGCTGTCGACGCCAGGCACAGCAACCGGCACCTCGAAGCCGAAATTGGCGTCGGTGCGGAAACCGGACGCCTTCAACGAACCGTCAAGCGCTGCGGCCAGCAAGGCGCGCGTCGCCTTGATTGGCATGCGCTTGCCGGTGCCGTAGGCGCCGCCGGTCCAGCCGGTGTTGACCAGCCAGCAATCGGCGCCGTGGCGGGCGATCAGCTCGCGCAGCAGATTGCCGTATTCCTTGGGGTGGCGCGGCATGAACGGGGCGCCGAAGCAGGTCGAGAACGTCGCTTCCGGCTCGGTAACGCCCTTCTCGGTGCCGGCCACCTTGGCGGTGTAGCCGGAGAGGAAGTGGTACATCGCCTGCGCCGGGGTCAGCCGGGCGATCGGCGGCATGATGCCGAAGGCATCGGCGGTCAGCATGATGATGTTTTTCGGGTGGCTGGCCCGTCCGCTCTTCGAGGCATTGGGGATGAAATCCAGCGGATAGGCGCAGCGCGTGTTTTCGGTGAGCCGGCCGTCGTTGAAGTCCGGCACGCGGTCGGCGTTGAGCACGACATTTTCCAGCACCGTGCCGAAACGCTGCGTGGTGGCGAAAATCTCCGGCTCGGCCTCGGCCGACAGCCGGATCGTCTTGGCGTAGCAGCCGCCTTCGAAGTTGAAGATGCCGTGCGGTCCCCAGCCGTGCTCGTCGTCGCCGATGAGCGTACGTGACGGATCGGCCGACAGCGTCGTCTTGCCCGTCCCGGAAAGCCCGAAGAAGATCGCTGCGTCGCCGCCCGGGCCCTCATTGGCCGAGCAGTGCATCGGCATGACGCCCTTTTCCGGCAGCAGATAGTTGAGCATGGTGAACACCGATTTCTTCATCTCGCCGGCATAGGAAGTGCCGCCGATGAGCACGATCTTGCGGGTGAGATCGACCGCAATCACCGTTTCGGTGCGGCTGCCGTGGCGGGCCGGATCGGCGCGGAAAGACGGCAGGTCGATGATCGTCATCTCCGGCACGAAATCCTCAAGCTCGGCGGCCTGCGGGCGGATCAAAAGATTGCGGATGAACAGCGAGTGCCAGGCGAATTCGGTGATGACCCGCGTCGGCAGCTTCAGCTCGGCATCGGCGCCGCCGACGAGGTCCTGCACATAGAGATCGCTATTCGCGGCGTGGACAAGGAAATCGGCGAGCAGCATTTCGAACTGGCCCGCCGAAATCGCCTTGTTGTTGTCCCACCAGACATGGGGCTCGGTGGCGCCATCGCGGACGACAAACTTGTCCTTGGGCGAGCGGCCAGTGTGCTGGCCGGTCTCGGCGAGCAGCGCGCCGCCGGCGGTCAACCGGGCCTCGCCACGACGGATCGCTGCCTCATAAAGGGCGGCCGCACCAAAATTATAATGCACCGTGCCGGTGGTTTTCAGGCCGATACGATCGATCGCGCAAGCAGAATTGCGTTTGCCGACTTCCGACATCAAGGGTCCCTTCTTCTGGATTCGCCGCACTTTGCCGGCGCGTTTCCGGCGAGCCCGCGTTAGGGGCTGAGACGGTGAGAACCAGAAAACTCGAATGATATCAAATCATTAATCGATTTAAAAATTTTGAAAGTTGTTTAAATCGTTTATATGTGCAAAAAATCACGGTGGTTGCCCAAAGGATTGGAACACAGTGTTCGTCCAACCCGTGTAGAGGTTCCGATGGGGCCGCCGGCAAGCCGTCCGCGACAGCGGGTGGAGCCTGTGCCACATTTTGTACCTAATTTGTCCTGCAAAAGCCCCTTCTCTAAGACAGAAGGGACAGCTCATGAGGGAGCCGCTTGAAATGGCAACAATCGCGCTTGTCGATGACGACCGCAACATTCTGACATCGGTGTCGATCGCCCTCGAGTCCGAGGGGTATCGCGTCGAGACCTACACGGATGGTGCGTCGGCGCTGGAAGGCCTGGCGGCGCGGCCGCCGAATCTCGCCATCCTCGACATCAAGATGCCGCGCATGGACGGCATGGAGCTGTTGCGCCGGATGCGGCAGAAGTCCGACCTGCCGGTGATCTTCCTGACCTCGAAGGACGATGAGATCGATGAGCTTTTCGGCCTCAAGATGGGCGCCGACGATTTCATCCGCAAACCGTTCTCGCAGCGCCTGCTGGTCGAGCGGGTGCGCGCCGTGCTGCGCCGCGCCAGCGCCCGGGAAGCTGCGGCAAAGGCGCCCAGCCAGCAGGCCCGTTCGCTGGAACGCGGCCAGCTCGTCATGGACCAGGAACGCCATACCTGCACCTGGAAGGGCGAGCCGGTGACGCTGACGGTCACCGAATTTCTCATCCTGCACTCGTTGGCGCAGCGCCCCGGCGTGGTAAAAAGCCGTGATGCGCTGATGGATTCCGCCTATGATGAGCAGGTCTATGTCGACGACCGCACCATCGATAGCCACATCAAGCGGCTGCGCAAGAAGTTCAAGGCCGTCGATGACGACTTCGAAATGATCGAAACCCTTTACGGAGTCGGATACCGGTTCCGCGAAGCTTGAGTTGATGCATGTCGCCCAAAAGTGGTCGCGGTTTTTGGGACGACGACATGCATAAAACCAAAGACTAGGCGGGAGCTGCTATTCGATGGCAGTGGATGTACAGCGGAGCAGACGAACGAGCGCTGTCAGGCGGTCGCGGATTCTGCCCGCATTCCTGTCGAGGTTGACGGTGCCGATGCGCCGCTTCCTCGGCCACCACATCTTTTCCAGCCTGACCCGGCGCATCCTGTTCCTCAACCTGGCCGGCCTCGCCGTGCTGGTCACCGGCATCCTCTATCTCAACACCTTCCGCGACGGGCTGATCGACGCCCGCGTCGAAAGCCTGATGACGCAGGGCGAGATCATCGCCGGCGCCATTGCCGCGTCGGCGACGGTCGAGACCGATTCGATCAGCATCGATCCGGAAAAACTGCTCGAACTGCAGGCCGGTGAAAGCCTGGGGCCGGGCTCCGACCAGCTCGACAATCTGGATTTCCCGATCAATCCCGAGCGCGTCGCGCCGGTGCTGCGGCGGCTGATTTCGCCGACGCGCACCCGGGCCCGCATCTATGACCGCGACGCCAATCTGCTGCTCGATTCGCGCCATCTCTATTCGCGCGGCCAAATCCTGCGCTACGACCTGCCGCCGGTCGAGGACGAGCAGCCGGATATGCTGGAGCGCGTGCAGAAATTCGTCTTCGACTTCTTCCGCAACAAGGACCTGCCCGTCTACCATGAGCAGCCGGGCGGCAACGGTGCGGCCTTCCCGGAAGTGGTCAAGGCGCTGACCGGCAGTCCATCGACGATCGTGCGGGTGAGCGAACAGGGCGAGCAGATCGTTTCGGTGGCGGTGCCGATCCAGCGCTTCCGTGCCGTTCTCGGCGTGCTGATGCTGTCGACGGAAGGCGGCGACATCGACAAGATCGTCGCCGCCGAACGCAAGGCTATTTTGCGCGTGTTCGGCATCGCCGCCCTGGTCACCGCCATCCTGTCGATGCTGCTCGCATCCACCATCGCCAATCCGCTGCGCCGGCTATCGGCGGCGGCAGTGCGGGTGCGGCGCGGCGTCAAGAGCCGCGAGGAGATCCCCGACTTTTCCGACCGCCAGGACGAGATCGGCAATTTGTCGGTCGCGGTGCGCGATATGACCAATGCGCTCTATGCCCGCATCGAGGCGATCGAAAGCTTCGCCGCCGATGTCTCGCACGAACTGAAGAACCCGCTGACGTCGCTGCGCAGCGCGGTGGAGACCTTGCCGCTGGCCAAGAACGACAATTCACGCGGCAGGCTGATGGAGATCATCCAGCACGATGTCCGGCGTCTCGACCGGCTGATCACCGACATTTCCGATGCCTCGCGCCTAGACGCCGAACTGGCGCGTGAGGATGCCGCCACGGTCGATTTGAAGAAATTCATCACCGATCTCGTCGCCGTGTCGCGCGAAGCGACGCGCAACAAAAAGGCTGTCGAGATCGAATTCAAGGCCGCCAAGCTGCCGCAAGGCGTCAAAGGCTATTTCGTCACCGGCCATGATCTGAGGATCGGCCAGGTCATCACCAATCTGATCGAGAATGCCCGCTCCTTCGTGCCGGAGGACCACGGCCATATCGCCATTTCCCTGGCACGCTCCGGCAAGGTCAACATCGTCACCGTCGACGACAACGGCCCCGGAATCCGCGCCGACGCCATCGACCGCATCTTCGAGCGCTTCTACACCGACCGCCCGGCCGGCGAGGCGTTCGGCCAGAATTCGGGGCTTGGCCTGTCGATATCCAGGCAGATCGTCGAAGCCCATGGCGGCACGCTGACCGCCGAGAACATCCCCGGCACCAAGCCCGGCGACATCAAGGGCGCGCGCTTCGTCGTTACGCTGCCGGCCGAAGGCTGATCGCGGCTGCGCATGCCCGATCCCACCGCGGAACCCGAGAACATCCATGCCACCGCAGTCCTGATTGGCGAGCGGGGCGTCCTGATCACCGGGCCGTCCGGCTCGGGCAAGACAACGCTGGCGCTGGCGCTCATCGACCATTTCAGCCGGCTCGGGCTGTTTGCGCGGCTGATCGGCGACGACCAGCTGTTTGTCGCGGCGCGTTTCGGGCGGCTGGTCTGCCATGCGCCCGCCAGCATTGCCGGCCTCGCAGAGGTGCCCGGGCTTGGTCCGAAGCCGCTTTTGTTCCAACCTGTGGGGGTCATCGACCTGGCAATCCGGATGGTTTCCGCAGACGCGATCGCGCGTTTCCAGGAAGAGTCGAGCGCGACCATTGCCGACTGTGTGGTGCCGCGCATCGACCTCGTTCAGCGCAACGTCACTGCGGCTTTGCCGGCGGTAATGGCGCGGCTGGCGATTGCGCCTTTCGTATGATCCGCCGCCGGTTTTTTGCTGCAATGCGTCAAATTGGCCATGGCCGACGCAATTTTGGGCTTGTCAACGCGCCGCGCGTCGACAAGATAGCGCTCCCGCCGCCTGGGATGGCCGGCGAGCATAAAAAGCGCCTGTGAAGCGGCGATGACGGGAGCCACCATAGAATGATCGGACTCGTGCTTGTAACGCACGGTCAACTGGCCGCCGAGTTCCGCCATGCCGTGGAACATGTCGTGGGGCCACAAGACAATTTCGAAACCGTGGCAATCGGCGCCGACGACGATATGGAGCAGCGTCGGCGCGATATCGTCGACGCCGTCGGCCGCGTCGACACCGGGACCGGCGTCATCGTTCTGACCGATATGTTCGGCGGCACGCCTTCCAACCTCGCCATTTCGGTGATGGAATCCGGTCGCACCGAGGTCATCGCCGGCATGAACCTGCCGATGCTGATCAAGCTGTCGTCGATCCGCAAGGGCGACAACATGGCGACCGCGCTCGACGAGGCGCAGGCCGCGGGGCGCAAATACATCAACGTCGCAAGTCAGCTGCTGAGCAGCAAATGAACGCGCTGTCGCCCGGTGAGATCGTGCGCGAGTTCCCGATCGTCAACCAGCG
The DNA here is from genome assembly GCF_040320155.1 of Mesorhizobium sp. M0771. NCBI lineage: Bacteria > Pseudomonadati > Pseudomonadota > Alphaproteobacteria > Hyphomicrobiales > Phyllobacteriaceae > Mesorhizobium > Mesorhizobium sp. M0771. The sequence goes on along the minus strand of NZ_JAMYPC010000004.1, from coordinate 139,916 downwards.
CGGCCTGCATGCGCGCGCCTCGGCGAAGTTCGTCCAGGTCGCCAGCGGCTTCGACGCCACCGTCCATGTCGAGAAGGATGGTCTCAAGGTCGGCGGCACCTCGATCATGGGGCTGATGATGCTGGCGGCGAGCCCCGGTTATTCGATCCGCGTCACAGCCAGCGGCGCTGAAGCCGCAGCGGCGATGGACGCGCTGGAGCAGCTGGTCGCCTCGCGCTTCGGCGAAGAGTGCTGAAGCTCTTTTTTGTTTGAGCATGATCTTGTCCGAAACCGGCTTCCACTTTTCGGGATCATGCTCCGCAAACACATGCGCGCATAAAGATTTCTTTATATCCCATTGTCGTCTTGGCGGCGATCTGCTAGTCAGGCCGGCATTCCGCGCCCTTCGACGCGCCGTGTGGCGCAGGCGCATTCTGAAGACAAATCGCACCGGAGCACTGCCATGACAGGTAGCAAGGACTATGTGGTTGCCGACATCTCGCTTGCCGGCTGGGGCCGCAAGGAACTCGATATCGCCGAAACCGAAATGCCGGGCCTGATGGCCTGCCGCGAAGAATTCGGCGACAAGAAGCCGTTGAAAGGTGCGCGCATCACCGGCTCGCTGCACATGACCATCCAGACGGCGGTGCTGATCGAGACGCTGAAGGCGCTTGGCGCCGATATCCGCTGGGCCTCGTGCAACATCTTCTCGACCCAGGACCATGCGGCCGCGGCCATCGCCGAGGCCGGTATCCCGGTGTTCGCCGTCAAGGGCGAGTCGCTCGAGAAGTACTGGGACTATACCGACAGGATCTTCCAGTGGGCCGATGGCGGCCTCTCCAACATGATCCTCGACGATGGCGGCGACGCCACCATGTACATACTGATCGGCGCCCGCGCCGAAGCCGGCGAGGACGTGCTGTCCAACCCGCAGAGCGAGGAAGAGGAATACTTCTACGCCCAGGTCAAGAAGCGCCTGAAGGCCTCGCCCGGCTTCTTCACCAAGCAGAAGGAAGCCATTCGCGGCGTCACCGAAGAGACGACCACGGGTGTCAACCGGCTATACCAGCTGCAGAAGAAGGGTCTGCTGCCGTTCCCGGCGATCAACGTCAACGACTCGGTCACCAAGTCGAAGTTCGACAACAAATATGGCTGCAAGGAATCGCTGGTCGACGGCATCCGCCGCGGCACCGACACCATGATGGCCGGCAAGGTTGCGGTCGTCTGCGGCTATGGCGACGTCGGCAAGGGCTCGTCGGCTTCGCTCAAGGGCGCCGGCGCCCGCGTCAAGGTCACGGAAGTCGATCCGATCTGCGCGCTGCAGGCGGCGATGGACGGCTTTGAAGTCGTCACGCTGGAAGATGCCGCACCGACCGCCGACATCGTCATCACCACCACCGGCAACAAGGATGTCGTCACCCTCGACCACATGCGCTCGATGAAGGACATGGTGATCGTCGGCAATATCGGCCACTTCGACAATGAGATCCAGGTCGCGTCGCTGCGCAACCTGCAATGGACCAACGTCAAGCCGCAGGTCGACATGATAACCTTCCCGGACGGCAAGCGGATGATCCTGCTGTCCGAGGGGCGCCTGCTCAACCTCGGCAACGCGACCGGTCATCCGAGCTTCGTGATGTCGGCCTCGTTCACCAATCAGGTGCTGGCGCAGATCGAACTCTACACCAAGCCCGGCCAGTACCAGAACCAGGTCTATGTGCTGCCCAAGCACCTCGACGAGAAGGTGGCGCGTCTGCATCTCGACAAGCTCGGAGCCCGCCTGACCGAACTGTCCGGCGAACAGGCCGCCTATATCGGCGTGACCCCGCAGGGTCCGTTCAAGCCGGAACACTACCGCTATTAACAGAAGCGGCATTTATCACTAGATATTGAAGCCGGGCGATTGACTTTTCGCCCGGCTTCTTTTTTGCGCGGATGATTCTTCACGCCGATTCCAGCACGCGCTATTGTGCTGATTCGTGGGCCGGGGACGAGGGCCGGCGTACGCATCGAGAGCATGATTCGAACCGAAGGACCGCGTCAGCGAAAAGTGGGAAGCGGTTTTCGGAAAAGATCATGCTCTTCAAGAGAGAGTTAGGTCAGAAGGGCGTTTCTACCAAACGTGATCCTGATCTGGGCGGTCTTGCATTCAGGCGGCGAAGAGGACCAAGACATGCCGGGGGAAAACCCGCCTCGCGCGGGATCGGCCGTTTCCGGCGGCCATGACGATTCCGATAGCACTGGCTCCGTCACGACAGGCGGTGGCCTGAAGAGGCGCGTCGGCGCCCGCACCGCCGGCTTTCTTGCCACCTCAGCTCTTGCCGGCCATCTCACCTCGTTTGCAGCCCATGCCGAGCCGGCCATTGCGCAGAAGGCCGGACTGTCGGTCAGCGCGGTCGAAGTCATCCAGCTCGCCATGTTCGTCGGCGTCATGGGCGCGGCACTGGTCTCGGCCATCTTCCTGATCCGCGAAAGAGCCCGCACCTCGGCGCAGAATGTCGAACTCAGAGCCCGCATTGCCGACATCAATGCGGCGCTGCAGCGCTCCGAGGCGCTGCTCAATCTGCGTGACCAGCGCGTCATCGTCTGGGCGTCGGAGAACAAGAAGCCGGAGCTGATCGGCACGCTGCCGCTGGAAAGCGGTGCGCCGGACGACCGTGCAGCCTTCCTCGCCTTCGGCCGCTGGCTGATGCCGCGCTCGGCGGCGGCGCTCGAAAATGCCGTCGCTGGTCTGCGCGAGAAAGCGAAACCCTTTGATCTCGTGATCGAATCGCAGGCCGGGGCGCCGCTTGAAGTGCATGGCCGCAAGAGCGCCGCGCATGTGCTGGTGCGCTTCGTCTCGCTGTCGGAAACTCAGAGGAGCCAAGCCAGGCTGAAGATCGAGAACCAGCGGCTGGCCGCCGACTACGAGACCATGATCGGCCTGCTCGACGCCTTGCCGATGCCGGCCTGGCTGCGCGCCACCGACGGGCGGCTGAAATGGGTCAACCGTGCCTATGCCGGAGCGGTCGAGGCACCGAACGCCGAGACCGCGGTGCGCGAAGCCAAGGAATTCCTCGGCGCCCAGGCGCGCGAACAGATCGCCGCGCAGCACAAATCGCGCCCGATCTTCGAACAGACGCTGTCGACGGTGATCGAGGGCGACCGCCGGGTGTTCGCCGTCACCGACTTCGCCGGTGCCGACGGCTCGGCCGGTCTTGCCTGCGACACCAGCGCCACCGAAACCATTCGCGGCGAATATGAGCGCACGGTGCGCAGCCATGCCGACACGCTCGACCAGCTCAACACGGCGGTGGCGATCTTCGATGCCAACGAGAAGTTGCGCTTCTTCAACCAGGCGTTCCAGAAACTGTGGGGGCTGGACCCGGGCTTCCTGCACAGCGCGCCCGACAATGCGCTGCTGCTCGACCGGCTGCGCAGCGAAGGCAAGATCGCCGAGCAGCCGGAATGGCGGCGTTGGAAAGAAGGCCTGCTTGGCGCCTACCGCGCGGTGGAATCGCAAGAGCATTGGTGGCATTTGCCCGACGGCAAGACCATCCGCGTGGTCGCCAACCCCCAGCCGAAGGGCGGCGTGACCTGGGTGTTTGAGAACCTGACCGAGAAGATGGACCTCGAAAGCCGCTACCAGACGGCGGTGCGGGTCCAGGGCGAAACGCTCGACAATCTGGCCGAAGGCGTCGCCGTGTTCGGTCCCGACGGGCGGCTGCGCCTGTCGAACCCGGCCTTTGTCGCGCTGTGGGGACTGAGCCAGGATGTGATCAAGCCCAACGTCCATGTCTCGGCGATCCGCGATCTCAGCGACCAGCGCGCCGTCGACAGCCCGTGGGGCGGGTTCGTCGCCGCCATCACCGGTTTCGACGACGAGCGCCGCGACCGCCATGGCCAGACCGAACTGAAGAACGGCACAGTGCTCAGCTACGCCGTCATCCCGCTGCCCAACGGCCAGGTGATGATGACCTTTGTGGACGTCACCGACAGCGTCAATGTCGAGCGCGCGCTGAAGGACAAGAACGAAGCGCTGCAGAAATCCGACCAGCTGAAGAACGAGTTCGTGCAGCATGTCTCCTACGAGCTGCGCTCGCCGCTGACCAACATCATCGGCTTCACCGAGCTTCTGTCGCTGCCGGCGACCGGGCCGCTCAGCCCAAAGCAGCGCGAATATGTCGAGCATGTCGGCTCGTCATCCTCGGTGCTGCTCACCATCGTCAACGACATACTCGACCTCGCCACCGTCGACGCCGGCATCATGCAGCTCGACATTTCGGAAGTAAGCGTCGAGCGCACCATCGAGGCCGCGGCCGAACTGGTCGCCGACCGGCTGCAAGAGCATTCGATCAAGCTCCGGATCGACGCCGCTGCGGCGCCGAAGAGTTTTCACGGCGACGAGACCCGGGTTCGCCAGATCCTCTACAATCTGCTCAGCAACGCCGCCAATTACGCGCCGGAGGCGAGCACTATCACGCTTGCCTGCCGGCATTTGGAGCAAGGTGTGGAATTCTCCGTCCATGACAACGGCCCCGGCATGCCGCCGGACCTGCTCGATTCGGTGTTCCGCCGCTTCGAGCCGCGCACCAATGGCGGGCGCCGGCGCGGTGCGGGCTTAGGCCTGTCGATCGTCAAGAGCTTTGTCGAGCTGCACGGCGGCAGCGTGCGCATCGAAACCGGCAAGGACAAGGGCACCACCGTCATCTGCACCTTCCCCGATGCACCGTCGGGCATCCGCGCCGCGGCCGAGTAGCGCGCTCGATGACTGTTGTTGTGCTGGAGCGTTTTCTCGCCGACGAGGCTGCGACCGCAAGGCTCGGCGAGGACCTGGCCATGGCGCTGCGGCCGGGCGACGTGCTGGCGCTCAAGGGCGATCTCGGCGCCGGCAAGTCGACGCTGGCGCGGGCCCTGATCAGGGCGCTGGCCGACGATGCCGGCCTCGATGTGCCGAGCCCTACCTTCACCTTGGTGCAAAGCTACGACACGCGCATCCCCGTGCACCATTTCGATCTCTATCGCCTGTCCTCGGCCGGCGAGATGGACGAACTGGGTTTCGACGAGGCGCTGCTGCAGGGCGCTACCCTTGTCGAGTGGCCGGAACGGGCGGAGGCCGCTCTGCCCAGGACGTCGATCTGGATCGAACTCGTCCATCAGGGCGAAGGCCGCCTGGCGAAACTATCGGGCCAAGGCGTTGCCTTCGAACGCGTGGCGCGATCGCTGGCGATGCGCGATTTCCTCAATACGGCCGGTTGGGGCGACGCCGCGCGGCGCCATTTCGTCGGCGACGCCTCGGCGCGCTCCTATGAGATCGTCTCGCGCGCCGGCCTTGCGCCGCGCGTGCTGATGAATTCGCCGCGGCTGGTGCTGGGGCCGCCGGTGCGCGACGGCAAGCCCTATGCCGTGATCGCCCACACCGCGCAGTCGGTCACCGCCTTCGTCGCCATCGACAAGGCGCTGCTGGCGCAAGGTGTCAGTGTCCCAAAAATCCATGCCGAGGATCTCGAGCAAGGGTTTCTGCTGCTGGAGCATCTGGGCTCGGAAGGTTTTCTCGACGGCAATGGTGAGCCGGCGGCCGAGCGCTACACGGCAGCAGCCGAATTGCTGGCCATGATGCATGGCAAGACCTGGCTGCAGCGCATGGAAGCCGTCCCAGGCGTCTTCCACGAGGTGCCGCCCTTCGATCGCGACGCCATGCTGATCGAAGCCGATCTCTTGGTCGATTGGTATGTGCCGATGGTCACCGGCAGCCCGGCAAGCGAGGCTTTACGCGCCGGCTATCACAGGGAATGGAACGCGGTTCTCGATCGGCTGGACACACAGGAATACACGCTGATGCTGCGCGACTTCCATTCGCCCAACATCATCTGGCGCGGTGACCGCAAAGGCCACGACCGGCTGGGCATCGTCGATGTCCAGGACGCGCTGATGGGTCCTGGGGCCTATGACGTTGCCTCGCTGGCCATGGATGCCCGCGTCACCGTTTCGCCCGATATCGAGCAGCGGACCGTGGACGCCTATGTCGCTGCGCGCCACGCCGCCGGCGGCTTCGATGAAGACGCCTTCCGCGCGGCCTATGCGATCATGGCGGCGCAGCGCAATTCGAAGATCCTCGGCATTTTCGTGCGGCTCGAAAAGCGCGACGGCAAGCCCTATTATCTCCGACACCTGCCGCGCATCCGCGATTATCTCAGGCGGGCGCTGGCGCACCCGGCGCTGGCTCAGCTGAAGGAGTTTTACATGGCACATGGCCTGCTGGAGGAACGGCTCCCGTGACCTTGACCACAGCGATGGTGCTGGCGGCGGGTCTGGGCAAGCGCATGCGGCCGATCACGGACACCATGCCGAAGCCGCTGGTGCGGATCGCCGGCAGGACCTTGCTCGACTGGGGGCTGGACAGTCTCGAAGCGGCCGGCGTCGAGAAAGCCATCGTCAACGTGCATTATCTGCCGGACCAGATCGTGGACCATGTCGCCAACAGGCAGGCGCCGAAAATCGTCATTTCCGACGAGCGCGACGCACTGCTGAATTCGGCGGGTGGCATCGTCAAGGCATTGCCGCTGCTGGGCAGCGACCCCTTCTACATCATCAACGCCGATACGTTCTGGATCGACAGCGGCCAGCCCAGCCTCGAGCGCCTTGCCCTTGCATGGGACGGCGCGAAAATGGATATTCTGCTGATGCTTACCGATCTCGACTCGGCCACCGGACACGGTGTCGGCACGGATTTCCTGATGGCGCCGGATGGCGGCCTGCGGCGCTCGAAAGGCGATCCGGCCGGGTTGATCTATGCCGGAGCGGCAATCGTCAATCCCGCCATCTTCAGGGATGCGCCGGCCGGGGCGCATTCGCTCAACACCCATTTCGACAAGGCAATCGCCTCTGGCCGTCTGTTCGGCATGCAGATGCGCGGAAGCTGGATCACCGTCGGCACTCCCGACGCCATTCCGCAGGCGGAAGCGGCCGCCGCCGAAGCTCTCGCGAAGGTGGTATGAGCGGCGCGCGCCGCGTTCTTTCGATCCCGCCCGGAGCGCCATTCCTGCCGACTCTGGCCGAGGCCTTGCTGGCCGGACGGCTGGTGCCCGGCTTCCGGTTCGACGGCGATCCGCTGGCGCTGGCTGATGTCACCATCTATGTGCCGACACGGCGCGCGGCCCGTGCGCTGCGCGGCGCTTTTGTCGACGCGCTTTCGGGACCGGGGGGGAGCCGCCGTTCGGCGATCCTGCCGGTCATCCGCCCGCTCGGAGAGTTCGACGAGGACGAAGCCGCCTTCGACGCCGGCACGCCGACCGAGCTTGAAATGGCGCCGCCGATCGCAGCCATCGAACGCCTGCTGCTACTGGCGCCGCTGGTGCGGGCCTGGAAGCGCACCTTGCCGGCGCATGTCCTTGATATGTTCAACGAAGAGATCGTCGTGCCGGCCTCCGCCGCCGATGCGACCTGGCTAGCGCGTGACCTCGCCCGGCTGATGGACGAGATCGAAACCGAAGGCACGGACTGGACCAGGCTTGCCGATCTGGTCACCGGCAATCTTGCCGGTTGGTGGCTGGTGACGCTCGATTTCCTCCGTATCGTCACCGAGGCCTGGCCGAAATTGCTGGAGGAGCGCGACCGCTCCAACCCGGCCGCGCACCGCAATGCGCTGATCCGGCGCGAGGCGAAGCGGCTGGAACGCAACCCGCCCAAAGGCCCGGTGATCGCCGCCGGCTCGACGGGCTCTATTCCGGCCACGGCTGAACTGCTTGCCACGGTCGCCAGCCTGCCTAACGGCGCCGTGGTGCTGCCCGGGCTCGATGGGATGCTGGACGAACCGTCTTTTGCCGCGATTGCGGCGCCCGGTGCGCGGCCGGCACTGCTCGGCCACCCACAATACGGCATGGCCAAGCTGATCGGCAAGGTTGGCGTGCTGCGTGGCGATGTCGAGGAAGTGGTCGCCGCCGAGCCCGCACTGGTGCTCCGCGCGGCCCTTGTCGGCGAGGCGCTGCGTCCGGCCGAGACCACGGAACTATGGGCCGAGACCCGCATACGCTTCAACGCCCTGGATATCGCCGAGGCCTTCGCCGATGTGACGCTAGTCGAAGCCGCCAGCGAACGCGACGAGGCGGCGGCGATCGCCATCGCGCTGAAAACCGCCGTGGAACAGCCGGGGCACAGGGCAGCGCTCGTTACCGGCGACCGCGGGCTGGCGCGGCGCGTCTCGGCCGAGCTGTTGCGCTTCGGTGTGATCGCTGACGATTCCGGCGGCACGCCGCTCGCCAACACGCCTGCCGCCAGCCTGCTGCGGCTCACACTTCAAGCGGTATTCCGGCCCGGCGATCCCGTCGGCCTTTTGTCGCTGCTCAAGCATCCGCTGCTCGGGCTCGGACTTGAGCGCACCGGCGTGCGCCATGCCGCCGAGCTCATCGAACTCGTGGCGCTGCGCGGCGGCACCGGACGCCCCGACATCGCCGCCTTGCCAGCACTGTTCGAGGAGCGTCTCGCCGGGCTGAGCGGGGACAAGCGCCAGCCCTTCTGGTTTTCGCGCCTGAGCGTGCGCGGCATCGACGATGCCCGCGATATGCTGAGCCGGCTTGTGACGGCACTGGCGCCGCTGACCGCCTTTCGCGGTGAAGAGAATGCCGATCTTGTCGCGTTGACCAGAGCGAGCGTCGCCGCGCTGGAAAATCTCGGCCGCACGGCGGAGCGCAGCCTGGCTGAATTTTATGCCGGCGACGCCGGCGAGAAACTCGCCGAGCTGCTGCGCGGTGTGGTCGCGGCCTCGGCCTCGTTCGACTTCCCGGCCGACGAATGGCCTGATGTGATGGACGCGCTGGTAGCACCGGAAACGGTCAAGCCCGGGCAAGGCACCGACCGCAACATCGCCATTTGGGGGGCGCTGGAAGCGCGGCTGCAGAATGTCGACACGCTGGTCATTGGCGGGCTGAACGAGGGCGTGTGGCCACGCAAGCCGGAAAGCGATCGCTTCATGTCGCGGTTGATGAAGACCGGCATCGATCTCGAGCCGCCGGAGCGCCGTATCGGCCTTGCCGCCCACGACTTCCAGATGGCGATGGGGGCGAAAAAGGTGGTGCTGACGCGCTCCGCCCGAGCCGGCGACGCACCGGCGGTGCCGTCGCGCTGGCTGCAGCGCATCCTCACCTTCATCGGCAAGGATCCGGCGGCCGCATTGCGCGGGCGCGGCGACGAATTGCTTGCCTGGGCGCGCGCGCTCGATGCCGGCGAGCGGCAGCATTTCGCGCCGCGACCGCAGCCGAAACCGCCGCTGAGCATGCGGCCCACCCACTTCTCGGTGACCGAGATCGAGACGCTGCGCCGCGACCCCTATGCGGTCTATGCCAAGCGTATTCTGAGCCTTCTGCCGCTCGAGCCGGTGATCCGCGATCCCGGTGCGGCCGAGCGCGGCACGCTGTTTCATGACATCCTGCATCTGTTCTCGACAGAGGTGGCGGATCCCCGCGCGCCCGAAGCTCTGGAACGCCTCATCGCTGCCGGCCGGACCTGCTTCGCCGACATTGCCCTACCCGCCGATGTCGAGGCGGTGTGGTGGCCGCGCTTCGAAAAGCTCGCCGCCAACATCATCGAATGGGAGCGCGGCCGCGCCCCTGCCGTCGCCCGGCGGCATGCCGAGGAGCGCGCCGAAAAGACGGCTGTCGGCCGTACCGGTGTGACGCTGTCCGGCTATGCCGACCGCGTCGACCTTTTGGCCGGTGGCATGGCCGACATTCTCGATTACAAGACCGGCTCCTCGCCGTCCAAGGCGCAGGCGCACACGCTGCTGGCGCCACAGCTGGCGCTCGAAGGGGCGCTGCTCCGGCGCGGCGCCTTCAAGGGGCTTGGCGCGCGCGAACCCTCGCAGCTTGCATTCGTGCGGCTGAAGCCGAATGGCGAAGTGTTCGAGGAATCCATCCTCGACTACAACCGCCAGCCCCGGACCGCAGAAGACCTCGCCGAAGAGGCCTGGGCGCGGCTGGAAAAACTGCTCATTCACTATGCCGATCCGGCGACCGGCTATCTGTCGCGGGCGCTGCCGTTTCGCGAAGGCGAGAGCGATGGCGACTACGACCACCTGGCGCGCGTGCTCGAATGGTCGGCCGGCGGCGACAGCGATGACGAGGCGGGGGAGGCATGAAGAAAGCCTATCCCATTCCCGGCGAAACCGCCGCCAGCCAGACGCGCGCTTCCGACCCGAAGAACTCGGCCTGGGTGTCGGCCAATGCCGGATCCGGCAAGACGCATGTGCTGGCCCAGCGCGTCATCCGGCTGTTGCTCAACGGCACCGATCCGTCGAAGATCCTGTGCCTGACCTATACGCGGGCGGCCGCCGCCAACATGTCGAACCGCGTGTTCTCGACCCTGTCGGAATGGACGGCGCTCGGCGATGCCGAGCTTGCCACAAAGATTGAGGCGGTGGACGGCCGCCGACCCGACCGCGACACGATGCGGCGGGCGCGCCGGCTGTTTGCCGAAGCGCTGGAAACGCCGGGCGGGCTGAAGATCCAGACCATCCACGCCTTCTGCGAATCGGTGCTGCACCAGTTTCCGCTGGAGGCCAACATCCCGGCGCATTTCGAAATGCTCGATCCGCAGATGGAGGCCTCGCTGTTTGCTGGCGCCCGCCGCGACATGATTTCGGGCACGTCAGCCGGAGACGCCGGACTGGCCGAGGCCTTTGCCACCGTGCTGGAGCGCGGCGGAGAACACGGGCTCGATGCGCTGCTCGCCGAAATCGTGCGCAAGCGCGACGGGCTGCGCGGCTTCATCGATGCGGTCCGGCGCGACGGCGGCGGCTTTCAGGCCCTGTTCGACGAATTCCATTTTCGCCCCGGGCGGAGCGCCGAAGACATAGCGGCATCGGTATGGCCGCTGCCGGGTTTCCTGCCGGACTTCTTTGCAGTGTTCGCCAGTGCCGCCGAGGCCGCCGACGCCCGCACCGTGCTCAACAATCTCTTGCCCTATGCCCGGTTGGCCTTTGCCGAGACGGACCCGACCCGCCGGCTGCAGATGCTCGGCAAAGCCTTTCTCAAGGCCGATGGCGATCCCTATGATCCCTCAAAGGCGTTCAAGAAGGCGCTGCTCGGCCGGCTGCCCGACCTTCCCGAGCGCTATGTGGCGGCCGTCGAGGCGATAACAGAGGTCTCCGACCGGCTGGCGCTGTTCCGGATGCTGGAAGGCACGGTCGCGGCGCTGACCATCGCCGACTGGCTGATCGTGCGGTACGAGCGGCTGAAACGCGGCCGCGGCTTCCTCGACTTCAACGACCTCATCACCCGCACCGTCAACCTTCTGGCGCGGCCCGATGCCGGCCCCTGGGTGCAGTACAAGCTCGACCAGGGTATCGACCATATCCTGCTCGACGAGGCGCAGGACACCAGCCCGGACCAATGGGAGGTGGTAAAGCGGCTGGCGGAGGAGTTCTTTGCCGGCCACGGCCAGCGCGGCACGGCCAATCGCACGGTGTTCGCCGTCGGCGACGAAAAGCAGTCGATCTATTCCTTTCAAGGTGCCGCACCGGATTCCTTTGCCGACAGCCGGCTCTTGTTTTCCGGACGCGTGAACGCCGCCAATGCTTCGTTTGCCGACCTGAAATTGACCTGGTCGTTCCGGTCGACCGACGACGTGCTTGCCGCCGTCGACCGCGTCTTTGCCGATCCGGGCGTGCGGCGCGGCATCAGCCATGACCCCGATCCGCTCGGCCACAAGGCGATCCGCAACGACGCGCCTGGCTATGTCGAGGTCTGGCCGTCGCTCGGCGCTGACGCCGTCGAGGAGCCCGACGACTGGACGTTGCCGGTCAATCATGCCAGCGCGCCGGCTGTGCGGGTGGCCGAGCATGTGGCTGCGACCATCCAGACCTGGCTCAAGGACCGCGAGATCATCGAGGGCAAGGGACGCAGGCTGAGGGCCGGCGACATTCTTGTGCTGGTGCGCAAGCGCGACCGCTTCGTCCATGCGCTGTCGCGCGCGCTGAAGGACCGCGATATTCCCGTTGCCGGCGCCGACCGGCTGAGCCTGCCCGGCCACATCGCGGTCAAGGACCTGATCGCACTCGGCCATTTCCTCATCCAGCCGCAGGATGACCTGTCGCTCGCCGCCGTGCTGCGCAGCCCGGTTTTCGACGTGTCGGAGGAGACGCTTTTTACGCTTGGCGCCGGACGGCCAGCCGGAACATCGCTGATCGCCTCACTACGCCAGCATGCTGGCGACAATACCGCGCTGACCGATGTCGTTGCCCGGCTCGACGGCTGGGCCAACGAGGCGGCGTTCCGGCCGGTGTTCGAATTCTACGCCGGGGTGCTGGCGCGCGACGGCCTGCGCAAGAAGATGATCGCCCGGCTTGGACCGGAAGCCGGCGACATCCTCGACGAATTCCTGAGTTTCTGCCTGGCCGAGGAACGCACCGGACTGCCGGGGCTGGAAGCCTTTCTGGCGACGCTGGAGAACACCGGTCCGGAGATCAAGCGCGAGATGGACCAGTTGCGCGACGAGGTCCGCGTCATGACCGTGCATGCCGCCAAGGGCCTGGAAGCGCCTGTTGTCTTCCTGGTCGATGGCGGTTCGGCGCCGTTCAGCGACCAGCATCTGCCGCGGCTCATGCCGTTCGACGCTTCGGGCCGCAATTTCGACGGCAAGGGCTATCTCTGGCGCTCAGCCGCCGATGTCGCCAACGGCTTCTCAAAGGCAGCCTCGGCCAGGGCGCGGGAGCTTGCCGACGACGAATACCGGCGGCTGCTCTATGTCGGCATGACGCGCGCCGAGGACCGGCTGATCGTCTGCGGCTATCACGGCAAGCGTCAGCCCAGCACCGGCACCTGGCATTCGATTGTCAGCCGCGCGCTGCTTGCCGCGCCGGAAAGCACGGAGCGCCGCCACCCCGCCAGCAGCGAGCCGGTGCACCGTTTCGTCATGACCAAGCTTCCGCCGGTGGCGCAAGCGGCAGCCGACGAGTCGCGGCTGCCGCAACAGGTGCCGCCGCTGCCGGTGGGCTTGTTCCGGCCCTTGCCGCCTTATGAGGAGCTGCCGCGCCCGCTGTCGCCTTCCGGCGCGGCGGCGCTGATCGACGAGGCCAAGGAAGCTGTTGTCGATACCCGCTCGCCGGTGCTGGACAGCGAGGCGGAGCCGGGCTTTGCGGTGATGCGCGGGCTGGCGCTGCACAAGCTGCTGCAGATGCTGCCCGGTTTTGCCGAAGACGAACGGCAAGGCGCGGCGGCGCAGTATCTCATTCGAGCCGGCGCCGACTGGCCGGAGGCCGAGCGCAACAAGGCGCTGGCTTCGGTGATGGCGATCCTCAGAGATTCGCGTTTTGCCGGGCTGTTTTCGCCCTCGTCCCGCGCCGAAGTGGCCGTCATGGGCAGTATCGAGGTCAAGGGCAGGCTGCGCTCGATCTCCGGCAAGATCGACCGGCTGGCGGTGACGCCCGGGCGCGTATCGATCGTCGACTACAAGACCAACCGGCCGGCGCCCGCAGGCCTGGCCCAGGTGCCGCCGGCCTATATACTGCAGCTGGCGCTCTACCGCGCGCTGCTCAAGCCGCTTTACCCCGGCCGCGCAGTGACGGCGGCGCTGCTGTTTACCGAGGCGCCGAGGCTGATCGAACTGCCGGCGCAGGCGATGGATGACGCCCTTGCCCGACTCACGGGAGCGTGACACAAGTTCTGCTTGAAGAAGGGCTGCTCAACCACCACATTTGGTGCGAGATAAATTTCGAAAGGATTTTCGTATGGCCACCGTCAAGGTCGACAAGAGCAATTTCCAGGCCGATGTGCTCAACGCCTCGCAGCCCGTCGTCGTGGATTTCTGGGCCGAATGGTGCGGCCCCTGCAAGATGATCGGTCCGTCGCTGGAAGAGATCGCCAACGAACTCGGCGACAAGATCAAGATCGCCAAGCTGAACATCGACGAGAACCCCGAGCTTGCCGCCCAGTTCGGCGTGCGCTCGATCCCGACGCTGATGATCTTCAAGGGCGGCGAAGTCGCCGACATGAAGGTCGGCGCCGCGCCGAAGACCGCGCTGTCGCACTGGATCAATGGCAGCCTCGCCTGATCTGGCTTTGTTTTGATGCATGTCGTCCTCCCAAAACCGGGACCACTTTTGGGCGACCTGCATTAGTTCCCGAGATCGAAGCCCGGCCCTCGCGCCGGGCTTTTTCTTTGGCGTCATCGCCCGGCCGCCTCTGGCCCTCGCATCGGCGCACTCCATGTCATCTGCTTGAGGCAGGACAGGGAGAAACAGAATGACCGGATCCGCCAAGGCCACCGTCTTCATCGACAATGAGCGCGTCATCGTCACCGAATACCGCTTCCAGCCCGGCGACAACACCGGCTGGCACCGGCATGGCCATGACTACGTCGTGGTGCCGCTGATGGACGGCAAGGTGAAGCTGGTGACCAAGGACGGCGAGAGTTTTGCTGAAATGAAGAAGGGCGCGCCCTACTTCCGCAAGGAAGGCGTCGAGCACGACGTCATCAGCGCCAATGACGGCGAATACGCCTTCATCGAGATCGAGCTGAAATAGGCCTCAGACTGGTGCCGCGGCCGCCGATGTCTATTTAGTTTGAGCCACGGTTTTTTTGGCCTGCCTAGGCTTGCCGGGCTTCCGTCCGGTCGCGGGCTTCAGGACCTGCCCATATCCCTCTATAGCGCCCGTATACACACGATAGAGAAACGTCTCTCGGCTTACGAAATACGCGACACTGGGCTGGCCGGATGCATCATTGGGGCGCGTCGGTCTGTGGGCCACTCGAACAATTGGGTGCGGTGGCTCGATGGCTCCCGGTAACATCACATGATCGCCGACCCGCGGAGCATATTCAAATATCAGCTCCTCCGGCGGGTCGTTGTCGACGGTAACAAGACACTTCACAACCATTCGAGCTTGCCTCCATGCTTCGCCAAGCATATCGGGGCTTCTGCCCGAGGGGCAACCGCCCGATAGATTCCCCGGGCCAAAATACTACCAGTCGGCGATGCGATCCCCGCCGGTGAATTGCGCGCTTTTTGCGGTGTATTCGAACAGCTCGATCTTCACGCCGTTGGGGTCGCGGATCCAGGCCTGAAACGTGTCGTCGCAGGCATGCTTCTTGGCCGTGATATCAATGCCTTTCGACTTGATGTGGGCGATCGCCGCATCGATGTTTTCCACCTCAAGGCAGAAATGGTTGATCTGGTTGAGCTCGCTATGGCTGGTGCCGTCCTTCTGGAACACCTCGACATGGCTGCGATCGCCGCAATTGAGGTAGAAGCCGAACACCTTTCCGTCGCGCAGGAAGTTGAACTGCGTGTCGAGGCCGAGCACGTCGCGGTAGAAGGCCCGCGTCGCTTCCAGATCATGCGCGAAGATGCAGACATGGGCGAGTTGCTTCACCTTGATCATCACCGGCTCCCTCGCGAAAGTGTGGATTCAGGTCGGTGGCGTGCCGTTTTCGGTCAGCACCGCACCGGCGAGATACAGCGAACCACCGATCAGGATGCGCGGCGCCGGGCCGTCCCAGGTGTCGCGCAGCAGCATCAGCGCGCTGGCGACGGAGCTGACCGGCTCGGCGGTGAGGCCGGCCTCGGTCGCCCGGATCGCCAGTTCGTCATTCGGCACACCGGCGTCGCTCATGCTCACCGGCACGGTGTAGACATGGCGGACCAGGCCCTTGAAGGCGCGGAAATAGCCGCTCTGGTCCTTGGTGTTGATCATGCCGGCAATCAAAAACAGCGGCCGCGGGTTCTTTTCCTCCTGCTCGGCCAAGGCTTCCGCCACCACCACGCCGGCGCCCGGATTGTGACCGCCATCGAGCCAGATGTCGGCGCCCTTGGGAGCGAGGTCCGCCAGCCGGCCCTGTGCCAATTTCTGCATGCGGCCCGGCCATGCGACTTTTGCCATCGCCTTTTCAGCGGCGCGATGGCTGATCTCGAAGCCGGCGGCCTTGACCGCGGCAATCGCCGCCGCCGCATTGGCGAACTGGTGGCGCCCGGGCAGGCGCGGTGGCGGCAGGTCCATCAGCCCGTCCTCATCCTGATAGACCATGCGGCCGTTTTCCTCGAAGGCGAGAAAATCCTGGCCGTAGACGAAGGTCGGGCAATCCAGCCGCTCGGCGGTTTCGATCAGCACTTGCAGCGCCGTCTCGCTCTCCTGCGCGCCGATGACCACCGGGCAGCCGCGCTTCATGATGCCGGCCTTTTCGGCGGCGATCAGTTCGACCCGGTCGCCGAGATAGGCTTCGTGATCCATCGACACCGGCATGATCACCGACACCGCCGGCCGGGCAACGACATTGGTGGCGTCGAAGCGGCCGCCAAGGCCGACCTCGATGATGGCGGCGGCAGCCGGATGTTCGGAAAACAGGATGAAGGTGACGGCGGTTAGGATTTCGAAGACGGTGATCTTCTGGCCTTGATTGGCCCGGGCGACGCGGGCGATGGCCTCGGCGAAGGTCTCGTCGTCGACCAGCCGGCCGCCGCCCTCGGCCGCCAGTCGGTAGCGCTCGGCCCAGTTCACCAGATGCGGCGAAGTGTGGACATGGACAAGGTGGCCGCCGGCTTCGAGCAGCGCGCGCGAAAAGGCCGCGCACGAGCCCTTACCGTTGGTGCCGGCGATATGGATGACCGGCGGCAGCCGCTCCTGCGGATTGCCGAGGCGTTCGAGCAGCCTTGTGATGCGGTCGAGCGAAAGGTCGAAGCCTTTCGGATGCAGCGCCATCAGGGCTTCGATTTCACGATCTGCGGCAAGCGTTGTCATGAGCGAATCCTACGCATGCGCGCAGGTGCACGCAATCGCGGTTTGCGGCCAGAAATGTCGCGTCAGGCCTGCGGGCGGGCTTCCGTCGGGATGACCGACGGCGGCAGGATTTCCGGCTCCAGCGGCTTTTGCTCCTGCGGCAGTTTGAGCAGGATTTTCAACAGCCGTGAAATCGTCTCGCGCAGTTCCAGCCGCGACACCACCATATCGACCATGCCGTGCTCCATCAGATATTCGGAGCGCTGGAAACCGTCCGGCAGTTTCTCCCGGATGGTCTGCTCGATGACGCGCGGGCCGGCAAAGCCGATCAGCGCGCCGGGCTCGGCAATGTGGACGTCTCCCAGCATGGCGTAGGAGGCGGTAACGCCGCCGGTGGTCGGGTTGGTCAAGACGACGATGTATGGCAGGCCGGCTTCCTTCAGCCGGTCGACGCCGATCGTGGTGCGCGGTAACTGCATCAGGGACAGAATGCCTTCCTGCATGCGCGCGCCACCGGAGGCGGCAAACAGGATCAGCGGCCGCTTGCGCTGCAAGGCGACCTCGAAACCGTGCACAATGGCGTCACCCGCGGCCATGCCGAGCGAGCCGCCCATGAAGGCGAAATCCTGCACCGTCACCACCACCGGCAGGCCTTTGACCGTGCCCAGCGCGTTGATGATGGCGTCTTCCAGGCCGGTCTTGGCCTTGGCGTCCTTCAGCCGGTCCGTGTAGCGCTTCTCGTCGCGGAACTTGAGCGGGTCCTGCATGACCTTGGGGTTCTCAAGCTGCTCGTATTTGCCGTCGTCGAGGAAGAATTTCAGCCGTTCCTTGGCCGAAATCTTCATGTGATGGCCCGATGACGGGATGACGAACTGGTTGGATTCCAGGTCCTTGTGAAACACCATCTCGCCGGTCTCGGGATCCTTGATCCAGAGATTCTCGGGCATGTCGGTGCGCCGGCCGAGCATCGAATTGATCCTCGGGCGAACGTAATTGGTGATCCAGTTCATCGCTTCGGCTCCTGTCCTGACGAAGAGTTGGCTCGTGCATGTCGCCCAAAAGTGGAACCGGTTTTGGGATAACGACTTGCACAAGGCCTAAGTAGGGAAACTATTCGGCAGCAGCAAGGCGGGCCGAACGCACGCCCTGAGACAGTCCGCTGACCAGGGTGGCGACGGCCTCGGCCGGGTCGGCGGTCTTCTCGCCCTTCGGTCCCAACACATTGGCGACCGCGTTGACGATCGCGGTGCCGACGACGACGCCATCGGCATTGGCGCCGATAATGCGCGCCTGCTCGGCGGTCTTGACGCCGAAGCCGACGCAGACCGGCAGATTGGTGTGGCCCTTGATGCGCTTGACCGCGGCGGCAACCTTGCCGGTGTCGGCCAAAGCCGAGCCGGTGATGCCGGTCATCGACACGTAATAGACGAAGCCCGACGTATTCTGCAGCACCTTGGGCAGGCGCTTGTCGTCGGTGGTCGGCGTTGCCAAGCGGATGAAGTTGATGCCGGCCTTCAGCGCCGGAATGCAGAGTTCTTCGTCCATCTCCGGTGGCAGGTCGACGACGATCAGCCCGTCAATGCCGCTGGCGATGGCGTCCTTGAGGAAGCGATCGACACCGTAGATGTAGATCGGGTTGTAGTAGCCCATCAGCACGATCGGCGTTTCATTGTCGGTGGCGCGGAAATCAGCCGCCGTCTTCAGCGTCTTGACCAGGGTCTGGCCACCTTTCAGCGCCCGCAGGCCAGCGGCCTGGATCGCCGGTCCATCGGCCATCGGATCGGAAAACGGCATGCCCATTTCAATGATGTCGGCGCCGGCCTTGGGCAGCGCCTTCATGATCGACAAAGCGGTGTCATAGTCGGGGTCGCCGCTCATGAAATAGGTGACGAGCGCCGGGCGGCCCTCGGCTTTCAGTTTTGCCATGCGGCGGTCGATGCGGGTCACCATGATCAGATCTCCATGCCCAGCATCGAGGCCACTGTGTGCACATCCTTGTCGCCGCGTCCCGACAGGTTGACGATGACGATCTGGTCCTTGTCCATATCCGGCACGATCTTGACCGCATGCGCGATGGCGTGCGCGGATTCCAGCGCCGGGATGATGCCTTCGACGCGTGTCGTCAGCTTGAAGGCTTCCAGCGCCTCGTCGTCGAGGATCGGCACATATTCGACGCGGCCGGAATCGCGCAGCCAGGAATGTTCGGGGCCGACGCCGGGATAGTCGAGGCCGGCTGAGATCGAATGGCCGTCGAGGATCTGGCCGTCGGCGTTCTGCAAGAGATAGGTGCGGTTGCCGTGCAGCACGCCGGGCGCGCCGGCATTCATCGAGGCGCAATGCTCGATGCCGTCAAGGCCGCGGCCGCCGGCTTCGATGCCGATGATGCGGACTTCTTTGTCATCCAGGAACGGATGGAACAGGCCGATGGCGTTCGAGCCGCCGCCGACAGCGGCGATGATGGTGTCGGGTAGCCGGCCTTCCTGTTCGAGGATCTGGGCGCGCGCCTCGATGCCGATCACCGACTGGAAGTCGCGCACCAGCTCCGGATAGGGATGCGGACCTGCGGCGGTGCCGATCAGATAATAAGTGTCCTCGACATTGGTGACCCAGTCGCGCAACGCTTCGTTCATGGCGTCCTTCAGCGTGCCGTGACCGGCGGTCACCGGCCGCACTTCGGCGCCGAGCAGCTTCATGCGGAACACGTTGGGGCTTTGGCGGGCGACATCGGTGGCGCCCATATAAACGACGCAGGGAAAGCCGAAGCGCGCCGCGACCGTGGCCGCGGCAACGCCGTGCTGACCAGCGCCCGTCTCGGCGATGATGCGCTTCTTGCCCATGCGCTTGGCCAGCAGGATCTGGCCGAGGCAGTTGTTGATCTTGTGCGAACCGGTGTGGTTCAAATCCTCGCGCTTGAAGTAGACTTTGGCGCCGCCCCCGAGGCCCTTCGCCGAGGAGACCTCACGAAGATGCTTGGTCAGGCCTTCGGCGAAATAGAGCTTTGACGGCCGCCCGGCATAGTGGGTCGACAAATTGGTCAGCTCAGCCTTGAAGTCCGGATCGTTCTTGACCTCGTTCCAGTGCCGCTCCAGGTCGAGGATCAGCGGCATCAGCGTCTCGGCCACGAAGCGGCCCCCGAAGATGCCGAACATGCCCTGTTCGTCGGGTCCCGTGCGGAAGGAATTGGGTGTCGCCGGCTTGTTCATCGCCGATCTCCTGGTCTTGGTTCTGAGCATGTCTTATCGGAAAACCGGTTCCCACTTCTCCGGAACATGCTCGGGTTCGAAAGAAGTGCCTCAGGCAGCGCGGTCGTCGCGCGCGGCCCTGACGGCCCGGAAGAACTGCTCGATCAGCGCCGGATCCTTGACGCCCGGGCCGCTTTCCACCCCCGACGAAATGTCTATCGCGGGCGGATTGGCTGATATCAGGGCGTCGCCGATATTGGCGGCGTTGAGCCCACCGGAAAGCATGTAATCGAGCCCGGCGTCAAGGCCGGCCAGGATGCGCCAGTCAAAGGCGACGCCATTGCCGCCCGGAAGTTGCGAGCCCTTTGGTGGCTTGGCATCGAACATGAAGCGATCGGCAACGCCGATGAACGGCTTTAGCCGCTCGAGATCGGCTACCTCACTGACGGAGAACACCTTCATGACAGGCAGGCCGTAGCGAGCTTTCACCTCGGCCACCCGCTCGGGCGTCTCCGTGCCGTGCAACTGCAGCATGTCGGGGCGCATTTTGGCGACGATCTCATCCAGGAACGCGTCATCGGCATCGACCGTCACGGCGACCGCCCTGGCCTTGCCGATTGCCGCCTCGCGCAGGCGGCCGGCTGCCGCAGGCTCGACATAGCGCGGGCTTTTAGCAAAGAAGATGAAGCCGACATGGCTGGCGCCGCCGGCCAGGGCCGCGGCCATTGCCTCATCGGTCTTCAATCCACAGATCTTGATATCGAGCGCCATGGCGCGGGGCTTGGCACGAAACCGGCCAAGAGTCGAGAAAAAGCATGCTGTTTGCCGGCAACGCCAAAGGCGCTACCTATTGATGGGAGAAGCAAGGCGGAGCAGACGAATGGCCGACCAGAGCATAGCCGAACTCAGGCAGAAGATTGCGCAAGCCCGCGACGTCATCGCCCATCTGATGCAAAAGGCCGCCTTCGACGGGGCAGAAGCGCACCGGGTCCTGGATTATTTCGGCAGCGATGCGTTCGAGCAGAATTTCCTGCCATGGCCGCGCCATGGCGACGAAGGGCTGCGGCCTGAAGAGCTTAATGCGGCCAATGATGATTGAGCGCGGCGCTGGCGCAGGCTAATCGAACACAATCGCCTGCAATGCCCCACCATTCCGCTTCAGCCAGTCCTTGCAGCGGTCGGTGTCGGGGCAGAGCTGCTCGCACAGTTTCCAGAATTTCGGGCCGTGGTTCATCTCCTTGAGATGCGCCACCTCATGCGCGACCAAGTAGTTTATCACCGGCGTCGGCGCCATCATGATGCGCCATGAGAAGGACAAATTGCCGTCGGAAGTGCAGGAGCCCCAGCGGCTCGACGTGTCCTTGAAGCGGATCGCCTTGGCGCGCTTGCCGATGGCCTCGGTATGCTTGACCACCAGCTTCTCGATGTCCTTCTTGGCCTCACGCCTGAGGAAATCGGCGATGCGGCGCGGCAAATGTATCCGCTCGCCATGGACGATCAGCAGCGGACCGCGCTCGTCGCGCGACACGGTGACGGTGCCGCGTTTCGACGGTTCGTGGACGATGCGATGCGCGACGCCGCGTATCGGGATCTTGATGCCGGGGCGCACTTGCGGCCGTGTCGGCACCTTGGCCAGACGCTGCTCCAGCCAGTCCTGGTGGCGGTGAAGGAATTTCTCCACCTCGCCGCGGCGCAAGCCCGGCGGCACGGTGATGCGCAGCCCCTGGCCGCCCGAATCGATGCGCAGCGTCAGCCGCCGTGCGCGGGCGCTCTCGACGATCCTGAGCGGCAGTGTGCGGCCGGCAACGACGTGCTCTCGCTCTTCGACAGGCGAGGGTTTTGGTTTGGTCAGGTTGCGGAAAAAGCCGAAGGACATGGCTGAACGATACGCGATTCGAGGAAAACGACCAGAACAAAAAAGAAACGGCGCCGCTCGCGCGACGCCGTCCATCATGCCAAGGCCTGTCTTAGAGCGCCGCGCGTCTCTGACGCGCAAAGGACGCTGTAGCACTCTAATTCGGCGCATGAACCTTTCCGAAAATCGGTTTCGATTTTCGGGGTCATGCGCGCAGCCTCAGTCGTCAAGCAGGTTCGGGCCCTTGCGCTTGGGCGTCGCGGGCTTGGCCGTTTCGGCCGAGCCTGTCTTTGCAGGCGCTGTCGACTTGTTGCGGTTGGCCATGAAGCGGTCGAACTCGTCCTGGTCCTTGGCGCGGCGCAATTCGCGGGCGTACTCATCGAACTCGCTCAGCATCTCATCGAGCTTGCGACGCTCTTCGGCGAGGCGTTCGAGTTCCTTCTCGCGCCAGTCGTCGAAAGCGACATTGCCGGTGCGGGCCGAACCGTGGCCCCAGCGCGCGGCCTTGTCGGAACCGCGACGGCAGCCGGCGAAGATGCCGTCGGTGGCCCGGTTGACGTCGCGCTTGAAGCCGTCAAGCCGGTCGCCCCAGATGATGTAGGCGAGCATGGCGAAGCCAAGCGGCCAGAACACCATGAAGCCGATCACCATCAGCGCGATGGTCGCCGGCGTCCAGGCCGGGCGGATCAATGCGGATGTGTTCATTTTCTCCCATTCCTTCGGTTGGAGACAGCCAAGAGCGGCTGCGTGGATTCGAAATGGGATGAGAAAAACGGCGATTCAAGACAACGTCCGCCAAAACCGGACAAGGTCCTGAATTGATTATCGCTTTTTGACCGCTTCGAGGAAAAGCACGACCAGGCCGGCGACCAAGCCCCAGAAGGCGGCGCCAACGCCGAACAAAGTCAGCCCCGACGCGGTGACAACGAAGGTGACAGTAGCCGCCATGCGCTGGTCCTCGTCCTTGAGCGCGATCGCCAGCGCGTTGGCCAGCGACCCCATCAACGCCAGGCCGGCCACCAGCGCGATCAGGCTTTGCGGCAGCACTGCGAAGATCGCCACCAGCGAGGCGCCGAAAACCGCGAAGATCAGATAGGCAAGTGCATAGAAGGGTCCGGTCTTCCAGCGCTCGGCCGGGTCGGGATGGACGTCCGGCCCGGTGCAGATCGCCGCAGAGATCGCGGCCAGATTGGTGGTCGAGCCGCCAAACGGCGCCGACAGCAGCGAGAACAGGCCGGTGACGCCGATCAGCGGGCCGGGTTCGGGGTGATAGCCGGCGGCGCGCAAGACGGCGAGACCCGACAGGTTCTGCGACGCCATGGTGACGAGGTAGAGCGGCAGCGCCAGGCCGATGACAGCTGCGGCGCTGAAATGCGGAGCAATCAGCGTCAGCGTCGACAGTTCCGGCGCCGGCAGTCCGCCGACGCGGCCTGTCAGGAAGGCGGCGATGCCGCCGCCGATCAGCACCGCCAGCACCGACAGCGCCGGGTTGAACAGGCGAATGACGAAGAAGGCCGCGATCAGCGGCAGGATCAGCCAGGGGTCGACCGGAATGGTCTTGACGGCATTGAGCGCGAAGGTGACGACGATGCCGGCCAGCATGCCGGACGCGACCGACGTCGGTATCCTTGATATAAGCTGGGTCAGCGGCTTGAACAGGCCGGTGGCGATCAACATCAAGCCGGTGACGATGAAGGCGCCGACCGCATCGGCCATGGTAAAGCCGCTCGATGCCGCCATCAGCGCCAGGCCTGGTGTCGACCAGGCGGTGATGATGGGCATTTTCGTGCGCCAGGACAGCCACAGGCATTCGATCGCCATCGCCACGCACACTGCCGTCACCCAGCTCGCGGTTTCGGCTTGCGTGGCGCCAACCGCCTTGGCGGCGGCAATGACGACGGCCAGCGTGCCGCCGAAGCCGACGATTGCCGCGACAAAGGCGGATATCGGGATGGAAATGCGCATTCTTGCCTACCCCGCCCGCCGAACCATGTCGGCCACCGCCCTCAGCAGCATGTCGAGATCCTGCGGCCGCGACAGGCGGTGGTCGCCGTCGGGAATGAGCGACAAAGTGACGTCGTCGGCTGGCAGCAGCGAGACCAGCTTCAGCGCATGGCTTGCCGGCACGTCGGCATCGGCCAAGCCCTGCAGGATGTGGACCGGGCAATGGGTATCGATCGGCCCGATCATGACCCGGTTCGCTCTGCCGTCCTCGATCAGCGCGCTTGTGTAGATGTAAGGCTCGGCGGAATAGTCCGAAGGTTCTTCGAAAAAGCCTTTCTCCCGAAGTTCGCGCCTCTGTGCCTCCGTCAGAGCCGGCTCGACCAGCTCGGCGGTGAAATCCGGCGCCGGCGCGAGCAGCACCAGGCCAACCACATTGCTGTCGCCCGCCTTGCGCAGCTCCTGCACCATGCGCAGCGCGATCCAGGCGCCCATCGACGAGCCGACCAGGATTTGCTTGCCCTCGGTGAAATGCCGGAAGGCGGCGAGGCTCTCGCCAAGCCATTTCGAGATAGTACCGTCGGCAAAGGCGCCGCCGGATTCGCCATGGCCGGAATAGTCGTGGCGCAGATATGCGCGGCCTTCCCTGGCCGCCCAATCCGACAGCGTTTGCGCCTTCGTGCCCAGCATGTCGGATTTGTAGCCGCCGAGCCAGACGACGCCGGGCGTTGCGCCCGAGGAATGGCGAACCGCGATATCGATGCCGTCGACATCCAGCAGGGTTGGGGTGGTCGCGGTCATGGCTGTGGATCAATCCTGGTTCTGGGGACCTGATTGTGGGAGCCTGATTTTACTCGCTGGTCTTTTGACACAGGCACAGGCGAGGCGGAAAGTGCTCGCGACATCCTTTGTTTGGTGCAGGCCTGCGATCAGGGTGATTTTCTGTCAGCGCTGTGCTATTGACTCCGCCCGCGCGCTCACCACATTGGCGCGTCCTGAACATTCTAGATTGAAACCCTGAACGAAACGGCCAAGGAGACCACGACCATTCGCAGACCTTTCAAAGCAGCGGCGCCCACCAAGGATGGCCCGCGCTCAAACCGTGATATCCGGGTTCCCCGGGTCCAGCTGATCGACGCCGATGGCCAGAACCGCGGCGATATTTCCATCAACGACGCATTGCTGCTCGCCGAAGAGGCAGGGCTCGATCTGGTCGAGATCTCGCCCAATGCAGTGCCGCCTGTCGTCAAAATTCTCGATCTCGGCAAATTGAAATACGCCAACCAGAAGAAGGCGGCCGAGGCGCGCAAGAACCAGAAGGTCATCGAGATCAAGGAGATCAAGATGCGCCCGAACATCGACAGCCATGACTACGAAACCAAGATGAAGGCCGTGCGGCGCTTCTTCGAGGAAGGTGACAAGGTCAAGCTGACGCTGCGCTTCCGCGGCCGCGAGATGGCGCATATGGAACTCGGCATGCAGCTCCTGAACAAGGTGCGCGAGGAGACGGCTACCATCGCCAAGGTCGAAGCCGAGCCGAAGCTGGAAGGCCGCCAGATGATGATGGTGCTGGCGCCGCGCTAGATCAGTTCGGGCGTTGCGCTCTAAATCCGCCTGAATCCTGTCTCATGGCGTCCCGGCGATCGGCGGGACGCCGATTCTCCTGTCCAGACGCCGCGATCGCCGGCAAAGCTTCTCGACAATCGGATTCCCGACATGGCCAATGAAATCAACCCTGCGCCCATCAAGGAGCTGGGCGGCTACCAGCACATGCGTCGCATGGTGCTTGCGGTGCTGGTGGTGGTGCTGTTTGCGGCACTGCTGTTCGGCCAGTCGACCTTCCCGCCCGATACCCCGGTGCATGAAACGATCGAGATGGTCGGCGTGCTGCTGATCTTCCTTGGCGTCGTCGGCCGCTTGTGGTCGACACTCTATATCGGGGGGCGCAAATCCTCCGAAGTGGTCACCGGCGGCCCCTATTCGATCACCCGCAATCCTCTCTACGTGTTCTCGACCGTTGCCGCCGCCGGCGTCGGGGCGCAGATCGGCTCGTTCTCCGGCATCGTCCTGTTTGCGCTTTTGTGCGCCGGCGCCTTCCACATCGTCATCCTGCGCGAGGAAAGGTATCTCAAGGAGGTTCTCGGCGCGCCCTACACAGCCTATCTGGCGCGGGTGCCGCGTTTCTTCCCCCAGCTGTCGCTCTACCAGGAAGGCGACACCGGCAGCTTCAAGCCGCGCCTCTTGCTGACCACCTTGCTCGACGGGCTGGTGTTTCTGGTGGCGTTGCCGGTGTTCGAGACCATCGATGGCGCCCAGCAATCGGGCATTCTGCCGGTGCTGTTCAGGCTGCCCTGATCGCGGACAGAGCGTCGCAGCCGCTCGGGTGTTGCGCGCCAGCCCGCTTTGACGTATAGGACCGCCGTTCCAAGAAAACCGCCCGGCAGGGCATGCCGTGGCGGTTTCATTTGCTTTTCGGGCTTTTGGTCCGCCCGAAGCGAACAAGAAGCGCGATTGTGCGCCACCAATACGGAGTAGCAAAATGCCCAAGATGAAGACCAAATCGGCCGCCAAGAAGCGGTTCAAGATCACAGGTACGGGTAAAGTCCTGTCGGCTGCGGCCGGCAAGCGTCACGGCATGATCAAGCGTTCCAACAAGTTCATTCGAAATGCCCGCGGCACGATGGTTCTGGCTGAACCGGATGGCAAGAAGGTCATCAAGAATTTTCTGCCGAACGGCCTCTGAGCATTCGGTTTCAGGAACAGCGTTTAAGGAGATCATGACATGGCACGCGTAAAAAGAGGCGTCACCTCGCACGCCAAGCACAAGAAGGTCCTGAAAGCCGCGAAAGGCTTCTACGGCCGCCGCAAGAACACCATTCGCATCGCCAAGCAGGCGGTCGAAAAGTCGATGCAGTATGCGTATCGCGACCGCAAGAACCGCAAGCGCTCGTTCCGCGCGCTGTGGATCCAGCGCATCAACGCCGCGACGCACGAGCATGGCCTGACCTATGGCCGCTTCATCGACGGCCTCAACAAGTCCGGTATCGAGATCGATCGCAAGATCCTGTCCGACATGGCCATCCATGAACCGCAGGCGTTCGCCGCACTCGTGGCCAAGGCCAAGGTCGCGCTCGAATATCTGAAGAACACCACCCCGAATGCTTTTGAAAGCGATGTCGCCTAGAGCATGATGCCAAAAAGTTGCTGACTTTTTGGACAACATCATGCTCAGGGAAATTTAGCGAGGAGCGCGATCTTTCCGAAAAGTCTGCAACTTTTCGGGATCGGGCTCCGAGCCCAGCGCTTCCCAGCATTCGCAATTCTGATTGGGGAACCCGCGCTGGCACGGCTGGCGCGGGTTTTTCTTATGGCTGAACTTTCAACTTGAAAGTGACTTTCACCTCAAAGTTGACTCCCAACACAGCGAGTTTGACCGTGAACGACATAGCTACCGGCTTGGATACTCTCGAAAACTCCCTGATGGCCGACGTCGCGTCGGCCGCCGATGAGGCTGCTATCGAAGCCGTGCGCGTCGCGGCTCTCGGCAAAAAGGGGTCGATCTCGGAATTGCTGAAGACACTGGGCGCGATGAGCGCCGAGGAGCGCCAGGTCAAGGGCCCCGCGATCAACGGCCTGAAGAACCGCGTCACCGAAGCGCTGACGACACGCAAGGTCGAGCTGAAGGATGTGGCGGTCACGGCGCGCCTTGCCGCCGAGACGGTCGACGTGACGCTGCCGGTGCGGCAATCGCCGGCCGAGCGCGGCCGCATCCATCCGATCAGCCAGGTCATCGACGAGATCGCGGCGATCTTCGGCGATCTCGGCTTTGCCATCGCAGAAGGTCCCGATGTCGAGAGCGACTATTACAATTTCACCGCGCTGAATTTCCCCGAAGGGCATCCGGCGCGCGAGATGCACGATACCTTCTTTTTCCAGCCGGACGAAAAGGGCGAGCGCAAGCTGTTGCGCACGCACACCTCGCCGGTACAGATCCGCACCATGGAGAAGCAGAAGCCGCCGATCCGCATCGTCATTCCCGGCAAGACCTACCGGCAGGATTCCGACGCTACCCACTCGCCGATGTTCCATCAGGTCGAGGGGCTGGTGATCGACAAATCGGCCAATGTCGCCAACATGAAGTGGGTGCTGGAAGAATTCTGCAAGGCTTTCTTCGAGGTGCCGCAGGTCAAGATGCGCTTCCGGCCGTCCTTTTTCCCGTTCACCGAGCCCAGCCTCGAGGTCGACATCCAGTGCGACCGCTCGCGGCCCGGCGAAGTGCGATTCGGCGAAGGCTCCGACTGGATGGAGATCCTCGGCTGCGGCATGGTCCACCCCAATGTGCTGCGCGCCGGCGGGCTCGATCCCGACGAATATCAGGGCTTTGCCTGGGGCATGGGCATCGACCGCATCGCCATGCTGAAATACGGCATGCCGGACCTGCGCGCCTTCTTCGACGCCGATGTGCGCTGGCTGTCGCATTACGGTTTCAGGCCGCTCGACATGCCGACGCTGTTCGGAGGTCTTTCCGCATGACGGCGCCGCACACGGGTGGCTGCCGCTGCGGCGCGGTACGGTTCGAGGCATCAGTCGAACCGCACCATATCAGCTATTGCCATTGCGGCGATTGCCGGCGCGCCAGCGGCGCGCCGGTGTCGGCCTTTGTCGGCTTCCTGACCGAGCAGGTGGCTTTCACCGGCAAGGCGCTGAAGATGTACGAGAACGGGCCGGTGACGCGCTCGTTCTGCGGCATTTGCGGCTCGCCTATCGCCTATGTCGACGAGCGGCTGGAAGACCACATCTATTTCATGCTGGGCGCCATGGACATGCCGGCCTATTTCCGGCCGACGCACCATGCCTATGTGCGCGAGCAGCTGCCCTTCGTGCATATGCCCGACGACTTGCCGCGCCATTTGAAGACAAGCGTACCCAGACCCGATGGACAAGGTCCGGGCGGGTACAGACAAAACGGAACATAGTGATGAAACTCACCCTTTCCTGGCTCAAGGATCATCTCGACACCGACGCCACGCTCGACGAGATCGTCGAGAGGCTGACCTCGATCGGCCTCGAAGTCGAGCATGTCGACGACAAGGCCGGCCTGAAGCCGTTCGTCATCGCCAAGGTGCTGACGGCGGTGCAGCATCCCGACGCCGACCGGCTGCGGGTGCTGACCGTCGACACCGGCAATGGCGCAGCCCCTGTCCAGGTGGTGTGCGGTGCGCCGAATGCCCGCGCCGGCTTGATCGGCGCCTTCGCCGCGCCCGGCGCCTATGTGCCCGGTATCGACGTGACGCTGACCGTCGGCAAGATCCGGGGCGTCGAGAGCCATGGCATGATGTGTTCCGAGCGCGAGCTGGAGCTGTCGGATGAGCACAATGGCATTATCGACCTGCCGGCCGATGCGCCTGTCGGCACCAGCTTCGCGGCTTACGCGCATCTCGACGATCCGGTGATCGAGATCAATCTGACGCCGAACCGGCCGGATGCGACCAGCATTTACGGCGTCGCCCGGGACCTGGCGGCAAGCGGGCTTGGCCGGCTCAAGACCGCGCCGGTCGAAGCGGTCCTTGGCAAAGGTGAAACGCCGGTCAAGGTGACCATCGAGGCGCCGGAGCTCTGCCCCGGTTTCGCGCTGCGCCTGGTGAAAGGCGTGAAGAACGGGCCGTCGCCGAAATGGCTGCAGCAAAGGCTGATCGCCATCGGCTTGCGCCCGATCAGCGCGCTGGTCGACATCACCAACTACGTCACCTTCGACCGTGGCCGGCCGCTGCATGTGTTCGATGCCAAGAAGGTCGCCGGCAATCTCGTCGTGCGCCGCGCACGCGACGACGAGAAGGTGCTGGCGCTTGACGGGCGCGAATACACGCTGACGCCGCAGATGTGCGTGATCGCCGACGACAATGGCGTCGAATCGATCGCCGGTGTCATGGGCGGCGAGCATTCCGGCTGCGACGAGAACACCACGGACGTGCTGATCGAATCCGCTCTTTGGGATCCGATCACCACGGCCCGCACTGGCCGTACGCTCGGCATCATCACCGATGCCCGTTACCGTTTCGAGCGTGGCGTCGACCCGGAATTCATGGTGCCCGGCGTCGAGCTGGCGACAAAGCTTGTGCTGGAGTTCTGCGGCGGCGAGCCGACGGAAACCGAGGTCGTTGGCTATGCCGGCTACAAGCCTAAGATCGTTTCCTTCCCGATCTCGGAAGTAAAGCGGCTGACCGGCACCGAAGTGCCAAAGGCGGAAAGCCTCGACATCCTTTCGCGCCTCGGCTTCGAGCCGCAGGGCTCGGACGACATCGTCGATGTGGCGGTGCCGTCCTGGCGGCCCGATGTCGATGGCAAAGCCGACCTGGTCGAGGAAGTCATGCGCATTCACGGCGTCGACAACATCGCGCCGCAGCCGCTCGGCGCTCATGAAGCGGTCAATTCCAAGATCCTGACGACGCTGCAGGTGCGCACCCGCATTGCTAAGCGCTCGCTCGCCGTGCGGGGCATGCTGGAGGTTCTCACCTGGTCGTTCATCCCGGCCAAACACGCCGAACTGTTCGGCGGCGGCCAGACGGCGCTGAAGCTCGCCAATCCGATTGCAGCCGACATGTCCGATATGCGGCCCTCGCTGTTGCCCGGCCTGATCGTCGCCGCGCAGCGCAATGCCGACAAGGGCATCGGCGATGTCGCGCTGTTCGAGGTCTCCGGTACCTATGAGGGCGACGGCCCCGACCAGCAGCGGCGCGTTGCGGCCGGTGTGCGCCGCGGCACCGCCAAGCTCGACGGCTCCGGCCGCAGTTGGGCCGGCAATTCCGGTCCGGTCGGCGTATTCGACGCCAAGGCCGACGCGATTGCAGCGCTGGAAGCCTGCGGCGCCCCGGTCGACAGGCTGCAGATCGAGCCAGGCGGTCCGGCCTGGTACCATCCCGGCCGCTCCGGCACGATCAAGCTCGGCCCGAAGACCGTGCTCGGCACGTTCGGCGAATTCCACCCCAAGACGCTGGAGGGGTTGGACGTTTCCGGACCGATCTGCGGTTTCGAGGTCTATATCGACGCCGTGCCGGAACCGAAGGCCAAGCCGACGAAAACCAAGCCGAAGCTCGAGCTGTCCGCCTTCCATGCGGTGAAGCGCGACTTTGCTTTCGTCGTCGACAAGGCGGTCGAGGCCGGTACGCTGGTGCGCGCGGCGCTCGCTGCCGACAAGAAGCTGGTCACCGGCGTTTCGGTGTTCGACGTGTTCGAGGGGGCATCTCTCGGGGCCGCCAAGAAGTCGATTGCCATCGAAGTGTCTATCCAGCCGGTTGAAAAGACGCTCACCGACGAGGATTTCGAGGCGCTGGCCAAGCGCATCGTCGACAATGTCGGCAAGCAAACGGGCGGCATGCTGAGAACGTAGAGCGGCTAACGCCCGCCCTACATATTTCGCCTTCACGCAATTCTTAGGGAAAGCGCGTCTTAGGGAAAGCGCGGCGCGCTTTCCCAGGAAAACCGCTACACACTTTTTCCTGGAATTGCTTCTGAGGATTGCCGGCAGCTGCGAATCGCTCTCCAAAGGGCGATGGACCATCTGCGCTATTCCGGTCTGCCGTTCGAAGCCCAGCGCGAAGCGTTTCTCGCAATGGTGTTGGCGGATGCGCTCGTCAGCGACGCGCTGGAGCGGGCCCGCACGCTGGCGTTGCCGGACTGGCTGGTGGTGTCCGGCGCGCTCTACAACAGCATCTGGAACCATCTGACCGGCAAGCCGCCGGGCTACGGCATCAAGGATGTCGATCTCTTCTACTTCGATGACAGCGACCTGTCCTACGAGGCCGAGGACGCGGTCATCCGCCGGGCGGCGCAGCATTTCGAGGGGCTGGCTCTGCCGGCCGAGGTGCGCAACCAGGCACGGGTGCATCTGTGGTATCCGCAGAAATTCGGCCAGCCCTGCCCGCGCTATACGAGCTCCAGCGAGTCGGTGAGCTATTTCGCCTCGAAGACGCATGCGGTCGGGGTGCGATACGATGCCGACGAGCAGCTTGAGATCGTGGCGCCGTTCGGGCTGGATGACCTCTTCGCGTTTCGCATCACGCCCAACCGGCTGATGGATAACAGGCGCACGCATGAGGCGAAGGGGGCGAGGGCGAAGGCGTGCTGGCCGGAGATTACGGTGGTGCCTTGGTGATACGAAATGGCGGCGCGAGGCACCCCCCTCTGGCCTGCCGGCCATCTCCCCCGCAAGGAGGGAGATTGGCAGCTTCATCGTTGGCGCACTTTCTGCAACGTTGGTGATTGGCGAAAACAGCGACGACAGCCGATCTCCCCCCTTGCGGGGGAGATGTCCGGCAGGACAGAGGGGGGTGCCGCGCGCTGACTTCTCAGGGCGCCAAGCTCCCCCGCTTGTTCACCCATTCACCAGCGCCAACAGTTCCTCCGTATAGCGCTTGCCAACCACCTTATCCGGCGACAGCGCGTCGCCAATCGCCGCCACCTCGGCCGCGCTCAGCTCGATCCCGACCGCCGCCGTGTTCTGCTCGAGATGGCGTATCTTTCTTGCGCCGGGGATCGGCACGATGAAGTCGCCCTGGTGCAGCACCCAAGCCAGCGCCAGCTGCGCCGATGTGACGCCTTTTTCCACCGCCAGCTTTTCCAGCGTCGCAACGACCTTGGCGTTTGCCGCCATGGCGTCGGCCTGGAAACGCGGCAAGGTGCGGCGCCAATCGTCGTCGCTGAGGGCCTCGGGCTTGGCGATGGTGCCGGTGAGCAGGCCGCGACCGAGCGGGCTGTAGGGGACGAAGCCGATGCCGAGTTCGCGGCAGACATCGAACACTTCGTCTTCGGGGTCGCGGCTCCAAAGCGAGTACTCACTCTGCACGGCAGCGATCGGATGCACGGCGTGCGCCCGGCGGATGGTGGCGGCACTGACCTCCGACAGGCCCAGCGCCCGCACCTTGCCATCGCGCACCAGCTCGGCCATGGCACCGACCGTGTCCTCTATCGGCACGTCGGGATCGACGCGGTGCTGGTAGTAGAGGTCGATAACATCGGTATCGAGCCGCTTCAGCGAGGCTTCCGCCACCGCCTTGACGTGCTCCGGGCGGCTGTCGACGCCGACCATGCGTTCGAGGCCTGAGCCTTCCTCGGAAATCTTGAAGCCGAATTTGGTGGCGATCGTCACCCTGTCGCGCACCGGCTTCAACGCCTTGCCGAGAAGGATCTCGTTCTCAAAGGGACCATAGACTTCGGCGGTGTCGAAAAACGTCACGCCGATCTCGACAGCGCGGCGCAGCGTGGCGATTGCGTCAACCTCTGCCTGACCGCCATATGCGAAGCTCATGCCCATGCAGCCGAGGCCGACGGGGAAGACTTCGAGCTCAGTACCAAGTTTGCGGGTTTTCATGGCGCATCTCCTTGTTGCGATGAAACAGAGATAGCGCCTGGCTTTACGTTCGATAATTGGCTGTCATTCGCACGGGCTGTTCTATAAAATAGAACCGAGCGCATCTTTCTCAACTCGCTGTACTGGCAACAGTCGCCCAATGCGGTAGTTTTCGCGGCGCGGCGCGCGAACTGGCCATCGCGCCCTCGGCAGTTAGCCATGCCGTGTCCAGCCTGGAGGCGCGGCTCGGCGTGCGGCTTTTGGCGCGCAGCACCCGCAGCGTGGCACCAACGGAGGAGGGCGCGCAGCTGCTCGAACGGCTGCGGCCGGCGCTGTCCGAGATCGATCTGGCGCTGGAAACGGCGATCGAGGCGCGCGACCGGCCGGCCGGGAACCTGCGGCTGACCGTGCCGCGCACCGCGGCCCACCTGGCATTGACGCCCAGGCTCGGCGGCTTTGCCGCGGCCTATCCCGACATCGTGCTGGAAATCGTCATCGAGGATCGCTTCACCGACGTCGTCGAAGGCGGCTTCGATGCCGGCGTGCGGCTCGGTGAGAGCCTGCAGCGCGACATGATCGCGGTGCGCATCGGACCGGACCTTCGCGGCGCCGCGGTCGGCGCGCCATCCTATTTCGCGACCATGCCAAGACCCCGCCATCCGCGCGATCTTGCCGACCACCGCTGCATCCGCTTCCGTTTTTCCAGCGGCATTCTTTACCGCTGGGAATTCGAGAAGGATGGCGAAGAGATCGAGATCGCGGCGCAAGGGCCGCTGATCCTCGACGAAGACCATCTGATCGCCCAGGCAGCGGTCGACGGCGCAGGGCTCGCCTTCGTCTTCGACGATTATGTGCGCGCGCCGCTCGCCGACGGCCGCTTGATCCGCGTGCTGGAAGACTGGTGTCCGCCCTTCGACGGTTTCTTCGTCTACTACCCCAGCCGCCGCCAGATGCGCCCGGCGCTGCGGGCGTTTGTGGATTTCTTCAAGGTCGGTGCTTAGCCACCTCCCCCTTGTGGGGAGGGTGGAAGAAAGCCCAGCTGCCATTCGTTCACCAGCCATGCCGGCATTCATCACCAACAACTCAACCCGCTACGGCTGGGCGGCGATCGTCCTCCACTGGCTGATCGGCATCCTGTTCATCGGCCAGTTCATGCTCGGCTTCATCATGGTGCGGTTGACCAGCCAGCGCACCGCCTTCGAGCTGATCCAGCTGCACAAATCCTTCGGCTTCCTGCTGCTCGGCCTCCTCATCCTGCGCATTGCCTGGCGGCTCGGCAATGCGGCCCCGGCCTTGCCGGCCTCGGTCGGAGGCCTGGAGCGTCGGACGGCGCCGCTGGCGCATCTGGCACTTTATGGCTTCCAGCTCGCGGTGCCGCTGTCCGGCTGGGCATTGGTTTCGGTGTCGATGCTGGAGATCCCCAGCATGCCGTTCAACCTTTTCGTGATGCCGAACCTGCCGCTCGGCGTGTCCGATGCGGCGGAAAACTTCTGGGCGGCAGCACACTGGTATCTCGCCTATGCCGGCATTGCCTTGGTTGCGCTGCATGCGCTGGCGGCGCTGCGGCATCATTTCTGGCTGCGCGACAGCGTGCTCACGCGCATGATCACGCCTTCGTCAGATCAGGACATGGAATAGCGCGCGCCGCGCATTCGTTCATTGGAGTGAGGGCGCAACACTTCGCCTGCCCCAGTAAGGACAAAACCCATGTATGCGCGCATCTTCGGATTGGCGGCTGTTGCCGCTTGCCTTGCCATGCCTGTCTCCGCCGCTGTGGACCTCGGCGACGCCGCCGGCAGCTACACGGTCAACCCGGCCAGCTCCAGCATTCGCTTCTCCATCGGCAAGGTCGGTGGCGGCGGCCTCGACGGCGCCTTTGGCCGCTTCAAGGGCTCCATCCGCATCGACAACAGCGATGTCGGCCGTTCCGCGGTCAACTTCACCATCTATCCCGAAAGCGTCGGCACCGGCCAGGGCCGCATCGACGCCTTCCTGCGCTCCGATGCGGTGTTCGACGTGGCCAACAGCCCCGAAATCCAGTTCCGCTCGACCAGCGTAACCCGAACCAGCGACACCACGGCGCTGGTCAGCGGCCGGCTGACGGCGCGCGGCAAGACGTTTGCGGAAAAGTTCACTGCCGAGCTCGGCGGGCTGAAGGGCGGCGTCATTAAATTCCACGTCACCGGCAAGGTGCTGCGCTCCCGGTACGGCATGGATGTCGGCACGCCGATCTATTCGAATATCGTCAATTTCGACATGACGCTAACGGGCAAGCGAGGCTAGCAGGACCAGCGATCCGCATTGGCTTTTCCTGCAATTTCGGGCAAACCTCCTCGCCTGTAAATCGATAGGAGAAGCCTGATGTTCCGATGGGGTGTTTTGTCGACGGCCAAGATCGGCCGCGAGCAATTGTTGCCGGCAATCGTCGAGGCCGAGAATGGCGTTTTGTCCGCGATCGCCAGCCGCGACCTGTCGAAGGCCGAGGCCCTGGGCGAGCGGTTCGGCGCCAGGCATGCCTTTGGTTCGTATGAGGAGCTGCTCGCTTCGAAAGACGTCGACGGCGTCTACATCCCGCTGCCGACCTCGCAGCATGTCGAGTGGACGGCCAAGGCCATCGAAGCGGGCAAGCATGTGCTGGTGGAAAAGCCGCTGGCGCTCGACGCCAAGAATATCGCACCGCTGATCAAGCTGCGCGACCAGAAGAAGGTGCTGGTCTGCGAGGCCTTCATGGTCATCTACCACCCGCAATGGATCAAGGTGCGCGATCTCATCGCCGATGGCGCCATCGGCCGGCTGCGCCATGTGCAGGGCGCCTTCTCCTATTACAATGTCGATCCCACCAACATGCGCAACCAGCTCGATCTCGGCGGCGGCGCGCTGCCTGATATCGGCGTCTATCCGACGGTGTCGACGCGGTTTTCGAGCGGCAAGGAGCCACTGCGCGTGCAGGCGACGATCGAGCGCGACAAGAAATTCGGCACCGACATCTATTCCTCGATCCGCGCCGATTTCGGCGATTTCGAACTGTCCTTCTATCTGTCGACGCAGATGGCGGCGCGGCAGGTGATGGTGTTCCACGGCGAGAAGGGTTTCATCGAGGTGTTCTCGCCGTTCAATGCCGGGCTCTACGACCATCACCGCATCGAATTGCACAACCAGAACCATACGGAGGCGCAGGTGTTCCGCTTTCCCGGCACGCAGCAATACCGGCGCGAGGTCGAGACGTTTGCCAGGGCGGCACAGGGTGGCAAGGAGCGTGTCTTCACGCTGGAGGAGTCCGTGCTCAACCAGAAGGTCATCGACGCCATCTTCCGCGCCGGCGGCAAGGAAGGCTGGGAGGCCGTCTGATACAGCAATCTTAGCGGGTAATTTCATGGGAGAAGGGCGTCCGCATTGTGCATGCGGACGCTCCTTTCCTGTTGAACTGACGATCTCACGCGCCTCTGAGCGTCAGGTGCAAGGTCTCGGCGAAGCGGTCGGGATAGGGCGCAAAGCCCATGTGGTCGCCGGGGAAGGCGGCGCGCTTGCTGCCGAGCCCGTCGGCCAGCGCCTTGCCCATGCCGTCGATCGGCTGGCCGATGGACTCTTCGCCGATGCCGACCACGACCGGGCGGCCGCGCAGCGCCTCGATATCAGGACGGTAGAGCGACAGCGGCATGACGCCATGCGCCAGCCAGTATTCGAAATTGCCGCTGACCCTGGCAAAGGTCTCGGCCTCCTCGGGCGACGGTTCGAACGAAGGCGGTCCGTCCTGCGGCCCGGCTTCATCCTGACCCGGCCCTTCCGACAGGCTGTTCTCGCTGAAGAATTTCTGCATCGCCGCCTCGACACCCTGGCTGCGATAGGTGTCGTGCAGGTCGCGCATGCCGGCCAGTGACGGCGACGGGTCGTCGAGCAGCATCATGCTGGGCGGCTCATGCGCCACCAGTGCACGAACCCGGCCGGGATGGCGGGCGGCGAGGTTGAGCCCGATCTGGGCGCCGCCGCTGGTGCCGAACACATAGGCCGGTCCGGCGCCAAGCGCCTCGATCAATCGCGCGGCATCGTCGCCATGGACATCGAGGTCCTGCTCTTGCGGCTCTCCGTCGAAGGTGCTGCGCGAATTGCCGCGCGGATCATAGGCGACCACCGTGTAGCGGTCGGCGAGGTGGCCCGCGACATCGGCGAAGACGCCGGCGTCCTGCGGTCCGCCGGGGATTATCAACAGTACGGGGCCGGAACCGCGCATCTCATAATAGAGGCTGGCGCCCGGTACTTTCAGCGTCGACGTTTGGGGGGTCATGTCCATCTCTCCTGTTGTTCTCATGTCAAAGTTCGGCTTTGCGCCGGGTCCGATCATTTGCTGGCGACAACCATGCGGTTGCCCTCGCTGTCGCGGAATTCGGCGACTGTGCGGCCCGGCTGCCAAGGCGCTTCCTGCGGCTCGGTGATGATTTCGACGCCGCGCGCCTTCAGGCCCGCGACCGTTGCCTCGACATCGCCATCAACGAGCACCAGCACGGGCTCAGTGCCCGGCGTGTCATCGGGGCGTTTGACGAAATGCAAATTGGTGACGGCGCCGGGAAATGTCAGCTCGATCCAGCGCCAGCCGCTGTCGCCCATCAGCTGGTCCTCCGCCACTTGGCAAGCAAGATGTCCGGTGTAGAAGGCCTTGGCGCGGTCCTGGTCGAACACCGGCAATTCGGCAAACTGGATGTGCATGATGGGTCTCTCCTGCTCCTGGACGGCTGCCGCGCAGCCGTCGACGGGAAAGACGATCCGGACGATCGAAAAGATTCGCCGGGCGACGAATCTTTTCGAGGCCGCGAAACGTCTTCTCTGTGCAGAGTTGAAAAACAGGAGACGACAATGGGCTACAATCTCATCCGCTACGGCGTGAAGGACGAAAGCATCGCCGAGAACCGTATGCTGGTTGCACAGGTGTTCGAGGCACTCGACGACACGAAGCCGCAATCCGTGCGCTACCTCGTCCTGGAACTGGAGAATGGCGAGTTCATCCATCTTGTCAGCCAGGATGGCGACGGCCTGACGGGGCTCGCAGCCTTCAAGGCCTTCAGCGCCGATCATGCCGGGCGCCGCTCGACGCCGCTTGCCAGATCGCCGGCAAAGATCGTCGGCAATTATCGTATGCTGGCCGGCGAGGTCGTGCCGGCTTGAATGCAAAGACCGGCATTTTGGGAACGGACAGGATGAACACAGCAAAACTCGACCGCGTTGCCCTGGAGGCGATGCTCGGCGCCTTGCGACCGAAGCTGCACCGCTACTGCGCCCGCATGGCCGGCTCGGTGATCGATGGCGAGGACATCGTCCAGGAGACACTGATCAAGGCACTGCAGGCCATCGACGGCGACGCCACCGTTGGGCGTCCGGAGCAATGGCTGTTCCGCATAGCCCACAATGCCGCGCAGGATCATCTGCGCCGGCGCCAGCGGGAGCAGGCGCGCATGAGCGAGACCGACATGACGACGATCGAAGACCCCTCCGCAAGCGCCGATGCGAGGCTCGCCACCGCCGCCAGCCTGCGAAGCTTCATGCAGCTGGCAACAGTGCAGCGCAGCGCCGTGATCCTTGTCGACGTGCTTGGCCTCAGCCTGCACGAAACCTGCGAAGTGTCCGGCGCGACCCTGGCTGCGACCAAGGCAGCGCTCCATCGCGGGCGGTCGCAGCTGCGCCTGCTGGCGTCACAGGACGAGCAGGCGCCTGCCCCAAAGCTCGACGCCGGTGACGAGCGGCGCCTGCGCCGCTATGTCGACCTGTTCAACGCGCGCGACTTCGACGCCGTGCGCGCGTTGATCGCCGAGGATATCCAGCTTGAAATCGTCAACCGCACCCGCATGCGCGGTAAGGCGCAGGTTTCCAACTATTTCGGCAATTACGACCGTGTCCAGGACTGGGCGCTGTCGCTCGGCTTCGTCGACGGCAGGCCGGCCATCCTGATCCGCAACCCGCAAACGGGAGATGACGCCGTGCGCGGCTTCATGCTGGTCGACTGGCAGGATGGAAAGGTCAGCCATATCCGCGATTTCCGCTACGCGCCCTATTGCCTTGCCGATGCGGACATCCGCTTCATCGACGAGTAAGCATCGGCCAGAGAGCGCGGGCTTCGCGCCTCAGGCGAAGCTTTGCAAATTGGCGTCCTGCAGCTTGGAGCCGGCGAGCAAGGCCTCGAGCACCTGCTTCTTGAGCGACAGGCACTGCGAGCGGGCAAGCTTTGCGATGGCCGAGACTTCGGCCAGCTCGCAGGCAAGCACCAACTCCTTCTGCTGGCCGATGATCGCTTGCGTGAAGTCGCGCGATTTGAAGCCGAGATGGAGGACACGCTCCGACTGGTCGAGCGTTTGGTCGAGCAGGCGAACTAGGCGCAGATTGCCAGAGAGTTCAGCCAGGGCCAGGCGAAAGGCGCGGTCGGCCGCTAGAAAGGCGACATGGCTGCGCAGCGTCTCCGGCTTCAGCACCTTCTGCGCCGCCAGCCTGATGTCGTCGAGCCCGCGTTCGGTGAGGTTTGCCGCGGCCACCCGGAACACTTCCGGTTCGATCAGGCTGCGGACGTCGAAGATCTCGTTGACGTCGCGCAGGCTAAGCGGTGCGATGACATAACCGCGGCGCGGCTCGCTCTTGATCAGCCCTTCCTGCGTCAGGCGGGCCAAAGCCGAGCGGATCGTCGCCTTCCTGATCTGGTAGCGGTCGCCGATCTGCTTTTCGGTCAGGCTTTCGCCGGGTTGCAGGACGCAGGCGACGATGTCGCTCTTCAGCTGCTCATAAGCTTCCTCGCTGCGCAATATGTCGGCGGTCGACGGCGCCTTGACGGCGGACGGTGACACTGATTTCGGAAGAGCCATATCTGCCTGCCCGTTTGGTCTGCCCGCGTGGTCTGCCCGCGTGGTCTGCCCGCGTAGTCTGCCCGCGTAGTCTGCTTGCCGGTTTCGACCATCCGGTTGACGGGTCTGTCGGCATTCGCTAGCCTGAGCATCTCAGCTGTATTGGTTGAGCTTCCCAATGGAGATGACGACAAATGTCTCTTGCCGCCAACTCGCCTCTCTACGCCGTAACCGCCGATATCGTCAACGCAGCCAAAGGTGCTCATGCCATCGAACGGGTCAAGGCGGTGCTGCGCGAACACACCGATCGCTTCCATGCATCAGGCGTGCTCGCGCATGAGGAAGACGACGATGAGGTGCTGCTGCATGCCAGCCCTGACTTGACCATCTACCACATCACGCTTTCGCCCGGCCTGCAGTACCCGCCGCACAACCATCTGATGGATGCGCTGATCGGCATCTACAAGGGCAGCGAGACCAACTTCATCTATCCCGTCGACGGCAGCGAGATCGATGCGCCGGAACGCCACGACGTCGCGGCGCCCGCGGTGGTGCATATGAACCCGGATACGGTGCATGCGGTCGCCAAC
This sequence comes from Mesorhizobium sp. M0771, assembly GCF_040320155.1. Taxonomy (NCBI): domain Bacteria; kingdom Pseudomonadati; phylum Pseudomonadota; class Alphaproteobacteria; order Hyphomicrobiales; family Phyllobacteriaceae; genus Mesorhizobium; species Mesorhizobium sp. M0771. Next base: position 99,520 of record NZ_JAMYPC010000004.1, on the reverse strand, counting down.
ACCGGCAGCGCCCGCTCGGGCGCACTGCATGTCTATCTCGGCAATCTGACGGAGACCCACCGCCACATGTGGAGCCCGGACAGCACCCACGCCGAGCCGTTTGACAATGAGCGGTATCTGGCTGGAGCGAGGCCTATTGGGCCCTGATCCGGGAAAGGCGGAAGAAAAGTGAGCGTGCTGCGCGGCGGCGTGAATGAGCATTCAGCGTCGCTGCGCCCAGATAACGGTCGCCGCGTACTCTCCCGTTTCAAGAACATCGCAGCGCGTTTATAGCGCAGTCAGGCTGACGACTGGGGTAATAAATGAAGAAGCCCGGAATAGGCGGCGTCCAGTTCTCCAGCACTCGGATGAGGCGGTGCTCGGCAACGTGTTCCGCGACCTGCTCTTCATATGCGAGCCCAAGACCGGCTAGCGGATCGCAGGAAATCGCAGATTCGGCAGAAATGGCGCGCCCGAAGAGATTCGAACTCCTGACCCCCAGATTCGTAGTCTGGTGCTCTATCCAGCTGAGCTACGGGCGCGCAACAGGCCATGCTTTACATAGCCCCGCTAACCGATCCTGACGACCGGCCGCGACAAGACGTGTTCCCTAGCGACTGAATTTCCGAAAAGCAAGCCAATCCGGCAAAAGTTTTGTCGCAGCTGCTTTCGACGGTGCCGATCAAGGTGTGCTGAGATTCAGCTAAGTCCGACTTCGGCTGAATATCAAATACAGCTCAGGCCGGGCGGCGCAGGCCGCTGCGGGCCTGGTCGAGGCGGACCGGCTGGTCGGGGATGGTGACGGCGAAGGTGGTGCGTCCGCCGATCGATTCGACCAGCTCCACCGTGCCGCCATGGGCGCGGATCAGTTCATGCGCGATGGCCAGGCCAAGGCCGGTGCCGCCGCTGCGGGCCGAGCCGCGAAACGCCGCGAACAGGTTTTCTCGCGCCTTCGCCGGCAGGCCGGGACCGGTGTCGGTGACAATGATGCGGCTTACGCTGCCTATGCGCTCGGCCGATACGGCGAGCCGGCGCACCAGCGCGCTCTCGGCGTCGGCCGCCATCGCCTGGACCGCGTTGCGACACAGATTGGTGAGCACGCGAAACAGCTGGTCGGAATCGGCATCGACCTCGAAGGCGAGCTCGACGGCATTGACGAATTCGATGCCGTCCTCGATGTCGAGCAGGCCGTGGACGTCGTCGACCAGCTGGCGCAGCCGCAAGCGGCGGCGTGAGGGCGCCGGCTCCTGCGTGCGGCCATAGTGGAGCACGCCTTCGGAATAGGAGACGGCGCGGTCGAGCGCGCGCAAGAGCTTTGGCGCGAAGGCCTGCACGGTCGGGTCCTTGACCAGGCGCAGGCGGTCCGACATCAGCTGCGCCGAGGCCAGGATGTTGCGCATGTCGTGGTTGATCTTGGAGACGGCGAGGCCAAGGTCGGCAAGGTGCTTCTGCTCCGACAGCATCTTTTGCAGCCGTTCCTGCATCTGCGACAGTTCGCGCTCGGCAACGCCGATCTCGTCGGCGCGGGCGGCCGGGTGGATGATGCGCCCTGGATCGTCGGGCGCCTCGGAGAAGGACAGCATCGAGCGCGTCATGGTGCGGATCGGGCCGATCATGATCAGGTCGATCGCGGCATAGACCAGCATTGCGGTGAACAACGAGATCAGCAGCGAGACGAAGGCGACGTTGCGCGAATAGCGCAGCATGGCGTTGCGCAGGGAATAGTCGGGCATGATCAGCTCGAATTCCTTGTCGCTGTCGCCGACCGGGCCGAACACCCTGAGCATGCGCTTGCCGCCGAAGAACAGCGTATCCAGCGCCCCGGTCATGCCCTTGATCATGCCGACATTGGCGATGTCGATATGCTCGTCGACCTGCGGCGGCATCTCGGCCACCACCAGCAGGCGCGACACGCCGCCGTCGCGCACCGCGATCGCCTTGGCGCCGATTGCCATCAGCACGTCGTTCTGGGCGGCGCGGGAGAGCGAATTGGGCTCGCCCTGCACCAGCACGATCGACACCGCGGCAGCGGTGCTTAGCCGCTCCTTCAGCCAGGCCAGGCGGTAGCTGGCGATCCAGGGCAGGAAAATGAGGACTTCGGCCAGGAGCACGAAGACAATGGTGAGCAAGAGCAGCTTGGTCGACAGGCCGCGCGCCAAGGGCACTGAACGATTGGGCACCGAACGGCTCGCAACCGGGCGAACGGTCGCCGGGCTGGCATCGGCTGTCGCCGGGCCGCTCCCTTCATCCGCTGATGCAACTTCGCTCATTAAGGCCTGTCTTCACAAACGCTTGATCGGTTGAGATTAGGTGATTGCGGCTTTTTTGCCAATTTCATCCTTCGTTGGACGATGGCGCCAGCAATAAAAGACCGCCTCGAACTGGGTGTTCGCGCTGCGACGAACTGACGTTCGCGCTGCGACGAACTCATAGTTCGCGCTGGATTGACTCCCAAAACCCTTCTTTCTATAAGCCGCTCACGCTCGGGCCATTCGTCCCGGCGCGGTTTCGATCGCGCCAATGCCGGCCCGGCAAAGCTCCTGTTACACAGTGACAGAATCAAGAAGGGCCGCACCCCGCGGTATTAAAACAAATGAAGCGTACCTACCAACCGTCCAAACTCGTCCGCAAACGCCGGCACGGTTTCCGTGCTCGCATGGCCACCAAGGGTGGTCGCGGCGTCGTCGCAGCTCGCCGCAACCGCGGCCGCAAGCGGCTCAGCGCCTGAACGGAAGACGAGATCGTTGCCCGCAACCGGCAAGCCAGTGGGACCAAACCCCAAGCGGCTTCTGAAACGTGCGGAATTCCTGGCCGTCCGCCGCGGTGAAAAGCGGCGCGGGCGGCTTTTTCTCGTTGAAGTTCTCGATCGCAATGACGGCCTGCCGCCGCGCGTCGGCTTCACCGTCACCAAGAAGGTCGGCAATGCGGTTGTCCGCAACCGCGTCAGGCGGCGGCTGAAAGAAGCCGTGCGCACCCATGCCGCAAGTGACATGGCGCCCGGCAATGACTATGTCATCGTCGGGCGTGAAGACGTGCTCACCATTCCGTTCGGCCAGTTGAAGGCCGAACTCTCCCGCCGTCTCAGCGGAACACGATAGGCCAAGGGCTTTCGATGGAAAACAACCGGAACTTCTACATCACCATCGTCTTGTCGGTGCTGATCCTCGGGCTGTGGCAATATTTCTATGTGCTGCCGCGCAGCGAACAGCAGCGCGAGGCGGCCCGCATCGAAGAGCAGCGGGCGGCGGAGCAGAAGAAGGCGGCCGAGGCCGCCAACCCCGGCAGCACGCCGGCGCCCGCAGCGCCCGGCGCCATTCCAAACGCGCCCGGCACCTATGTCACGACGCCGGAAGGCCGCGCGCAGGAAGTGGCCAAGACGGCCCGCGTCAACATCGACACGCCGAGCCTGTCGGGCTCGATCAACCTCACCGGCGCCCGCCTCGACGACCTAAAGCTCAAGCACTACACCGAGACGGTCGACAAGACATCGCCGCAGATCCAGCTGCTCAATCCGCAGGCGCTGCCCACCGGCTATTATGCCGAGATCGGCTTTGTCGGGAGCGACACGACCGGCACGGTGCCGGGCCCGGAAACGGTCTGGAGCGTCGACGGCAATGCGACGCTGACGCCGGCGACGCCAGTGACGCTGACGCCGGCGACGCCAGTGACGCTGACCTTCACCAACGACAAGGGCCTGACCTTCAAGCGCACGATCTCCGTCGACGGCGACTACATGTTCACCGTTTCCGATGCGGTGCAGAATTCAGGCTCGACCCCCGTCACGCTGTCCAATTACGGCCGCGTCATCCGTTTCGACAAGCCGGCCGTCGCCAGCTCCTATGTGCTGCATGAAGGCCTGATCGGCGTCACGGGAACCGAAGGCCTGCAGGAGCACAAATACGCCGACATCGAGAAGAACAAGCTCTATACGCCGAGCAAATCGACCGATGGCTGGCTTGGCATCACCGACAAATATTGGGCGGTCACCCTGGTGCCGACCGAGAAGCAGCCCTTCCAGCCGCACTATGCCTATTACGACAATGGCCGCCCGCGCTACCAGTCGGACTTCCTCACCGACCCGATCACCATTGCCGCCGGCCAGTCGGCGAAGGTGGAGACCGAGATCTTCGCCGGCGCCAAGGAAGTCAACAAGATCAACGCCTACGCCCAGGACCGCCAGATCAGGCTGTTCGACCGGCTGATCGATTGGGGGTGGTTCATCTGGATCACCAAGCCGATGTTCTACCTGATCGACACGCTGTACAAATTCTTCGGCAATTTCGGTCTGGCCATCCTTGCCACCACCGTCGTCGTCAAAACCCTCTTCTTCCCGCTCGCCAACAAATCCTATGCGTCGATGGCGAACATGAAGAAGGTGCAGCCCAAGATGCTCGAGATCCGCGAGAAATACGCGGACGACAAGATGAAGCAGCAACAGGCGATGATGGAGCTGTACAAGACCGAGAAGATCAATCCGCTCGCCGGCTGCTGGCCGGTGGCACTGCAGATCCCGGTGTTCTTCTCGCTCTACAAGGTGCTCTACATCACCATCGAGATGCGGCACGCGCCGTTCTTCGGCTGGATCCAGGATCTGGCCGCGCCCGATCCGACCTCGGTCTTCAACCTGTTCGGCCTGCTGCCCTTCGCGCCACCGGCATTCCTGCCGCATATGGGCGCCTGGGCGGTGGTCATGGGCATCACCATGTTCCTGCAGATGCGCATGAACCCGACGCCGCCGGATCCGACGCAGGCGCAGATCTTCACCTGGATTCCGGTGATCTTCACCTTCATGATGGGCAGCTTCCCGGCCGGCCTCGTCATCTACTGGGCCTGGAACAACACGCTGTCGATCCTGCAGCAGGGCGTGATCATGAAGCGCCAGGGCGCCAAGATCGAATTGTGGGACAATCTGACGGCATTGTTCCGAAAGAAACCCTCGCCGGCTGAATAAACGGCGTGGCAATCAAAGCCCCGGCTCGTCCGGTGTTTTTTGTGGACGAGGCGCGCATCACGTTCCCGTGAGGCGCGAAACTTGCGGCGTGCAACCGGCGTGGCTGCTGCTTGTACCGCCAAGGCCGATCAACACCGATCAGCCCTAATCCGAAGACCGTTGTTTTTGATCCGTGACCCCGTCATGTCCATCGCGGGGATGCGGCGCGTGGAATGGGCATTCGCCTTTAAGTATTTGTTATCATTATCATTTTTTACTCTGCACCGAAACTTTCCCGCAATCGCCGCGTAACTCTTCCCGACAATCGAATCAACAATTGTCGCACCAGAAGGGTTCTCCAATGGCAAAGTCCATCCTCAAGGCATTATGCTTTTCCGTCGGCCTGGCTCTATCGGGCCTCGCAGCGACGACGGCCTATACGCACGCCAATCCCGCCGTTGGCGGCGCTGCGATGCTGACCTCCAAGAACATCGTCGAGAACGCCCTCAACTCGCCGATCCACAAGACGCTGGTTGCCGCCGTCAAGGCCGCCGGCCTGGTCGACACGCTGGAAAGCGCGGGACCCTTCACGGTGTTTGCGCCGACCGATTCCGCCTTCAAGAAACTTCCGGCCGGCACCGTCGCCACGCTGGTGAAGCCCGAAAACAAGGACAAGCTGACCAAGATCCTGACCGCCCATGTCGTGGCCGGCAAGATCTCGGCCAAGGAGATGATGACCAAGGCCAAGGCGATGGGCGGCAAGTATGAGATGAAGACCGTTAGCGGCGACACGCTGATCGCCGAGGTCAAGGGCGGCTCGCTCTACATCGTCGACGAGTCCGGCGGCGCCGCCAAGGTGACGGTCGCCGACGTCAACCAGTCGAACGGCGTCATCCACGTCGTCAACAAGGTGCTGTTGCCGAAGTAACGGCTTTACGCAACGGGGAATGACGGCGGGCTGCGACGGGCTTTCTCGGTCTGCCTTCCCCACCTCACGAGGAGGTGCCATTCTTTTGAAGCCGTCTTCGACACCACCGGGGTCCTGCTTGTCCTTCGCAGGGCCCCGTTTTTTTGGGTTTCAGGGCGCCTTAGCCGACGGCGGCGGTCGACCTGATCGTGATCTGCCGCGGCACGAACTGAACATCGAAGCCCAGCAGGGCTCGCTCATCGGGCGATTGGTGCTATAGGGCGGATCACGCCATCTAGAATGGCGGCTTTAATTTGCGCCACTCTCGACGGATCTCGCCATGGACGGACCCAACCCAGACATCAAACACCCGATCCCGATGCACACCCGCGTCGGCTTCCTCAAGCCCCTGGTCACCGCACCGAATATCGAGATCGGCGAGTTCACCTACTATGACGATCCTGACGGACCGGACAAATTCGCCGAGCGATGCGTGCTGCATCATTATCCCTTCATCGGCGACAAGCTGATCATCGGCAAGTTCTGCGCCATCGCCGAGGGCGCGCGCTTCATCATGAACGGCGCCAACCATGCCATGTCCGGCTTTTCCACCTATCCGTTCAACATTTTCGGCCATGGCTGGGAGCAAGGCTTCGACCCGAAGACGTGGTCGCAGGAAGTGCGCGGCGACACGGTGGTCGGCAATGATGTATGGATCGGCATGGATGCGGTGATCATGCCCGGCGTGTCGGTCGGCAATGGCGCCATCGTGGCGGCGAAATCAGTGGTGACGCATGACGTGCCGGCCTATGCGATCGTCGCCGGCAATGCGGCAAAGGTGGTGAAGATGCGTTTCGACGACAGGACGGTGCGGCGGTTGCTGGCTGTGGCGTGGTGGAATTGGCCGGTGGACAAGATCGGCCGCAACCTCAACGCCATCCGGGGCGCCGATATTTCGAGGCTGGAGGCAGCAATTTGAACGCGCTGGGCAACACCGTCACCGGCACCGACCTGTTCACCAAGGGGTGGATCTTCATCCGCGGCGTGCCGGCGATGAAGTTCCTGCCGCCGGAGGGGCCGCCTGAGATCGCCTTTGCCGGCCGCTCCAATGTCGGCAAGTCGTCGCTGATCAATGCGCTCGTCGGCCATAACGGGCTGGCGCGCACCTCCAACACGCCGGGGCGCACGCAGGAGCTCAACTATTTCGTGCCGGGCGGGTTTTCCGGCGAAGGCACCGACTTGCCGCCAATGGCGCTGGTCGACATGCCGGGCTACGGCTATGCCAGCGCGCCGAAGGAAAAGGTGGACGACTGGACCAAGCTGGTCTTCGATTATCTCAAGGGCCGCGTGACACTGAAGCGGGTCTATGTGCTGATCGATTCCCGCCATGGCATCAAAGCCAAGGACGACGAAGTGCTGTCGCTACTCGACAAGGCGGCGGTGTCCTACCAGATCGTGCTGACCAAGACCGACAAGATCAAGGCCGCCGGCGTGCCGCGCCTCATCGAAGAGACGCTCGCCAAGATCAAGAAGCGGCCGGCGGCGTTTCCGTTCGTGCTCGCCACGTCGTCGGAAAAGGGCGAGGGTCTGGACGAACTGCGCGCGGCGATCGTGCTGGCGGCCAATGGCGGTTAAAAGCAACTCCAGGAAAAGTGTGAAGCGGTTTTCCGTCCGAAGTTGCGAAAAAAGACCTTTGGCTAACTAGGCCTTTGCCTTTGGCTTCGCCTCCACGGCGATCATCTGGTGGCTTTCTTCCTCGGCAAGCTTTTCGGTGCCGTAGGACTTCAGGAACAGGCTGACGCCCGACCGCACGATGTGGTCGATTTCATCCTGGCTCGGCGCCTTGGTGCGGTAGGCGAAGATGCACTGGCGAAACAGGCCGGCGAGGCACAGTTCGGTGAATTGATAGGCGGCAAGATCGACATCATCGATCTTGAGCAGGCCGCGTTCGATGGCTGCATCGAGGAACTTGACCACCTTGTCGTGGCCGCGTTTGGGGCCACGTTCGTAAAACCGCGCGCCCATGTCCGGTATCCTGTCGGAGGCGCCGATCACGGTGCGTTGCGCCTGGATGACCTTGGCCGAGGTGATCTTCATCGACAGCACCTTGCCGAACTTCACCAGCGTCTGGCGCAGATCGTCGGCGCGGTCGAGCATGTCGTACATGTTCTTGAAGATGGTGCCGCGCTCTTCCTCGATCAGCGCCTCGAACAGCTCTTCCTTGTTGGCGAAGTAGACATAGATCGTGCCCTTGGAGACGCCGGCCTCGCGGGTAATGTCGTTCATCGACGCCGCTTCGAAGCCCTTGTCGATGAACACGCGCCGCGCGCCCTCGATAATCTGGCTGCGCTTGACCGGATCCTGGCCCGCCGCCGGGCGGCCGCGACGCGCACTATCCAGCACATCGCACGGATCATTTTCGACGTCGGGTAACGTGTCGGCCATTAAAGTCACACCTCGCGAAATAATTCGAACCGAGCGGTTCGATTGCTCTTGATATGGGCCTGCTTTAGCGCTATGTCAACGTTCGCATCGAACCGAACGGTTCAGTATAACACATTTTCCTTATGTAGCTACGGTAGCGAGATATCATGTCCTCGAACACGCCAACCACCGCCGAAGTCCGCCCCTTTCCCAACGCCAAGGTCTCGCCGGTTATCGAAGCGCCGGAAGCGCCCATCAAGCCTGCCGCCGAAGTTTTGGCCGAGGTGCCGGCCAAGAAGAAGCGGTCGGCTCGCTCGTTCATGCTGCCGATCATCGGCCTCGCTCTGCTCAGCGCCGGCGCCTGGTATGGCTATAATTACTGGACCGACGGCCGGTTCCTGATCTCGACCGACGATGCCTATGTCCAGGCCGACATGTCGTTCGTCTCGCCGAAGATTTCCGGCTATGTCGATCAAGTCAAGGTCTCGGAGAACCAGCAGGTCAAGGCCGGCGATCCGCTGCTGACGATCGACGACGGCGACTACAGAATAGCCGTTGCCCAGGCGGAGGCGCAGATCGCCACGCTGGCCAAGACGCTCGACCGTATCGACGCGCAGACCAAGGCGGCGCAAGCTTCGCTGCAACAGGCGCAGGCGCACAAGGTCGCCGACCAGGCGGCAGCCGACAACGCCGCTCGCGCCCAGCAGCGCGCCGCGCAACTGGTCAAGACGCATGTCGGCACGCAGGCGCAACTGGACGATGCCCAGACCGCTCTCGACCAGGCCAATGCGGCCCTTGTCGGCGCCGACGCGCAGATTGCAGCCGCACAGGCCAATATCGGCGTGTTCGAAGCGCAGCGCGCCGAATCGGCCAGCACGCTGGCTTCGCTGCGGCTGAACCGCGACAAGGCCGCGCGCGATCTGTCCTTCACTGTGCTCAAGGCGCCTTATGACGGCGTCGTCGGCAACCGCTCGGTCGAGCAGGGCGACCTCGTCAGCCCCGGCCAGAAGCTCGCCGTCGTGGTGCCGCTGGACAAGCTCTACATCGTTGCCAACTTCAAGGAGACGCAGCTGGCCAAGCTGGTGCCCGGCGAGAAGGTTCGGGTCTCGGTCGACGCCACGGACGGCCATGATTTCGAAGGCACGGTGTCGTCGCTGGCGCCGGCTTCGGGTGCCGTGTTCTCGCTCCTGCCGCCGGAAAATGCCACCGGCAACTTCACCAAGGTGGTGCAGCGCATCCCGGTTCGCATCGACGTCCCGGCCGATGTGCTGAAGGCAGGCAGGCTGCGCGCCGGCCTGAGCGTCGTTGTCGCCGTCGACAGCCGCACGGCTCCGGCCGCGGCGAACTGAGCGAAAGCCGGGAGCAACGCCATGGCAACCGCAACCATAACAGCAGGAGCGGCGCCGGCCATGCCAGCGGTGCCGACGACCATCTCGACGCGCCGCCTCATCGCCTTCCTGGCGATGGTGTTCGGCATGTTCATGGCGATCCTCGACATCCAGATCGTCTCAGCCTCGCTGGCCGAGATCCAGGCCGGCCTCAGCGCCAGTTCCGACGAAATCCCATGGGTGCAGACCGCCTATCTGATCGCCGAAGTGGTGATGATCCCGCTGTCGGGCTTCCTCAGCCGGATGCTGTCGACGCGCGTGCTGTTTGCAGGCGCCGCGGCCGGCTTCACGGCGGCCAGCGCGCTGGCCGCGACCGCCACCAACATCGACCAGATGATCGTCTACCGAGCCATCCAGGGCTTTATCGGCGGCGGCATGATCCCGAGCGTTTTCGCCGCCGCCTTCACCATCTTCCCGCCGTCGCGCCGCGCCATGGTGTCGCCGATGATCGGCCTGGTGGCGACGCTGGCGCCGACCATCGGCCCGACCGTCGGCGGCTATATCAGCCATGCCATGTCGTGGCACTGGCTGTTCCTCATCAATGTCATTCCAGGCATTCTGGTGACGGTCACGACCTGGACCCTGATCGATTTCGACAAGCCCAATCTCGGCCTGTTCAGCAAGTTCGACTGGTGGGGCCTTGCCGGCATGGCGGCGTTTCTCGGCTGCATGGAATATGTGCTCGAGGAAGGTCCGAACCATGACTGGCTGCAGGAACAGGCCGTGTTCATCTGCGCCATCATCATGGTTGTCGGTGCGGCGCTGTTCTTCTGGCGTGCCTTCACCGCCGAGGAGCCGATCGTCGATCTCAGGGCCTTCACCAACGTCAATTTCGCCTTCGGTTCGCTGTTCTCCTTCGTCATCGGCATCGGCCTGTACGGTCTGACCTATCTCTACCCGGTGTTCCTCGGGCGCATCCGCGGCTACGATTCCATGATGATCGGCGAAGCCTTGTTCGTCAGCGGCCTGGCGATGTTCGTCACTGCGCCGATTTCCGGCATCCTGTCGAGCAAGATGGATTTGCGCATCATGATGATGATCGGGCTGTTCGGCTTCGCTGCCGGCACATGGTGGATGACGCATCTGACCGCCGACTGGGATTTCTGGGAATTGCTGATCCCGCAGATCCTGCGCGGCAGCTCGATGATGCTGTGCATGGTGCCGATCAACAACATTGCGCTCGGCACCTTGCCGCCGGACCGGCTGAAGAACGCGTCGGGCCTGTTCAACCTGACCCGCAACCTCGGCGGTGCGGTCGGCCTTGCCGTCATCAACACCGTGCTGATCGATCGCAGCGCCTTCCACTACGCCAGGCTGGCCGAGCATGTGGAATGGGGCAGTGCGGCGGCGCAGACCAAGCTGCAGAACATGACGCTCGACTTCCAGCAGACTCCCGGCCTCGACGCCACCAAGGCGGCGATCTCCAAACTGTCGGGCATGGTCCAGCAGCAGGCGTCGCTGCTGTCGTTCATGGATGTGTTCACCATGCTGACCGTGCTGTTCGCGACCATGGCGGTCTTCACCCTGGTCATCGCCAAGCCGGCGCCGCCCGCGGGCAGCGGCGGCGGAGGCCATTGAGCGCGCCGGACCCCCCGCCTGGCGCGCTCATGTGTGACCCCGGAAAGCACCCCCGATTTCCGGGGTCACGCTTAAGCATCGATCGTTGTCAAGCTCCTTGGTCGAACACCCGGCGCGCTATGCTGCGGCAGGCGGCCCAAACCATTTGGTCAGCGAGTCGGTTAGCCCGGCTGCTTCAGGGCCGCCGACCCAGGCCACATAACCGTCAGGCCGGACCAGCACTGCGCGTGGGGCTTCGACTGCCCCCAGCACCGGAAGCTCTCATGCGCCATCGTAGCTGGCGTCGACCAGCTGAATCCGCTCCACCCACTGGCCGATACCAAAAGCGCCGGGCTCACCAAGATTAAGCAGCAGCGGCCGAGCGTCATGCAGCAGGGCGAAAACCGGCAGCGGACCGGCAGCGGTGACGAGGTCGAGATCCGGCATGCGACGCCCCAGCAGCGGATGCCCCTCGCCAAGATCGTAGTGGATGTCCAGGCCGGACAACATGCCGGCAAAACGCTTGCGCGGCTCTTCCATGCCGAGAAGTTCCGACACTGTATCGCGCAGCGCCTTGGTGCGCTCGTCTTCGCGACGGAGCACGACCGACGCCATGGTGTTTTTCATCACACGCGCGGCAATCGGGTGGCGCTCTGCCTGGTAGCTGTCGAGCAGGCTTTCGGGCGCAGTTTTCCTGACCACCTGGGCGAGCTTCCAGCCCAGATTGACCGCGTCCTGCACGCCGGTCTGCAGCCCCTGTCCACCGTCCGGTGGATGCACGTGCGCGGCGTCGCCTGCCAGCAGCACCCGCCCCTTGCGGTATGAGGCTGCCTGCCGGGTCATGTCGGTGAAGCGGGCCAGCGATGTTGGATTGTGGACGCCGTAATCGGTGCCGTAGACGGCAATGAGCGCCTCGCTGAGCTCATGCAATGTGGGCACGCCGCCGGCCCCGACCTCGCGTTCGGTCACCAGCACCCGCACCGTACCGTCTTCCAGTCTGCTGAGGCCGTGAATTCCGATGGCATCGCGGTGGATACCCCATTGCGGCTCTTCTGTTACCTCGATCTCGGCGATCAAATTGCTGGTTGTCGGCTCGGAACCGGGGAACTCTATGCCCCCCGCCTTGCGCACGAGGCTTCTGCCGCCGTCGCAGCCGACAAGATAATCGGCACGAAGCGACCCGCCATCTGTCAGCGCGACATCGACGCCGCCTGCATCCTGCACGAAGCCTGTCACCTCGCGGCCACGGTAGACCGTGACGCCAAGTTCATCGACCCAGCAGGCAAGGATGCGCTCGATGTGCTTTTGCCACAGCGCCAGCCCGTAATTGTGGCGGGTGGGGAAGTCGCTGATATCAAGCGAAACGCCGGCGAAACCCGCGACCTGGGCGGTCTGGCCTTGCGACAGGAACCGATCGGCAATGCCGCGCTGGTCGAAGATCTCGATGGTGCGCGAATGCAGGCCGCCGGAGCGCACGCCCGCGAGATCCTGGTTCTCGCGCCGCTCGACGATGGCGACATCGATGCCGGCCAGGGACAGTTCGCCGGCCAGCATCAACCCGGTCGGGCCGCCGCCGGCGATCACCACTTGATGGGAGATACGCGGCCGGTCCGCATCAACACCGCCGGTCGATTTGGCGGTCGATCTGCGCTCGCTAGCGCGAGCCCGTGCTTTGGTTCGTTGCATAGGTTCTGGCCCTCTCGTTAGGGCTGCGGAATCTACGCATAAAAAGCCGTCTGCCAATTCTTGAAGTTGACTGTTTTCGCTCCATTTCAAGAGATAGGAGGCGGTCGTCACGCCGGCGCCAAATCCCCACCCCGCTAAAAGACGCCGAACGGTCAGGCAGTGGCCGGCTTGAAGCTGAGCGCAACGCCGTTGATGCAGTGGCGCAGGCCGGTGGGTGCGGGACCGTCATCGAAGACATGGCCGAGATGACCGCCGCAGCGGCGGCAATGAACCTCGGTGCGGGTCATGCCCAGAGAACGATCCGTGGTCTTGCCGACGCTGTTGGCGATCTCCTGCCAGAAGCTCGGCCATCCGGTACCGGAATCGAACTTGGTCTCCCAGGAATAGACCGGCAGGTCGCAGCCGGCGCAGGCGAAAATGCCTTTGCGGTGCTCGTTGAGCAGCGGGCTGGTGCCGGGATATTCGGTGCCTTCCTTGCGCAGCACATTGAAGGCTTCATCCGACAGGATGGCGTGCCACTCGGCGTCGGTCTTGGTGACCTCGAAGGTTTCGGCAGCTCTGGCGGACTGGGTTCCGCCCAAGCGTAGCGTTGCCAAGGCGCCGGCGACGGCCGCAAAGGCGACGCCACTCAAAAGCAAGTCGCGACGGTGCATAACGGAAATCCTCCTGCGGATCATTTTGCCAGATTTGGCCGCCACTGGAAAATCAAAAGCCGGTGACGGTTGCCCTGCAAACCGAACGCTCCAAGCCGGCTCCGCGTTTTGTGGCGGACGGCGTGGAGCGCTCGGAAGATTGCGCGGCCCGCGAAGGGGGAGCCGCGCAATCAGAGAGCTTACCGCCTGTTCGTCGGCGGCAGGGGCTTTGTTACATCTTCGGCAGCAGGACCTTGTCGATGACGTGGATGACGCCGTTCGACTGCTCGACATCGGCGATCGTGACATTGGCGACATTGCCGTTCTCGTCGGCTACGGTGACCTTGCCGCCATCGGCCTTGAGCGACAGCTCGCAGCCGCCGACCGTCTTGACCTTGTGGGTGCCGCCATCGGCCTTGGCCATCGAGGCGACATCGGCGCCCATCGCCTTGGCGCCGATGACATGGCAGGTCAGGATCTTGGTGAGCTTGTCCTTGTTCTCGGGCTTGAGCAGCGACTCGACCGTGCCAGCCGGAAGCGCGGCGAAGGCCTCATTGGTCGGCGCGAAGACGGTGAACGGGCCGGCGCCCTGCAGCGTCTCGATCAGGCCGGCAGCCTTGACGGCGGCGACCAGTGTCGTGTGATCCTTCGAATTGACGGCGTTCTCGACGATGTTCTTGTTGGCGTACATGGCGGCGCCGCCAACCATCGGATTCTCGGCATAGGCGATTGTGGCGAGGGCGGAGACGGCAATGGTACCGGCGAGCAAAAGGGTGGCGATTCTACGCATAGTGTTCGAACTCCTCGGGGTTATTGTTTCCTCTTTCGGAACAGAGGAGATACGAAATAGAACTGCCTGAGTTTCCGCGCGCCGGGAAAAATTTCCTTTATTTTGTCGGCGAATTAATCTCCCAGATCGAACCTCTAATCTCCAGCAGCGTATCCAAAACGAAAACAGCGGAAGATGTACTTCCGCTGTCTTCATTGTCACGTCATGGTTTTACGATCTATCAGATGCCCTTCAGGTCGCCCGCGGCAACGACCGGTCCGGTCGGCTGTCCCGTCGTCGAACCGCCCGTCGGCTCGACGCTGACAGCAAGCACGGCGCCTTGCGCCAGCTTCTGCTGCACGGCCGGGGTAACCGGGATATGGGCGACCTGGCCGGCGGGGATGACGCCCATCGAGACCGGCGCATTCTTGCCTTCGATCATCCACAGTTCGAAGTCCTTGCCGGCGGCGCGTTCGCCCGAAACCAGCGACAGGCCGACATCGCGGCGGGAAGCGTCGTAGACGACAAGGTATTTGACATCGCTGCCTTCGGCAGCCAGCGAGGCGACGAGGCGCTCCTGCGGCACGACGACCGGCGACCTGACGTAAGGCACGGCGACATAGAGCACCAGGGCCGCGAGAGCCGCTGCGGTGAGGCCGCGCCAGAAGCTAAGGCTGGACCACAGGCTGCCGCTCGGGGCCGTCGTCGACGCCGCGGTGGAGGAGAACAGCCGGCGATCGATAGCCGGCTTGATGGTGGCCGGCGGCTCTACCTCAGCATAAGCGGCAGCCATCGGCGAGAGGTTTACTTCCCAGGAATCGACGAGACGGGCAAAGCCGGTCTCCGCGTCGATGCGTCCGGAGGCTATCTGGCGCTCATCCGCCGGCAGCACGCCGAGAACGTATTCGGCTGCGAGCAGGTCGTCGCCTCCACGTTCCGGTCCATTTTCTTCTGCCAGGGTCATCTTTCCAGACATTCTCTAAGTTTCAACAGGCTGCGGCGCAGCCATGTCCGCATCGTGTTGAGCGGAACCTTGTGACGTTCCGCGAGCTCGGCGTAACTTTCGCCGTTCAAATAAGCACCCCGAACGGCTTGCGCCCGGTCTTGTTCCAACTCTTCAAGGCACTGATAGATGCGCTTGGATTCACCGCCCGCAACAACCATAGCCTCTGGCCCCGGACCGGGGTCAGCCACGTCGAGCGCGGCATCGATATCGGCAGCGGGCTTGCGTCGCGACCGGATGCGATCAATCGCATGATTGCGTGCTATGGCCACCAGCCAGGAGATTGGGCTTAGATCGGAAACAGCGAAACGGTCCGCCTTCGTCCACACTTTGACGAAGACCTCTTGCAGCGCTTCTTCCGCATCTCCGCGATCCTTCAATACACGAAGGCACACGCCGAAAAGTTTCGCACTGGTTTGCCGGTAAAGCAGATCGAACGCAGTCCGATCCTTCATCGAGGTCCGGACAATCAGGGTGGAGATATCCTGCGGCGTCATACGGACAAGCTAAGCGATCACGATTTATTTGCAAAGGCAGAAATCTTGTTGTCCACGCAATCGATGTCCGCGCCCGATCGCCAGTAATCGCCGGTCGGTTGCCAAGGAAATCGGCTGTCGTTAGCCTCCCGCAGATAGGGGAACAGCAATGTCGGCCGAACGGATGCTGTGGGAGAACGATGCGACCGGCTTGGCAGAGCTGTTGCACAGAGGCGAGATCTCGCCGCCAGACCTTGTCGATGCTGCGATCGCGCGCGCCGAGGCAACCCGATCATTGCGCATCCGCCGCTTGCCTGAGGCGCCATGGACCCGAAGGGGGCCGACGAGCTCATCGAAAACCTGCTCGACAAATTGCATTTGACCCGTCTCTTGGAGATCAGATCCTTGTTTGGGCAATTGATGGACAAGAGCCTGTGGTTCACCACTGGCCGGCGATCCAGAATGTCAGCGGCCAGCCGTCGATCGCGCTGCCGGTCCATGTCACCGATGCCGGCCTGCCGCTCGGCATCCAGGCCGTCGGCCGCCCCGGCGACGAGCAGGACGCTTTTGTCGCTTGCTGCGCAGATGGAGAAGGTTTCCGGGTGGCTGACGCGGCGGGCGCCGCTCAAGGTGCCGGCCTGATCCGGCAGATTTCATCATCGTGATAGCAAAGCTGTTTGCGGCCTGGGCCAATTCCCGCTAAGACGCCGCCGTCCTTACCCACATCCAGGGAACCATGCCGATGACGGAGATCACCGCCACCGCCGAAATGCAGGCCGCCCTGCTCTCGCGGGCCCTGCCCTATATGCAGCGCTACGAGCACAAGACGGTGGTGGTGAAATATGGCGGTCATGCCATGGGCGATATCGAGCTCGGCAAGGCTTTCGCCCGTGACATCGCGCTGCTGAAGCAGTCCGGCGTCAACCCGATCGTCGTCCATGGCGGCGGGCCGCAGATCGGCGCCATGCTGGCCAAGATGGGCATCGAATCCAAGTTCGAAGGCGGACTGCGCGTCACGGATCAGAAGACGGTCGAAATCGTCGAGATGGTGCTGGCCGGTTCGATCAACAAGGAGATCGTCGCGCTGATCAACGCCGAGGGCGAATGGGCGATCGGCCTGTGCGGCAAGGACGGCAACATGGTGTTCGCCGAAAAGGCGCGCAAGACCATGATCGACCCGGATTCCAACATCGAGCGTGTGCTCGATCTCGGTTTCGTCGGCGAACCGGTCGAAGTCGACCGCACCCTGCTCGACCTGCTGGCGCGCTCCGAAATGATCCCGGTGCTGGCGCCGGTGGCGCCCGGCCGCGATGGCCATACCTACAACATCAATGCCGACACCTTCGCCGGCGCCATCGCCGGCGCCTGCCAGGCGACGCGCCTTTTGTTCCTGACCGACGTGCCCGGCGTGCTCGACAAGAACAAGAAGCTGATCGACGAGCTGACGGTCGCCGAAGCCAAGGCGCTGATCAAGGACGGCACGGTGTCGGGCGGCATGATCCCCAAAGTCGAGACCTGCATCGAGGCGATCGAGCGCGGCGTCGAAGGCGTCGTCATCCTCAACGGCAAGACGCCGCATGCGGTGCTTCTGGAACTGTTCACCGAACACGGCGCCGGCACGCTAATCGTGCCCTGATCGGCAACTGGCTTGGCGGCCAGTTGGTCGGCTGGCCAGCCCTTAGGCAGGCTGGGGCAGGCGCGCGATGACCTTTATCTCGAAGTCGAAGCCGGCTAACCAGTTGACGCCGACCGCCGTCCAATTGGTGTAGGGCGGTTCACCGAACACCTTCAGCCGAACGGCATCGATCACGGGCCATTGCGTTGCCGGATCGGTGTGGAAGGTGGTCACGTCGACTATATCGTCGAACGTGGCGCCCGCTGCTTTCAGCACTGCCGCGAGATTGTCGAAGGCAAGCTGGACCTGCTTTTCGAAGACAGGTTCGGGCGACCCGTCCTCGCGGCTGCCGACCTGGCCCGAGACAAACAAAAGATCGCCCGATCGGATTGCAGCAGAATAGCGATTGATCTCGTAGAGAGCCTGCCTGCCGGCAGGAAAGATCGCGTCACGTTTGGTCATTTTCACTCCATTGTCCGGGGCACTCACATACGTCCCGTATGCATGAGGTGGGTACATACGCCGCGTATGTCAATACGCATACGGTACGTATCTATGAATGGCAGCGAGCCGGTCAGGTGCCGGCCGAGATCGCGACAGCCGCTTCGGCCGGCTTGAGCGGCGGGCGCATGACGACCATGGATTCCTCATCGGCATCCTGCGGCGCGCCCCAGAACTCAGCCAGCGTCGGACCATCCTTGAGGCGGCGGTCGCGGGCCAGGAAACCCCAGACCTCGCGGAACCACACGCGGCGGCCCATTTGGGTGTACCAGCGCATCGAATGGCGCTGTTCGGGATCGGGGTGGAAGAGAATGCGCGCCAGCGCCTTCGGCCGCGACTGCACCGCGACCTCGATCAGCTTGACCGAGAAGAAAAGCATCCACGGTTTCAGCCGGGTCATCTGCAGCACCTGGTGCTTGTAGTCCCACAGCCGGGCATCCGTCTGGATCACCTTGCGGTCCTTGGCGATGCGGAAGAACGGCGTCCAGCGGTGCGGCGTGACATAGAGCGCCTGGATCTGGTCGGGGTCGTAGGCAAGCAGCTGGCGAAAGCCGCGCCACAGATCGCGAAAGGTCTCATCCTCGAACCCCGCCACCCAGGTCGCCATGGACAGTATGCCATGCTGGCGGAGCAGCCGGATCGCCTCGCGGTCGGATGAGGTGCTGCCGCCCTTGCGGATCAGTTGAAGCGTCTGCTGGTCGGTGTTTTCCATGCCGAGCAGCCAGCGGATGACGCCGGCCTTGCGATAGAGGTGCAGGATGTCGGCATCGCGCACGATGTCGTCGGCCCGGGTCGAGCCGACGATCAGCACCGGCACGTTCTCGGCGATCAGCGCATCGAGAAAGGCGCGCCAAACCTTCTTCGATACGGTCGGGTTTTCGTCGGCGAGGTTGATCAGTTCGACGCCGTGCTGGCGGTGCAGCCAGGCAATCTCCTGCGCAAATTTTTTGGGGTCGCGGTGCCGCCAGCGGGTCCAGAAACCGCGCTGGCCGCAATAGTTGCACAGATGCGGACAGCCCCGCGAAAACTGCATGACCACGGCGCGCTTGCCGCCCCAATAGCTGTAGCGGCGGTGATCGATCAGCTCCCAGCCGACGCGGTACTCGTCCAGATTGGCAGTGGTCCCGGCCGGCCGCGTCGCGAAGGGGCGGCCGAGATCGTCGCGATAGGCGATACCCGCGACATCGCCCAGCGGCCGGCGATTGTCCAGTGCCACGACCAGGGCAAGGATGGTTGCCTCGCCCTCGCCGCGCACGATGAAGTCGAAGACATCGCTCGCCGCCAATATGTCGCGCCAGTGATAGGTCGGGAACACGCCGCCATAGATCACCAGCGTCGCCGGCTCGAGCGCCTTGACCATGCGGGCGATCGCGAGCGCGGTGGGATGCGCCGAGGTCGAGCCGGAGTGGCCGATCAGGATGCAATCGGGCTGGCCGCTGAGCGCATCGCGCACCAGAGTTTCCAACGGCATCGGCCCGAATTCGGCATCGACCAGCCGGACTTTATGGCCGGCGTCGATAAGCGGGCCGCCCAGTGCCAGCAGGCCGAGCGGTGGCAGATGGTCATCGGGCACGCGGCTGCCGATGGCGGTGTGCGGCGGATTGATCAGCACGATGTTCATGACGGACCTTTGAGCGACGGTCCGCATGGCATAGCCGGCGTTTCAGTTTCGCATTTGGGCTCCGTTCAGCAGTTTGCGTGCAGCCTTTCCGCAGAAATGGCGGTGCGTGTCCTACCGCCTGAGGTGGGCGAGCGGCACGTGGCCCGGGCCCTTGATGTTCTGCAGCACCAGCTGGGTGTGAACGTCGCGCACGCCGGCAAGGCGCATCAGGCGGTGCATGACGAAGGCGTTGAGTTCGTCGACCGACGGCACCATGACGTGCAGCAGGAAATCGTGGTCGCCGGTCATCGTCCAGCATGACGACACTTCGTCCATGCGTTGCACGGCGGCGATGAAGGTTTCGGGCGAACCGTCGCTGTGGCTGGTGAGCCGCACCTGGATGAACACCTCGACCATCAGGCCGACGGCGCGGCGGTTGAGCACGGCGGCAAAGCCCTTGATGATGCCGGCCTCCTGCAGCGCCTCGAAGCGGCGGGCGCAAGGCGTCGTCGACAGGCCGATCTCCTGCGCCAGTTCGGACACGGGCTTGCGTCCATCGCGCTGAAGCACATCCAGCATCTTGATCTCGAAATCGTCGAACTGAGGCATTTTCACTCTCTTTCAGCTTCTGCTTGGTGATTTTTACCTCAAATCATGGACCCAAGCCATCATCAAAGCTGAATTGCCTCGCCGGCCGCCGCTAGACTCTGCGGACAGATTCAAGTGTCACGATCAGGGGAGAAGAACCATGACGACGATGAGCGTTGCCGAATATGCCCGTGATTGCGCGGCGCAAGGCCTGCGTGGCGACTATTCAGTGTGCCGTTCCGATTTCACCGTGGCGCAGGGCTATGATTACAGCGCCGACGAACAGGCGGTGTGGCGCACGCTGTGCGACCGGCAGACCAAGCTGACGCAGAAGCTGGCGCACCATTCCTATCTCGATGGCGTCGCCGCACTCGGCCTGCTCGACAAGATCCCGGATTTCGGCGCGGTCTCAGACAGGCTGCGCAAGCTGACCGGCTGGGAAATCGTCGCCGTGCCTGGCCTCATCCCGGCCGCGCCCTTCTTCGACCATCTCGCCAACCGGCGCTTTCCGGTGACCAACTGGCTGCGCACCAAGGACGAGCTCGACTACATCGTCGAACCCGACATGTTCCACGACTTCTTCGGCCATGTGCCCATCCTGACACAGCCGGTGTTTGCCGACTTCATGCAGATGTATGGCGAAAAGGCCGAGAGCGTGATTGCGCTGGGCGGTGACGAGATGATCACCCGGCTCTACTGGTACACCGCCGAATACGGGCTGATACAGGAGGAGGGCCAGAAGCTGAAAGCTTTCGGCGCCGGGCTGATGTCGTCGTTCACCGAATTGCAGTTCGCCGTCGCGAGCCCGGACGCGCACCACGTGCCCTTCGACCTCGAAACGGTAATGCGCACCGGTTACGAGATCGACAAGTTCCAGCGCGCTTATTTCGTGCTGCCGTCCTTCGACGTGCTGCGCGATGCGTTCCGGACCGCCGATTTCAAGGCGATCGTTGCCCGCCGCAAGGGGCAGCCGACCCTGGATCCAGCGACGGTTTAGCAAATCCTGAAGGGTTTGCGCGGCACCTATCCCCACCCTTAATCCTCCCCACAAGGGGGAGGGAGATCTCGTTGGCGCTGATTTCCGAGGGTTTCGACACCAAGGCATGGGTAGCGCCGGTAGAAATCCTGTCGCGCCGTTCGCTTTTTTGACAATCAGACGGTGATGACTTCGTCACACCGGGGGGATGACTTCGTCACACCGTGATTACTTTGGTCAGATGGTCGCCTAGCCGGCAGGCAAGTGCGGTGATCGTCGTCGTCGGGTTGCATTCGCCCGACGTGCAGAATACCGAGGAACCGCCGACATAGAGATTGTCCATGCCGTGCACCTTGCAGTTGGCGTCGACCACGCTCTTGGTGACATCGGTGCCCATGCGCGTGCCGCCCATATGATGGTGGCCGGCCAGTTCCTCATCCGTCGGGTAGTCCTCGCCATTGGTCAGCCAGTCCATGATGCGGACGCGGCCGAGGTCCTTCTCGATCAGCGTCGTTCCGAACAGCTTGAGCCCCTCGAGGATGGTGCGGCGCTCCAACGGCGACTTCTTCCAGTGCAGCTCGATGCGCGGCACGCCGGCACGGTCGACATCGGTCTTCGACAATTCGATATGGTTCGAGGCCAGCGGCGCCTGTTCCCAGGCGACGTAGAGCTGGGCGGCGCAGCGCAGGTTCTGGCTGAGCTGGTAGGCGATCCATTCGGCGGCCTCGGGCGCGGTGCAGGCGAGGTCGGCAATCAGGCTCTTGACGCCGGCATAGGGCGTCTCGATCAGGCGTATGCCGAAATTCATGATCTGCAGCCGCTCCATGGCGGCGAGCGTCGGCGAGAAGAACGCCTCGTTGACGGCATCAACCTCGAACTCCCTGTAATCGGCCAGGATGGCATTGCCGCCCTCGAAGGTCGGGTGCTCCATCCAGTAGCGGCCAAGTGCCGTGGCGTTCGGCACCACGCCGCCATTCGAGCGCTGGTTCGACCATAGAAGCAGCCGCGAATTCTCCAGCCCGCCGGCGCAGACGATGAAATAATCGGCGCTGAAGGCGCCGGCATCCTTGCCGTTCGACCACAGCCTGGCGCCGGTCACTCGTTTGCCGTCCCCGGCAAGTTCGGTGGCATAGGTGTTGAGCACGAGCGCTATGTTCTTGCTCTTGTCGAGCTCGTCGGAGAATTTCTCGCCAAAGCGCACGGCCGGGCTCTTGATCAGCTGCACCCAGCGTATGTCGTCTGAAATCGGCACATCGGGCTTGAAGTCGGGAAGCTCGAGTATGTCGTGCACCTCGGACAGATAGGGCTCGATGTCGGTCCGGGCGATTGGCCAGCCGGTGTCCGGCGCCCATGCCTTGGGCTCAAAGTCCTGCTTGTCGAGCACGCGGCACCAGCCGGCCCAGTGGTTCGACGACCCGCCCATGAAGCGCAGCCGGGTGATGTCGAGATCGAAATATTGATCGCCGACCGTGGAGCCGCGGTAGAAATCCTGCGACTCGTCGCTGAATTCGCGTGCGCCGGCCTCCAGCACCACGACCGGAATGCCGGCGGCGCCGAGCTTTCTGGCAATGGTGGTGCCGGCCGGCCCGGAGCCGAGAATGCAGACCTTGGGCTTGAAATCCGAGGCTCGAAACGCCTCATAGCTGTCGAAGATCATGCCAGGTCGCTCCGCTTCAGGATCCAGCCATTGACCACGACGATCTCGTCGGGATCGGCCGGGGGGCGATCGCTGTCAGGCTGCTTGCGAAAAAGCTGTAGCGCCGGCATCGCAATCAGCGCCTGCACGATGGTGCGGCGCGATATTTTCCTGATGAAGAAACTCATGACACGTCTCTGGATGGGGGCTTCGATCCACGCACGGCGTTCCCTGAACGGCACAGGTACCGGCCAGACATGCCATTCCCGTGCCAAGCCTTGCCTGTAAACGAGTTACAACCCGGTAAACGGCGCAGTTGCGTGGAAACAATGTTGGCGAACCGTTAACAGCCCCACCACCAACACCTAGGCAGCTTCGGAAATGTCCCGGTCGAGGATCGACAAATTGCGGCCGCGGTGCTTGGCCTCGTAGAGCCGGCGGTCGGCGGCGCGCATCAGGTCCGAGACATCGGCATCTTGCGCACAGGTGATGCCGCCGATCGAGACGGTCAGCGGCACCGTGCGCTCGTCGACCGGACGAAAGCGGACCAGCTCGACTTCACGGCGGATGCGCTCGGCCACGCGCCGGGCTTCGGCTTCCGTAGCGCCGACCAGGAAGGCGCCGAACTCCTCACCGCCAATGCGGCCGAGCACGTCGCCGCTGCGGACGCCGCGCTCGATGGCGCTGGCGATCAACAGCAGTGCGTCATCGCCGGTCAGATGGCCGAAACTGTCGTTGATCGCCTTGAAATGGTCGGCGTCGATGATCAGCAGCGCGCCGCGATCGGATTTGCGCCGCGAGCCGTCCAACGCGGCAAAGAAGCTCTCGCGGTTGAGCATGCCGGTCATGTCGTCGCGGCTCGCCTTCGCCGACAGGCGCCGATGCGCGGCGGCGAGCTGGGCATGCGCGCGGGCGAGATCGCGATGCGCGTTTTTCAGTCGGTCGCTCTGCCAGAAGGTGCTGGCGCAGGCGATCCAGGCGAGCGCCAGCGGGCACACCGTCGATGTCAGCCAGACAGTGCGGTCGACCGGAAAACCCATGGCGGGAACGATGATCAGCGTCAGCAAAAGCGAGATGGCTACCGAGCCGAATGCGACCGCGGCGGACTTTAAGACTATGCGACTCATCGCTGGCTCCCACTGAACCGTCTCTGTGCCAGCAAGCCCTGAAGGCCACCTTTCCGTGATGGCTAAAATTTGAATGGTGAGCCCATTTTTACAACTCTAGATGCACATAGGTTGTGGATAAGCCCTACATCAGAAAGGGGTTCGAACGGCAGATATTTCATGCCATAAGGACGCCATGACCACGCTGCCCGATCCCGCCCGCTTCGCCCATGTCACCGACTGGGTGTTCGACCTCGACAACACGCTTTATCCGCACCATTCGAATCTGTTTTCGCAGATCGACGTCAAGATGACGGCCTATGTCGGAGAACTGCTCACGCTGCCGCGCGAGGAAGCGCGCAAGCTGCAGAAGGAACTCTATCTCGAATATGGCACGACGCTGAACGGGCTGATGACGCGCCACGGCATCGACCCCGACGATTTTCTCGAAAAGGTGCACGACATCGACTATTCGTGGCTGGTGCCGGATCCGGTGCTGGGCACCGCCATCCGCCAGCTGCCCGGCCGCAAGTTCATCTTCACCAATGGCGACCGCAGGCACGCCGAGCGCACCGCGCGCCAGCTCGGCATACTCGACCATTTCGACGACATTTTCGATATCGTCGCCGCCGGGCTGACGCCGAAGCCGTCGCGGCAGACCTATGAGAAGTTTGCCGAACTGCACGCCGTCACCGGACACAATGCGGTGATGTTCGAGGATCTCGCCCGCAACCTCGAGGTGCCGAAATCACTGGGCATGACCACGGTGCTGGTGGTGCCGCGCAATTTCGAGCCGACCTTTGCCGAGATCTGGGAACGCGATCCGGCCAATGAGGACGACGTCGATTTCGTCACCGACGATCTGGCGACGTTTCTGACGGGGATAGTGGAGGGGGTGGAGGAATTGAGGAATTGAGGAGCTGAAGAATTGAAGAACTGGTGAAAGGAAGACCGATCCGGACCTCCTTTTCCTCAATTCTTCAGTTCCTCAATTCCCGGTTCCCCTACTCCCCCAACTTGTAGAAGCGGCTGATGATCCCCCAGGCCTCGTCGGCGGTGTCGACAAAGTCGATGATATCCTGGTCGCCGGGCGTGATGGTGCCTTGTTCGGCCAGGAAATCGAGGTCGATCGCGCGCTGCCAGAACGCCTTGCCGAACAGGATCACCGGCACGCGTTCCATGCGGCCGGTCTGGATCAGCGTCAGCGTCTCGAAGAATTCGTCCATGGTGCCGAAGCCGCCCGGAAACACCGCGACGGCCTTGGCGCGCATGACGAAATGCATCTTGCGGATGGCGAAATAGTGGAAGTTGAAGCACAGCTCCGGGGTCACATAGGCGTTCGGCGCCTGCTCGTGCGGCAGGACGATGTTGAGGCCGATCGACGGCGCGCCGACATCGTCGGCGCCGCGATTTCCCGCCTCCATGACGCCTGGACCGCCGCCGGTGACGACGACGAATTCGCGGTAGTAGGACGTGGCCGATTGCTGTGAGCAGAGGCGGGCGAATTTGCGCGCCTCCTCGTAATATTTGCTGTTTTCCTCGAGGTTTTTCTTCTGCGTCTCGTTCTTGGCGGCCCAGGCCTCGCCGCCGGGCTCGGGAATACGCGCGCCGCCGAACAGGATGACCGTCGAGCGGATGCCGCGCTCGGCCAGGATCATTTCGGGCTTCAAGAGCTCAAGCTGCAAGCGCACAGCGCGCAATTCCCGGCGCGTCATGAAGTCGGGATCGTTCCAGGCCAGCCGGTAGGTTTCGGCGCGCGTCTGCGGCGTGTCGGGAACGCTTTTCGAGCGCTCCAGATCCTCGTCCGAATGCGGCAGCGGCGTCCATCCCGCCTTTTCCATAGGAGTCATATGCTTTCTACCCGTCCCAACAGTTCACTTGCGCCGTCCCATGGCGCACGCGCGATTGACCCCCAATACGCCTTAACATAGGGTCCGCGCGACTTTCAAAACAAGGTTAAGGCCGACGGCCTTAACAGCGTGGTAACGGAGCGAATTCATGTCGAAGCCTGATCTGGCCAGCCTCGAAAAGACGATCGAGAAGGCCTTCGAGGAGCGCGACACGATTTCGACCGCGACCCGGGGCGAAACGCGCGACGCCATCCAGTCCTCACTCGACCTGCTCGACCGTGGCACCGTGCGCGTTGCCGAGCGCCAGGCCGATGGCAAATGGCATGTCAACCAATGGCTGAAGAAGGCGGTGCTGCTCTCGTTCCGGCTCTATCCGATGGAGATCATCAAGGGCGGCCCCGGCCAGGCGGTCTGGTGGGACAAGGTGGCGTCGAAGTTCGACGGCTGGAGCGCGGTCGATTTCGAGAAGGCAGGCTTCCGCGCCGTGCCGTCTTCGATCGTGCGCCGCTCGGCCTATGTCGCGCCGGGCGCGGTGCTGATGCCGTCCTTCGTCAATGTCGGCGCCTATGTCGATAGCGGCACCATGGTCGACACCTGGGCCTCGGTCGGCTCCTGCGCCCAGATCGGCAAGAATGTGCACCTCTCGGGCGGCGTAGGCATCGGCGGGGTGCTGGAGCCGATGCAGGCCGGCCCGACCATCATCGAGGACAATTGCTTCATCGGCGCGCGCTCCGAAGTGGTCGAGGGCTGCATCGTGCGCGAAGGCTCGGTGCTCGGAATGGGTGTGTTCATCGGCCAGTCGACCAAGATCGTCGACCGCGCCACCGGCGAAGTGTTTTATGGCGAGGTGCCGCCGAATTCGGTCGTCGTCGCCGGCTCGATGCCGGGCAAGGCCTTTCCGAACAACGAGCCGGGCCCTGGCCTCTACTGCGCCGTCATCGTCAAGCGCGTCGATGCCAAGACCCGGTCGAAAACCTCGATCAACGAACTGCTGCGTGATTGATCCTGTCCGAGCAACCAGAGCGCTCCAGATTGCCCAACACACCACCACTTCCCTGGCTTTTCTTCAGCCTCTCAGGGCGCGTCAGCCCAAGTGCCTACGTGCTCGCCGGGCTGCTGCTGGTGCTTGCACAGTTTTTCCCGCTCTACCAGTTGTCGAGACTGGAACCCGGCACCGCAACCAGCCAGAACTGGGCACTTGTGTTCTGGGTCGTTTTGCTCATCTCGACATGGTCGAGCTTTGCGGTAACCGCAAAGCGGTTTCATGATTTCGGCAAGCCGACTTATTACGCGTTGATCTCTCTTATCATCGGCCCCATTCTTCTCATCGTTCTAGCGTGTTTCCGCGGTGACCCCGGTCCGAACCGCTACGGCAAACGCAGCAACGCGCCGGCTGAACCATGAGCGCCGACCGGATATCTCGCCATGCGCTACCGCACGCTTGATCCGAAACTGATCATCGACACCGCCGAGCGGCTGGAAGAGCGCGTCGCCGAGCGTTTTCCCGATGCCGGCCTGCGCGGCGTCGCCGCCGAACTGGTGTCGCTGTCGCGCGACCTGGCCAAGGCGGCGCAGGCGCTGGAAGCGCCGATCTGGTGGCTGCGCGGCGCCATCGTCGCCGCTGTTGCCGCCGGCGCGCTGATCTTCCTGTTCGTCGGCACCATCCTGCCGCTCATCCATATCTCGCAGGCCGACGATGCGGTGCAGTCGGTGCAAGGCATCGAAGCCACGATCAACATGATGATCCTTGCCGTGCTCGGCCTGCTGGCGCTGATCCGCACCGAGGAGCGCATCAAGCGCAAGCGGGTGTTTCGCCAGCTGCATGGGTTGAGATCGCTGATCCATGTCATCGACATGCACCAGCTGACCAAGGATCCGGCAGCATTGTCCGCCAATTTCAGGCCTACCGCGCATTCGCCGGCTCGCATCACCAATGCCGCCGACCTGGCGCGCTACCTCGACTATTGCTCGGAAATGCTGTCGATCACCGGCAAGATCGCGGCGCTGTTTGCGCAGTCCGTCAATGACGATGTGGTCATCGACGGCGTCAACGACGTCGAGAACCTAGCGTCCAACCTGTCGCGCAAGATCTGGCAGAAGATCACGCTGATCGAGAACCACCCGGCGGCGCAGCCCGTGCCGGCGCCAGGCCCGGCGAGCAAAGCGCCGGCTCCGAGGCGCGCACCAAAGCTGTGACGCGGCGGGCCCACGCGCCTGTTTTCGGGCTATGCGGGCCAAGGCCCGAGGCTCGCGGCAAGTAGACTATCCAGTGACGGCTTCCGGCGTCAGCCCGGGTGAGCCGCGCTTTTCCCGCTCGGCCTGCCGCACCAGCGCGGTGACCCGCTTCAGCAGAGGCGCCGGCGTGCCGGCCTTTTCGGCGAGGCTCAGGACGGCCCCCTGCAGGTCACCGATCTCGGTCGGCCGACCGCGCTGGAGGTCGTCCCACATGGACGAGCGCGCCTGCGGGTCGATCGCGAGCATGCGGCGGGCGACCAGCCGGAACAGCCAGTCCGGCAGCCGGAGCAGTTTCGGCAGCAGGCCGGGACGCAAGCCGCCGATCCGCGCCGGCGCGATATGTAACGCCTTCATCGCCGCCAGGGCCTCGTCGATCTGACCGGCCAGGATCCGCCGCCAGCGGCGGTCGGCAAGTTCGCTCGCCAGCGGCAGGCCGGACAAGGCGACAAGCGCGTTGTTGAGGTTGATCAGCAGCTTGCCCCACTGAACGGCTTTCATGTCGGGATGGGTTTCCACGCCAAGCCCTTCGACATCGAGAAGGCCGGCAAGCCCGGCCATACCGTCTTCGATCATCACCTTGCCGTCGCTGGCGCGATGCACGTGAAGCGGCAAATTGCCTATGGCCGACTGGACGACATTGAACGGCACCATGCCGGCGAGCACAGTCCGACCACCGAGCCCGGCGCGTAACCGGTCGGCATTGCCGACGCCGTTCTGGAGGCTGACCACCACGACGTCGCCGCGCGCATGTCCGGCAACAAGCGACGCCATCTCCTCGGTAGCGCCGTTCTTGACCGCCACCAGCACCACGTCGGCGCTGGCGAGGGCAGCGGCGGGATCGGTGGTGACGGACTCCGGCCGGATGGATCGGTCGCGACCATCGAGATCGGTGATGCGCAGGCCACCGCCCAGCAAGGCCGTCGCTATGCCTGGCCGCGCCAAAAACACCACCTTGCGTCCGGCCAGCGCCAGGCAACCGCCGACATAGCAGCCGATGCTGCCGGCGCCGGCAATGACGATGGTCTTTTCGGCGTTGGCCATGCGATTATCTCGTGTTGGCCTGCACTATACGACAGGAAAACCATAATGTCGGCGGCAGGACCGGTCATCATCTCTGGCCGTGACAGGCCTTTCGCTTTCGACTATCGCTTTGCCCATGAAACTGCCGACCGATCCCGCCGCCAACCTCGCGACCCTCATACGCTGCGTCTCCGTAACGCCCGCCGAGGGCGGCGCGCTGGCTGCCTTGGAAGGCATGCTGAAGCCGCTCGGCTTTTCCGTCGAACGCCCGGTGTTTTCCGAACACGGCACCCCCGACATCGAGAACCTCTACGCGCGCCGCTCCGGTAATGGGCCGCATCTGATGTTTGCCGGCCATACCGACGTGGTGCCGGCGGGCGACGAGGCGTCGTGGACGCATCCGCCCTTTGCCGCTGAGATCGCCAAGGGCGAGATGTACGGCCGCGGCGCCGTCGACATGAAGGGCGGCATTGCCTGTTTCATCGCTGCCGTGGCGCGCCATGTCGAGAACAAGGGTGGTCCGAAAGGCTCGGTCTCGCTGCTGATTACCGGCGACGAGGAGGGGCCGGCCATCAACGGGACGACAAAACTGCTCGACTGGGCGGCGGCCAGGGGCGAGAAATGGGACGCCGCGATCGTCGGCGAGCCCACCAATCCGGACACGCTCGGCGACATGATCAAGATCGGCCGGCGTGGCTCGATGTCGGGCAGTGTCACGGTCAACGGCCGCCAGGGCCATGTCGCCTATCCATTGCTCGCCGACAATCCGGTGCGCGGCCTGATCAGCCTGGTCGACGCCTTGCTGTCGCCCGTCTTCGACAAGGGCACGAAGGATTTTCAGCCGACCAATCTGGAAGTGACCTCGATCGATGTCGGCAACCCGGCGACCAATGTCATTCCGGCCAAGGCGACAGCCACCTTCAACATCCGCTTCAACGACACATGGACTGCCGAGACGGTGCAGGCCGAGATCCATAACCGCCTCGACCAGGCGGCGAAGCGCAAGAAATACCGGACCGGCAAGACGCCGGTCGACTACGAGTTGATCTGGCGCGACCGGCCGAGCCATGTCTTCCTGACGCGCGACGACAAGCTGATCGAGACGCTGCGCGGGTCGATCAAGGCGACGGTCGGCAAGGAGCCGGCGCTGTCCACCTCGGGCGGAACCTCGGATGCGCGTTTCATCAAGGACTATTGCCCGGTGGTCGAGTTCGGCCTCGTCGGCAAGACCATGCACATGGTCGACGAGCGCGTCGCACTGGCCGACCTCGAGACGCTGACCCAAATCTACCAGCGCTTCATCGATGACTGGTTCGAGCAGGGCTGATCATGCTTTCGGTTGACGAGACCTCTTCATCGCTTAACGGCGCCTGGCGGCTGATGCTCGGAAAGGCCGACGGCTTGCGGCTGCTCGACCTTTCGGCGGACGGATTCTGGAATTCCTTCTTCGCCATCGTCGTCGCCGCGCCGGCGATGATCGTCGGCTGGGTCGGCACGGCCAACGAGATCGGCGATCCCAATGCGTTCGCCGGCCGGCTGGGCATGTTGATTCGCCTGGCGACCGTCGACCTCGGCTCGTGGCTGCTGCCCCTGGTTGTGCTTGCCCTGGTCGCATCGCGCGCCGGCATCGGCGACCGCTTCGTCCACTATGTCGTCGCCAGCAACTGGGCGTCGGCGATCACCGCCTGGATGCTGCTGCCTTCAGCGCTGATCAGGCTTTTCCTGCCGTCCGGCAACCCGGTTGCCGAATTGGTGTGGCTGGTTCTGGTGGTGCTGTCGCTGGTACTCTCCTGGCGGATGACCAACGCCGCGATCGGCAAGGGCGCGGCTGTCGGCAGCGCCGTGTTCGCAGGCATGTTGGTGGTGTCTCTGGCCGTCTTGTTCGGCCTGGTGGCGCTGCTCGGCATCACGGTGCCGACCGCCGCTCCGGCCTAGAACTTTTCCGGATAGTCTACACCGACGAGAAAAAGCCCGTCGGGCGGCGCCACCTGGCCGCAGGCGGCGCGGTCTTGCGCCGCGAGCGCTGCCTTGAGGTCGGCGGCGGTCCAGCCGCCGTCGCCGACGCGTTTCAGCGAACCGACCATGGAGCGCACCTGGTTGTGCAGGAAAGAGCGCGCCGAGGCCCTGACTTCGATCAGGTCGCCCTGGCGGCTTACATCGAGCCGCTCCAGCGTCCGCACCGGACTGTTGGCCTGGCATTGCGTCGAGCGGAAGGTGGTAAAGTCATGTCGGCCGAGCAGGACTTTCGCCGCTTCGTGCATGGCGTCCGCATCGAGCCGCTTCGGCACCCACCAGACCTTGCCCTTTTCCATCGCTGCAGGCGCGCGCCGGTTGAGGATGCGGTAGAGATAGTGCCGTCCGGTGGCCGAGAAACGGGCGTCGAACTCATTGGGGACAACCGTCGCCTGCAGGATGGCGATGCGCGCGCCTGCCGCCTGCAGGTGCGCGTTGACGGCGTCGCGCACCTTGTCGTTTGGCCATGCCTTGGCGAGGTCGACATGCGCCACCTGGGCGGTCGCATGCACCCCGGCGTCGGTGCGGCCGGCGGCGCGTATCCGCACCGCCTCATCGCAGAATTTCTCGATCGCCTGCTCTATCGCCTGCTGCACCGAAGGCTGATCCGCCTGGTGTTGCCAGCCGGCGAAAAGGCTGCCGTCATATTCGATATCGAGACGAAAACGCGGCATACACCCTTCGTTCAGGCGGCGAGTGCGGTAAAGGCCTGGGCGTAGACCAGTTTGCCTTTTTCGGGTGCGTCACCCCAGGCCAGCGCCTGCAGCGCTTCGCCCTGATATTCGCTCTCGAACTTTTCGGCGCGCGCATGGCTGTAGCCGAAGCGGCCGTAATAGGCCGGATCGCCCAACACAACGGCGAGCGTCTCGGCGCCATCCCTGAGGCGGATATGCGCCTCGCGGATCAGCGCACCGCCAATGCCCGAGCCGTGGAACGAAGGTTCCACCGCCAACGGCGCCAGCGCCACGGCTGCGAACTGCTTGCCGCCGTTCTGGACGAACAGCCTGGAAAACAGGATGTGGCCGACCACCTGGCCGTCTTCTTCCGCCACCAGTTCGACAACGGCGTCGCCGCCGGTGACCAGAGCGTCGACCAGCCCGGCCTCCGCCTGCTGGCCGAATGCGTGTTCCTCGACCAGGCGTATGGCCTCGCGGTCCCGCGGCGTCGCGCCGCGTATCGACATCATGCTCATGAGAACTTCATTCCTTTTTCGATCTTGGCCCCGCGCAGAAACTCCTGCGCGGCAGCGGGCTTTCCGCCTGCCCGTTGAACTTCGACCAGCCTGACCGCGCCCGACCCGCAGGCGACCGTCAGCCGGTCATCGAGAATTCCTCCCGACTCGCCCATGCTTTCAGAAAGCGTGCCTTCCAAAAGCGTCGAGCGAAGCAGTTTCAGCCGTTCCGTGCGGCCGCCGATGTCGGCCTCGCACCAGGCGCCGGGAAATGGCGACAGGCCGCGAATGTGATTGTGGACCTCCGCAGCCGGGCGCGTCCAGTCCACACGTGTCTCCGACTTATCGATTTTCCTGGCGTAGGTCACCCCGTCAGCCGCCTGCAAAGTCGATGCCAGGGTATTTGTCTCCAATCGGGACAGCGCTTCCACCATCAGCGTGGCAGCAATGTTCATCAAGCGGTCGTGCAGATCGCCGGCCGTCATGTCGGGCTCTATGGCGCATTTTTCAACCAGTGCCACCGGACCGGTGTCCAGGCCCTCTTCCATGCGCATCACCATCATGCCGGTTTCGACGTCGCCGGCCATAATGGCTCGCTGGATGGGAGCTGCACCACGCCAACGCGGCAAAAGCGAGGCGTGGCCATTGAGGCAGCCGAGGCGCGGAGCCTCCAGAATAGCCTTCGGCAACAGCAAACCATACGCGACGACGACTGCGACATCGGCACGCAACGCATGGAAAGCAGCTTGCTCGCCCTCGCCCTTCAGCGACAGCGGCGTGCGCACTTCGATGCCCAGCCGCTCAGCCTCGCGCTGCACCGGCGACGGTGTCAGCTCCAGCCCGCGGCGGCCCGCGGCGCGCGGCGGCTGCGTGTAGACGGCTGCTATCTCGTGCCCGGCCTCGGCAATCGCGCGCAGCACCGGCACCGAAAACTCCGGCGTGCCCATGAAGATGACGCGAAGCGGCATTTTTCGTCCAGTATCCTGTTCTGCGCGCGGCAGTCCGCTCAAGCGTCTGCTTCAAACGGGTTTACGATCTTGAGGTCAAGCTCTTCGAAGTCCTTAATATTGCGCGTCGCCAGCATAGCGTCGTGCGACAGGCAGATGGCAGCGATCATGGCATCGGAAAGGCTGATCGGCCGGCCGATAGTTTCCCGCATTGCCCGGAGCTTGCCCGCCAGACGGGGAATGGGACCGGCAAATTCGACGACACGTCCCGAAAACTGCTTCGAAACCAGGTGGTCAAGTGCACGGACGTGGCGGTCCGAGCCGGTCTTGTTCAGAAACCTTTCGGCTCCAAAGGACTGCTCCATGACAACAGGACCGCAGAGATAGAGGTCGAGCAGGTCCTGTCTGCGAAACCACTTAGCGACGTTTGGATCGGGCGCGGGCCGGCTCGCTTCCGAGACGACATTGGTATCGAGGATTATCACTCGAAATTCTCAATGGTGCGGCCAAAGTCGCGTTTCCGTTCCGCTTCGATCTCATCCATCATCTGCGCAAATTCGTCGCTGATTGCATTTTCCGAGGCGAAGGCAGCGCGAATCGCATCCCAAGCCGTGAGTCCAGGCTCGGCCTTGCCTTCTTTTTCCGCAACCATGCCTTTTCGCAATAAATCGATCGCCTTGAGCGAGAGGCTTTGGCCGCCCTTGCGTGCCGCATGCTCGATTTCACGCTTCAACGGCTCGGGAATATCTCTGATCAACATATCGCCCATCTGAGTCTCCAGTCTGATATCAATGATATCACGCAAGGAAGCGTCTCTCAATAGGGGCGGGTCGAGACGGGATTTTGTGCGAGTCGCCGAAAGCAGGGCCTATCCCACCAGCTTGCCCGGCCCCTTGTCCTTGGCGAGCTTCTTGAACTTCTTGACCACCATGTCGCGCTTCAGCTTCGAGATGTGGTCGATGAACAGCACACCGTTGAGATGGTCGATCTCGTGCTGCAGGCAAGTCGCCATCAGGCCTTCGGCCTCGATCTCCTGCAGCTTGCCGTCGCGGTCGAGATATTTCACGCGCACCGAGGCGGGACGCTCGACCTCGGCGTAATAGTCCGGGATCGACAGGCAGCCTTCCTCGTAGACCGAGCGGGCGTCGGCGCTTTCGAGGATTTCGGGATTGATGAAGACATGCGGCGCCGGCGGCTCGTCTTCCTTGGCGAGGTCGATGACCAGCATGCGCAGCGGCTCGCCGATCTGGATTGCGGCCAAGCCGATGCCCGGCGCATCATACATCGTCGCCAGCATGTCATCGGCCAGTTTGCGCAAAGGCGCGTCGACGCGTTCGACTGGTTTGGAAACCTGGCGCAGGATGGGATCGGGAAGGATGATGAGCGGCTTGATCGACATGGCGCCTCACCTAAAACGTCGCAGGAGAAGCGTCAACCGGTGCGAATCGGTCTCGTTCACGTTTTGATCTGTGCCAGGTCTGCGAATCGGCTATGCTGGCGGGATGAACGACCTGAGCACCATCCTTTCCGAACCCGTTGCCCGGCTTGGCGCCACGACGATCACGCTCGGCCATGCACTGGCCCTCGGCGCGCTGGTGTTTCTCGGCCTGTTCCTGGCGCTTGTCGTGGCGCTGTGGCGATCGGCCAAGGCGCGCACCATCGCCGCGGCGGAAGCCGCCGACCACGCCCGCGACGCCGAGGCGCGGATGGCCGGCATTTTGCAAAGCCAGGCCGAGATGCAGGGCCGCATGGGCGCCATCGCCGACGTGTTCGGCGCAAGGCAGGCCGAACTCAACCAGTCGATCGGCCAGCGCCTCGACGCCATGACCGGCAGGCTCGGTCAAACCATGACCGAACAGACCAAATCGACGCATGAGAGCCTCGCCAAACTGCAGGAACGGCTGGCGGTCATCGACACCGCGCAAGGCAACATTCAGTCGCTGGCCGGCCAGGTCGTGCAATTGCAGGCGATCCTGTCCAACAAGCAGACGCGCGGCGCCTTCGGCCAGTCGCGCATGGAGGCGATCGTCGCCGACGGCCTTCCGATGGGCGCCTACGAGTTCCAGGCAACACTGTCAAACGGCAGCCGTCCCGACTGCCTGGTCAGGATGCCGAACGGTGCGCCGCAGCTTGCCATCGACGCCAAGTTTCCGCTGGAAGCCTGGAACGCCATCCGCGCCGCCGATGGCGCCGAACAACAGAAGATCGCGGCCCAGGCTTTCCGCCGCGACATCGAAATTCACGTCCGCGATATCTCGGAAAAATACCTGATCCAGGGCGAGACGCAGGACACCGCCTTCATGTTCGTGCCGTCCGAATCGGTGTTCGCCGAAATCCACGAGAATTTCGACGCCGTGGTCCAGAAGGCGCACCGGGCGCGTGTCATCATCGTCTCGCCGTCGCTTTTGATGCTGTCGATCCAGGTCATCCAGGCCATCCTCAAGGACGCCCGCATGCGCGAACAGGCGCATCTGATCCAAGGCGAGGTGATCCGGCTGATGGAAGACGTCGCGCGCGTCGACGAACGCGTGCGCCGGTTGCAGACGCATTTTGGCCAGTCGGCCAAGGATATCGACGAGATACTGGTGTCGACGTCGAAGGTGACCAAGCGCGGCCAAAAGATCGAAGCGCTGGAGTTTGGCGAAAGCGAAGCCGAAGTGCGCGGTGGCGGACCCGCCAAGGCCGAAGCCGGGGTGCGGGTGGCGGATTCCAAGACGGGGCAGCTCAGGCTACGTGTCGTCGAAGGCGACGATTAAAGCGCGTCGCGCTGAAACGGATTCATACGACGCGCTTAAGTCTTTGTTTTGATGCATGTCGTTGTCCCGGAACCGCGGCACACTTCTGGGCGACATGCATTAGACCGTAGCCACGATCACGTGCGCCTGGATCTTGGCCGCAACCTCGCCGCTGCCGTGCCTGGCTGCAATCACGGACGCGGCGTGATCGGTTGCGGCTTCCAGTTTTCCTCTGGCCTCGATTTCGTTGCGAAGCGGAGTTCCCTGGCAATAGGCAACCGCCGGAAGGCGCGGCGAGGAGGCACGGCTTTGTTCGGCCCTCGTCTCGATCACCACACGGGAGAAACCTGCGGCTTCCAACTCGCCGCGGATCAATGCAGTGTCATTGTAGCCGTGCGGCGTGCGGGCGAGAAAGCGGGGCGGATCGTTCGGAAAAATCTCCGCAAGAGCATTCGTCACATCATTGGCGAATACATTCTCTTCGATGCGATCCCACACGTTGAACAGGAAATGGCCGCCGGTCTTCAGGACCCGCTTTGCTTCGCGATAGCCGGCGGCTCGGTCGGGAAAGAACATCGCGCCGAACTGACAGCAAACGAGATCGAAAGCCGCATCTTCGAACGGCAGCGCCAGAGCATCCGCCTGACGCCATTGTATGCGACTGTCGGGAGCTTGTCGCGAGGCCGCGTAGTCGAGCATAGGCTGGTTGAGGTCGGTCACGACATAGCTTGCGCCGGGAGACAGTTTTGGAGCCAATGCGCGGGTGACAACGCCGGTACCGGCGGCGACTTCCAGGACGGCGCCGGGCGACAAGGACGCTGCCCGTCGTGCCAAATCCGCGGCGAACGGCTCGAAGATCAGCGGCACCATGTAATGGTCGTAGTTTTCCGGAATCGAGCCGGCAAACACTTTGTCCGTTTCCGACATTGCTATCCCCCGCCATCCGTTTGATGGCTAGCCTAGCACATTATTGGCTGGTTTGGGCCGCGTTTAACCGGGAGGCAGGTGCTACTGCGCCTCTACGATGCTTACGCCCTCGAATTCCGGAAGCCAGTGCAGGGCCGATCGGTGCCATTTCTGTTGGGTCGGAACGAGATCCTCGCGTTGCCGCGCGGTCCCCGCCCTGATCCCATAGACCTTCGGCCCGTCGCCAACCGACGTTGCGTAAAGATGGGAACCGCAGTCGCCGCAGAACGCCTGGGCACGCTTGGCGCCGCTCGATCCCGTCTTGATATAAACCTTCGGTGTGCCCTTTGTGATCCTATAATGATCCTCAGGCGCGGGAACAGTGACACGAAAGGCGGTACCGGTCAGTTGCTGGCAGTCGGTGCAATGACAGATAGAGGTCTTTTCCGGGTCGACGTCTGCTTCATAAGTTATGGCGCCGCAATGGCACCCACCATCGATTTTCATCGTTGATTCTCCGAAATCCGTCGGGTGATCTTAGCGGGACCAGGCGATGGCGCCAACGGTGGACTGCTGGTCCAGAACTAGTCCGACGCCGCCTCGACCTGCTTGCGCCGGTGCTCCCAGGTTCCGGTCGTCTGCGGCTTGACGAACAGTCTGGTGATCTCCGGCATTTCTTTTTTCAAGAGCGCCTCGATGCGCTCGACACAGGCTTCGATCTCAGGCGCCGTCAGATGGTCCTCGAATTCGATGCTCAGCCCAGCGACGATCTGTTGCGGGCCGAGATGGACGGTGAGAACGCCGTTGGCCCGCTGCACTGCCGGATCCTGCTGGGCGATGGCCAGCACCTTGGCCTGCACTTCCGGCGAGGCCGGCTCACCGATGAGCAATCCCTTGCTTTCGCGCGCCAGAAAGATGGCGGTGGCGCCGAGGATCATCGCGATGCCGATCGAGGCGACGCCGTCGAGCTCGGGCATGTCGAGGAGTTCGGCCGCCAATATGCCGGCGAAGGCGACGAACAGACCGAGCAGGGCGGCGCTGTCCTCGAACAGGATCGTGTAGACGCTCGGATCCTTGCTCGATTGCACGGCCTGCAGCCAGCCTTGCTTGCCCTTCTGCTGGCGGAACTCCTTCAGCGCCACGTACCAGGAGCTGCCCTCGAACAGCATTGAGAGGCCCAGCACGATGTAGTTGATTTTGGGATTGGCGACCGGCTGAGGCGCCATGATGTGGACGACGCCTTCATAGAAGGACACGCCGGCGCCGAGCGCAAAGACGAGCAGGGCGACAATGAAGCTCCAGAAATACAGCTCGCGGCCATGGCCGAGCGGGTGCGTGCGGTCCGGCGGGCGGGCGGCGCGGTGCATGCCGTAGAGCAGCAGCCCGCCATTGCCGGTATCCACCAGCGAGTGCACGCCTTCCGACAGCATCGCCGAGCTGCCGGTGAAGAAGGCGGCGACGAATTTGGTCACAGCAATAGCGAGATTACCGGCGAGCGCCGCGTAGATGACCGTCTTCGACCCGCCATGTGCTGCCATGCTGTCCCTCCAAGGAACCTGATGTAACGCCCCTGCCGCCGAGCTCCACAGGCATCACAACGCACGAATCGCCCGGTCGTTCAGGGTCTTGTAGGCAGCTTGCGGAAAGACGCCCCTATTCGATGATCTCGTCCGTCCACACCTTGAAACCAGCCAGCGTGCCCGGTCCGAAGATGTGGGTCAGCGGCACGTCGGCGGCGTCGCGACCCGACGCGATCAGGATGCGGCCGATGCGTGGCGAATTGTTGCGCGGGTCAAAGACATGCCAGCGGCCACCGAGATAGACCTCCATCCAGGCTGCGAAATCCATGCTCGCCCAAGGTTTGGGCAGGCCGATGTCGCTGATGTAGCCGGTGCAGTAGCGGGTCGGGATGTTTAGCGCACGGCAGAAGGTGACGGCGAGGTGGG
Organism: Mesorhizobium sp. M0771; assembly: GCF_040320155.1. Lineage (NCBI taxonomy): Bacteria > Pseudomonadati > Pseudomonadota > Alphaproteobacteria > Hyphomicrobiales > Phyllobacteriaceae > Mesorhizobium > Mesorhizobium sp. M0771. The sequence goes on along the minus strand of NZ_JAMYPC010000004.1, from coordinate 60,924 downwards.
CAAAGTCACGGCAGACGCCGCTTTGCTCGCGATAGGCTTCCGCCGCGGTGCGGGTCGGCCGCGCATTGCCGTAGCTGAAGACGATATGGTTGTGGACGAAGTCGCAGACCGCCTGGACGCGCGCAATGCCAAGCGGCGTATGCCCGAACAGCCGCCAGGCTTCGCTGGCCAGCAGATCGCTCTCGCAAAAGCGGCTCGGCAACAGGAAGAGCAATGTGTCCGACGGCAGATCGCGCACCTCGTGCTGCCAGGCCATCAGGTCGCCCATCTCGAACGTGCCGGGGTCGCGGATTACCGAATCGGTGCCGAAGGTGAAGCGACCGGGCGGGGCGACGAAACGGTTGCACCAATTGCCGAAACTGTCGCGGTAGCTCTGGATCGGCACCGGCGGGTTGGAGGTCAGGAAATCCGGGCGCTCGAGATCGGAGGCCCTGGAGTAGTGGACGTTGAGCATCGCGATCAGCGGCGTTTCCTGCGGAAAATCGAAACTCATCTCGCTGCCGATGCGGATTCGCATTGTCGTCCTGACCGCACTTCCTGATCATCGCCGGGCGAAGGCATGGCCGATGCTGCAGTGCGAAGGCAACCATGGCACGGACCGGAATGGTTTACGAGCAAATTAGAAAACCGGTTGAAAGCGGCCCGCCGGCGCCGGCGACGGACGCCCGCCCCCTTGCAGTCCGGCGTTTCTCTTGTTTCACTTGGCCTCCCAGCAACTGGAGGAACGAATCATGGCTAAAGGTGCGATGAAGGCGGGCAAGGAAGCTCGCAAGCCGAAAAAAGACGCCAAGAAGCCCGCCGCGGCTCCGGCGCTGAAGGCGCCGCCCGTGAAGGCGATGAGGCTCAAGGAAAAGTAAGCCCGCCTTAGGTCGTCAATATCTTGGGACGGTTGAGATCCGGGCAAACCGTTTCGGCGCAGATTTTCACGCCGGCGGCATGAACGATGCTGCCGGCGTTTTGTTGATCGGACCGGCGCAGCCGCTTATACCGAAGCGGCGAGGACGACCTCGCGCCTTTCTCAAAAGTCCGGCCGGGACGCCCCGCCATCCTCATGGAAGGAGTGCATCCCGATGTCGTGGATTTTTCTGTTCTTCGCTGGTCTGTTCGAAATCGGCTGGGCGATCGGCCTCAAATACACCGACGGCTTCTCGAAGCCGCTGCCGACGGTGCTCACTGTTGCCTCGATGATCGTCAGCCTGGGGTTGCTCGGCCTGGCGCTCAAGACGCTGCCTGTCGGGACGGCCTATGCGGTGTGGACCGGCATCGGCACGGTCGGCACGGCGCTGCTTGGCATCTGGCTGCTGGGCGAGCCGGCGACGGCCATCCGGCTCGCCTGCATTGCGCTCATCGTCTGCGGCATTATGGGGCTGAAGCTCGCCGCCTGAGCAAAGCAACCAAGGAAATCGACGCACAAACACATTCAGGGCCGCTGGAAGGCGACCCTGATGTCCGATCGTTTCGATCGAAGCGTTAGCGGGCGGAGAAGCCCGGAGGCGTCCTGCCGGTACGCTGCTTGCGGGCCGCATAGCGTGCGTCGCGCTTGGCCTTGCGTTCGGCTTCGTCGGCCAGCAAACGGGCAATGCGCTCGTTTTCTTCGGCTTCCTTGATCTTCGCTTCAGCCTGCGCTGCCTCTTCGGCCGCAATACGCGCCGCTTCGGCTGCTGCCTCGCGCTCGGCCTTCTCGACCGCCTCGCGTGCCAGCTTTTCCTGCTTCAGCCTGGCCTTTTCGGCCTCGCGTATCTCGCGAGCCTCAAGAATCGCCTTGCGTTCGGCCTGTTTGGCCAGAACCGCAGGATCATCAGCCGCCGGCTTCGACTTGAAGCGCTCCAGAAGCGCCTTCTTTGCCTCGTTCGCGGCATTGCGCCGCTCGAAAATGTCTTTTTCCCTGTAGATAGCCAAGTCCACTTCCCTGAAGTCAATTCGCGACGCTTACATACGCGCGAAAACCGAGAGTTCAAGCGCCAAAACGGTATGCCAGCCATGAAAGTTTATGCTGTTGCAGCCGGGAGACGCGTTTTCCCTGAAACAAAGCCGGCCGAAACCGACATGCACTGTTCACTATCCGCCCCTCTGGCGGCCGGGGCGGCTCGCCGCTACCTCTAGCGGCAAATCAGAACATTTGGATGACATGCCATGGAACTCGGTCTCTACACTTTCGCCGACGTCAGCCCGGAGCCCGGCCCCGGCGCGATCGGCCCGCATCAGCGGCTGCGCAATCTGATCGAGGAGGTCGAGCTGGCTGACCAGGTTGGCCTCGACGTCTTTGGTCTGGGCGAACATCACCGCCCCGACTATGCCGCGTCCGCGCCGGTGGTGGCGCTGGCCGCTGCCGCCGAACGCACCAAGCGCATCAAGCTGACCAGCGCGGTCACCGTGCTGTCCTCCGACGATCCGGTTCGCGTCTTCCAGCAGTTCGCAACGCTCGACCTTTTGTCGGGCGGCCGGGCCGAGATCATGGCCGGGCGCGGTTCGTTCATCGAATCCTTCCCGCTGTTCGGCTACAATCTCGAGGACTATGACGAGCTGTTCGCCGAAAAGCTCGATTTGCTGCTGGCCATACGCGGCGGCGTCAAAGTTACCTGGTCCGGCAATCTGCGCGCGCCGATCAACGACCTCGGCGTCTATCCGCGGCCGCTACAGGACAAATTGCCGATCTGGATCGCAATAGGTGGAACGCCGCAATCTGCGGCGCGCGCGGGCGTGCTCGGTTTGCCGCTGGCACTGGCCATCATCGGCGGCGAGCCGGCGCGGTTTGCACCGCTGTTCGACATTTATCGCGATGCCGCAAGGCGGGCCGGTACCGACCCCTCGGGCCTCGCCACCAGCATCAATGTGCACGGCTTCATCGCCGGCACCACTGAACAGGCGGCCGACGATTTCTATGGCCCGCAGGCCGAAGTGATGAACCGCATCGGCCGCGAGCGCGGCTGGGGCCCGACCTCGCGGGCGCATTTCGATCAGTCGCGTGGTCCGAACGGCGCGCTGTTCGTCGGCGATCCGGAGCAGGTGGCGGAAAAGATCGTCGCCCAGCACAAGATCTTCAACAATGACCGCTTCCTGCTGCAGATGGCGATCGGCGCCATGCCGCACGCCAAGATCATGAAGGCGATCGAACTGTACGGCACCAAGGTGGCGCCGATCGTACGCAAGGAGACCGCCAAGCCCGGCGTCGCCGTCGCAGCGCCAGCCGCCTGAGCGACGGGCGGCCCGGATTGAGGCCTTGCCGGCTAACGGAACCTTGGGCTTGCAGAGGCGTTTCCGTCAGGGGAAAGCACCAATTGCGGTGCGCCGCTGAGGGAAAATCATGAAAGCCGAACCCGCCGCTTTGGGTGCTGGCCTTGCCGAGACCGAAGAGGCGAGAGTTGTGGCGCGTGCCGACACGCATCTGATGCGTTCGCTGCTCATCGGGATCTTCCTGTTCATGGCCATCTACGCGCTGTATTTCGCGCGTGCTTTCTTCATGCCGGTCATCCTCGCCTTCCTGCTGACGCTGACGCTGACACCAATCGTGCGCTTCCTGCGCAAGCGCGGCATTCCGGAAGTGGTTTCGGCGACAATGTTGGTCGTGCTGTCGATCTGCGTCTTCGGCGTTGCCGGCTATCTGCTCAGCGGCCCGGTCATCGACCTTCTCAACAACACCTCGTCGATCGGCCAACAACTTACCGAACGGCTGGCGCAATTGCGGCGTCCGCTCGAGAGGATCATGCAGATCTCGCATCAGATCGAACAGATGACGGAGACCTCGCAGGAGCCGGGCATCCAGAAGGTGGCGATGGCGCAGTCCGGCGTCCTGTCGGCCGCCGCCAGCAACGTCCTGTCGGCGGGGACAAGCCTGACCATCATCTTCGTGCTGTCGCTGTTCCTGCTGGCGTCAGGCACGATGTTCTATGAGAAGATCATCCAGTCCTTCGCCAGCCTCAGTGAGAAGAAGCGGGCCTTGCGCGTCGTGTATGACGTCGAGCGCGAAATCTCGCATTATCTGCTCACCGTCACCGTCATCAATGCCGGTCTCGGCGCGGTTATCGGCCTTGGCCTGTGGGCGCTCGGCATGCCCAACCCGCTCGTCTGGGGAACGATGGCGGCGCTGCTCAACTTCCTGCCCTATGTCGGCGCGCTGATCACCATCGTGCTGGTCAGCGTCATTGCGATGATCAGCTTCGACTCGATCACCTACGCCCTTTTGGCGCCGGGCTTCGTGCTTTTGTGCGACATCGTCGAAGGCCAGTTCGTTACGCCGATGGTTGTCGGCCGACGCCTCGAGATCAACGCCGTGGCGATCTTCATCGCCATCGCCTTCTGGTCCTGGCTTTGGGGCTTTGTCGGCGCGCTGATGGCGGTGCCGCTGCTGGTCGTCGTCAAAGTGTTCTGCGATCATTTCGATGGCCTCAGCCATGTCGGCAATTTTCTCGCCGCACAGCAGACGGCCGTGATGGAGGAGGAAGCGGCCGAAGAGAACGGAAAGGCCGCGCCATAAGCTTGCCGCGCCTGTCCGTCATCTCGCATTTGTTGTCTTCAGGCGGAGTGCCTATATCGAGCCGGTCAACCCGGACCCTGCGATGAACGATGCCTCCTTCGACCTCGATTCCTATTTCGACCGCATCGGCTATCGCGGCCCGATCGATGCTCCGCTCGGCACGCTGAGCGCGTCGCATCGCCAGCATCCGCAGGCGATCCCGTTCGAGAATTTGGACCCGCTGCTTGGCACCAGCTCGACATCCTCATTCCCGACCGCGCCTTCGAAACCAGGGTCAGGCAGTTGAACATCGTAAAGGCTTGAGGCCCATGACCGCACTTTCCGTTCTCGACCTGTCGCCGATCGTCGAAGGCAGCGACGCCTCGCAATCGCTGGCAAATTCGCTCGACCTGGCCCGCCATGCCGAGCGGCTCGGCTACAGGCGCTACTGGCTGGCCGAGCACCACAACATGCCGGGCATCGCCAGCGCGGCGACCGCCGTCGTCATCGCCCATGTCGCCGGCGGCACCAAGACCATCCGCGTCGGCGCCGGTGGCATCATGCTGCCCAACCATGCGCCGCTGGTGATTGCCGAGCAGTTCGGCACGCTGGCGGCACTGCACCCCGGCCGCATCGACCTCGGCCTCGGCCGGGCGCCCGGCACCGATATGGGAACAGCGCGCGCGCTGCGCCGCAATCTCGAGGCGTCAGACAATTTCCCCCAGGACGTCGTCGAGCTGATGGGCTATTTCCAGCCGGCCGCGGAAGGCCAGCGTATCCACGCCGTGCCCGGCGAAGGCCAGAAGGTGCCGGTCTGGATTCTCGGTTCCAGCCTCTATGGCGCGCAGCTCGCCGCCATGCTCGGCCTGCCCTATGCGTTTGCCTCGCATTTCGCGCCGGCCGAACTCGACCATGCGCTGGAGATCTACCGTTCGCGCTTCCAGCCTTCGGAACAGCTGGACAAGCCCTATGTCATGCTCGGCCTCAACGTTTTCGCCGCACCGACCGATGGAGAGGCCAAACTGCTGTTCACCTCGTTGCAGCAGGCCTTCGTCAATCTGCGCACGGGGCGGGCCGGCCGCCTGCCGCCGCCGGTCGAGGGCTATGACCAGACGCTCGAGCCGATGGCAAAAACCATGATTTCGCAGGCGCTGTCCTGCGCCGTCGTCGGCTCTCCCGAAACCGTCCGGCAAGGCATAGACGCGTTCGTGCGCCGCACCGGCGCAGACGAGCTGATGGTGACCGCGCAGATCTTCGACCATGCGGCACGCGTGCGCTCGTTCGAAATCCTGGCCGAGGCGCATAAATCGCTGTCGCAGGCCGCGTGACGCTTTTGCCTGTGTCTGCTGTGGGCAGGCGCCTTCCTCAGCCAGGAGCCGCCTCTCTCACGCATAGGTGACGTTTTCTTGTGGTTTCGAAGCCCTGACTGGGCGCTTCGCCGGGGGATCGCGCAGATCCTGGGGTTTTGAGCGCGGTTGGAGCACATCCGGGCCGCTGGGCGGCTGTTCAAAGGCGCCAAGCGCGGCGCGGTGGATGCCATGCGCAGAATGCTTGCGCCCGATGCCGCCTGTTCTTATATACGCGCCAAGCCGCCCAGTGCCGGAATGCCGGTTGCCGGAGCGGAATTTCTTGTGAACAGGGGCTTTCGTCGGAACGCCTTACGGGTCCTGAGAGCCTGCTTAGCGGAGAGACTAGAAAAATGGCAAAAGTAATCGGTATCGATCTCGGCACCACCAACTCCTGCATCGCCATCATGGATGGCAAGGAGCCCAAGGTCATTGAAAATGCGGAAGGCGCGCGCACGACGCCTTCCATCGTCGCCATCTCGGGCGACGGCGAACGTCTCGTCGGCCAGCCGGCCAAGCGCCAGGCGGTCACCAATCCTGAAAACACCATCTTCGCGGTCAAGCGCCTGATCGGCCGCCGCTATGACGACCCGGTGACGGAGAAGGACAAGAAGCTTGTCCCCTACAAGATCGTCAAGGGCGACAATGGCGATGCCTGGGTCGAGGCCGGCGGCAAGAAGCAGTCGCCCAGCCAGATCTCGGCCATGATCCTGCAGAAGATGAAGGAAACGGCGGAGGCCTATCTCGGCGAGAAGGTCGAGAAGGCGGTCATCACCGTTCCGGCCTATTTCAATGACGCCCAGCGCCAGGCCACCAAGGACGCCGGCAAGATCGCCGGCCTTGAGGTGCTGCGCATCATCAACGAGCCGACGGCTGCAGCACTTGCCTACGGCCTCGACAAGAAGGATGGCAAGACCATTGCCGTCTATGACCTTGGCGGCGGCACGTTCGACATTTCGGTGCTCGAAATCGGCGACGGCGTGTTCGAAGTGAAGTCGACCAATGGCGACACCTTCCTCGGCGGCGAGGATTTCGACATGCGTCTCGTCGAATACCTGGCGGCCGAGTTCAAGAAGGAACAGGGCATCGACCTGAAGAACGACAAGCTTGCGCTGCAGCGCCTCAAGGAGGCGGCTGAAAAGGCCAAAATCGAGCTGTCGTCGACGACGCAGACCGAAATCAACCTGCCCTTCATCACCGCCGACGCGACCGGCCCCAAGCACCTGACACTGAAGCTGACCCGTGCCAAGTTCGAGCAGCTGGTCGACGATCTCGTCCAGCGCACCATCGAGCCCTGCAAGGCAGCGCTCAAGGATGCCGGGCTGAAGGCTGGCGAGATCGACGAAGTGGTCCTGGTCGGCGGCATGACCCGCATGCCCAAGATCCAGGAGATCGTGAAGCAGTTCTTCGGCAAGGAGCCGCACAAGGGCGTCAACCCGGATGAGGTCGTCGCACTCGGCGCCGCAATCCAGGCCGGCGTGCTGCAGGGCGACGTGAAGGACGTGCTGCTGCTCGACGTGACGCCGCTGTCGCTCGGCATCGAGACGCTGGGTGGCGTGTTTACCCGCCTGATCGAACGCAACACGACCATCCCGACCAAGAAGAGCCAGGTGTTCTCGACCGCTGAAGACAGTCAGTCGGCCGTGACCATCCGCGTCTTCCAGGGCGAGCGTGAAATGGCTGCCGACAACAAGGCGCTCGGCCAGTTCGACCTGGTCGGCATTCCGCCGGCGCCGCGCGGCGTGCCGCAGATCGAGGTCACTTTCGACATCGACGCCAACGGCATCGTCAACGTTTCGGCCAAGGACAAGGGCACCGGCAAGGAGCACCAGATCCGCATCCAGGCCTCTGGTGGCCTTTCGGACGCCGACATCGAGAAGATGGTCAAGGACGCCGAAGCCAATGCCGAGACCGACAAGCAGCGGCGCGCCTTGGTCGAGGCCCGCAACCAGGCCGAGGCGCTGGTGCACTCCTCCGAGAAGTCGCTGAAAGAATATGGCGACAAGGTTTCGGAAACCGAGCGCACGGCGATATCGGAGGCTATCACGGCGCTGAAGGCTGCTGCCGAAGGCGACGATGCCGCCGACATCGAGGCCAAGTCGCAGACGCTTGCCGAAGCATCCATGAAGCTCGGCCAGGCCATGTACGAAGCTTCGCAGAAGGAAGCGGCGGAAGCCGACGCCAAGGCGGACGCGGCCAAGGATAGCGATGTGGTCGACGCCGATTTCGAGGAAATCGACGAAAACGACGAGAAGAAGAAGTCGGCCTGACCGGTTGACGGCAAATAAAGCGGAAAGCCCGGCGCAAAGCCGGGCTTTTTTGCAACCCTCGCTGAAAAAGTGCGGGCCTTGCCGAAAAAGTCACTGAAAAACACAGGCACAAGCGCGCCGGCCCTAGCATCCGGGCAGCACCGCTCCTAAATCGAGACAACGTGCCGGCAAACGACGCAACATGCATCAAGACGTTGAGCATCCGGACTGCGGGAAAAGATGAAAGCTGATTTCTACGAGACGCTGGGCGTGCAAAAGGGCGCCGACGAGAAGGAGCTCAAGAGCGCTTTCCGCAAGCTGGCCATGCAGTTCCATCCCGACCGCAATCCCGGCGATCACTCATGCGAGCATAAGTTCAAGGAAATCAACGAAGCCTACGAAACGCTGAAGGACCCGCAGAAGCGCGCGGCCTATGACCGTTTCGGTCACGCCGCCTTCGAGCAGGGCGGCATGAATGGCGGCGCGCAAGGTTTTGGCGCCGGCGGCTTCGCCGACATTTTCGAAGATATTTTCGGCGACATGATGGGCGGGCGCCAGCGCCGCTCGTCGGGCGGCCGCGAACGCGGCGCCGATTTGCGCTACAATATGGAAATCACGCTGGATGAAGCGTTTGCCGGCAAGACCGCGCAAATCCGCGTGCCGGCCTCGATCTCATGCACGGAATGCTCCGGGACCGGCGCCAAGCCCGGCACCCAGCCGGTGACCTGCTCGATGTGCCATGGCCACGGCAAGGTACGGGCGACGCAAGGCTTCTTCTCGATCGAGCGTACCTGCCCGCAATGCCAAGGCCGCGGGCAGACGATCAAGGACCCGTGCCCGAAATGCGCCGGCCAGGGCCGCGTCACCGAGGAACGCTCGCTGTCGGTCAATATCCCGGCCGGCATCGAGGACGGCACCCGCATCCGGCTTGCCAATGAGGGCGAGGCGGGCCTGCGCGGCGGCCCATCGGGCGACCTCTATATTTTTCTGGCGGTGAAGCCGCATGAATTCTTCCAGCGCGACGGCGCCGATCTCTACTGCAAGGTGCCGATATCGATGACGACGGCCGCCCTTGGCGGCTCGTTCGAGGTGACGACGCTGGACGGCAGCCAGACCAAGGTGAAAGTGACCGAAGGCACGCAGAACGGCCGCCAGTTCCGCCTCAAGGGCAAGGGCATGCCGGTGCTGCGCCAGCCCAATGTCGGCGACCTCTACATCCAGACCGCGGTCGAAACGCCGCAAAACCTGTCGCGCCGCCAGCGCGAGCTGCTGGAAGAGTTCGAGCAGCTGTCGTCGAAGGACAATTCGCCCCAGTCGAGCGGCTTTTTCGCCCGCATGAAGGACTTTTTCGAATCCTTCGGCGAGCACTGAACCCAAACCAAGGCCGCCACGCTTCCCGAACGTCATCAACATCTTATGCCAGATCGCGCCTTGCCTTGGACCTGTTAGCTGCTAAGTAGCGTTCGGGGAGTGTTGAGGAGAACTTGCATGGCACGTGGTCCGGGATTGCGGAAGGCGCTGGCGGAAAAGTTCGACGACGAACTCAAATTCTTCAAAGGCTGGATCGACAAGCCGAAGTCGGTCGGTTCGATCGTGCCGACAAGCTCCGTCACCGCCCGCAAGATGGCTTCCATCGTCAATCCGAAGTCCGGCCTGCCGGTGCTTGAAGTCGGCCCCGGCACAGGCGTCATCACGCGTGCAATCCTCGCCCAGGGCGTTAAGCCCGAAAACCTCTACGCGGTCGAATATTCCACCGATTTCGTGCGCCATCTGCGCCAGCTCTATCCCGGCGTCAACGTCATCGAGGGCGATGCCTTCAATCTCAACGCCACGCTTGGGGAGAAGAGCGGGATGATTTTCGATTCCGTCGTCTCCGGCGTGCCGCTGCTCAATTTTCCGGTCGCACAGCGGATCGCCTATATTGAAAGCCTGCTAGACCGCATCCCGGTTGGACGGCCGATCGTGCAGCTGACCTATGGGCCGTTGTCGCCGATCCCGCCCGGCCGCGGCAATTACACGGTCAAGCATTTCGACTTCATCTTCCGCAACATCCCGCCGACGCAGCTGTGGATCTACCGGCGCGAAGCGCATTAGCTGGTATTGGGGGCGGGAGAAGTCTCTGGCGCCTTGTAAAGGATCGACGTCTCCCGAAGGAAGCTCGATTGAGGGTCGATCCACATCCTTGACTGTTATCCGCCTCGCAAACTCGTGGCGACCTCTCTGATCGCCGCGCACATGGCCCGCACGGCCGTTGCTTCGGCGCTGCTGGAGAACAGAAGCAGCAGAGGCCGACGCGCACGCGGCTCAAGAGGACGCCTCGCGACGGTTCGCTGCCAATCGGCCGGAAACGCCAGGCCTGGCGCAATCGACAAACCGCGCCCGGCCCCAACCAGAGCAAGCAGCGCCGCCATATCGCTCGCCGACAGGATGACAACTGGCGCAACGCCAAAATCCTGGAACAATTCGGCAAGCATTGGTCCGCAGCCGCCGCTCGACATAATGAATGGCTGGCCGTCGAGAGCGCGGATCGGAAATGACCCGCCTTGGACTGAGTTCTTTTGCGATGACGCCACAAAGAGTTCGTCGTCGACAAGTTCCTCGGCTTGGCAATTGCCGGCGATGTAGGACAGTCCAATATCGGCGGCACCGCGATCGACCCACTCCGCCACCTCGGTATCCGTGCCCAAGAGCAGTTCGACAGCAAGCTCCGGGTGCCGGACGGAAGTAATGTTCAACGCATATGGAGCAATCTTTACCGAGGCGCTGCTGACCAGCGCGAGCCGTACTCTGCCTTTGATGGAGTGTTCCCGTAGGCCGACAAGACGGCCTAAAGCATGCAAAGCGGCGCGCGCCGCGTCCAAAGCCGCCTCGCCGGTTGCGGTGAAAGCGACACCGCGCCGATCACGTATGACGAGGGGCGCGCCAACGATCTCCTCCAGCGCCTTCATTGCATGGCTTATGGCCGATTGAGAAAGACAGAGCCGCTCGGCGGTTTTGGTGAAGCTGCGCGTCTCGCTGAGCGATGTCAGGACGCGCACCATCGTGATGTTGATATTAGCTTTGTTCATGGCTGCCGAAATATCTTTCATTTCGCTCATATTAAAGAGCGCTGTAGGTTTTGTGAAGGTGAGGGAAACGACCCTCGAAATCGGCGAGCGGCTTTCCTGGCCTCTCCGGCATGCAGGCGTGCGGTACGACGAGACTGAAACTGGAGTATCGCATGAGCTACCTTCCGCAATTCCTGACCCTTGCTTCGGTCTTCCTGCTCGGCGCCATGAGCCCAGGACCCGATTTTGTAGCCGTGACTTCCCATGCGCTGATCAGCCGTCGCGCGGGGTTCCATGTGGCGCTTGGCATTGCCGCAGCGATCATGGTGTGGGCGGCTCTCGCGATGTGTGGCCTGGGCCTCGTACTGACGCAGATTGCATGGGCTCACCTTGCCGTCCGGATCGCCGGTGCCGTGTATCTCGGTTACCTGGGCAGCAAGATCCTTTTGTCGGCTTGGCAGGCGCGGCCACCGCTGGCCGTCGGTGGCGCAGAGACCACGGCTCCTTGGCGAAGCGGATTCGTTGTCGGAATTACAAATCCGAAGACGGCCGCGTTCTTCGCGAGCCTGTTCATATCGGTATTGCCGATGCAGGCTCCGATCTGGGTCCAGGCAGTGTCGCTGGCCATAATCGGGCTGGTCGCGATGGCGTGGTTTGGGCTTGTCGCGCTAATGTTCTCCACAAGAAGGGTTCGGTCGGTATATGGCAGCGTCCGCAGGCCGATAGATGCCTTGCTCGGAGTTGCACTCATCGCGCTGAGTGCAAGAATTGCGGTCACCCACTAGCAATAGCCCAGCTGCTCGGCACACCTTCGCGCGCCTGCCCCCCGATCGTTTCCGTTTTTTGAGCCAGTGCGTTGATTTGCGCAGCCTCTGGCTGTACCTGTCCGGGAACAAGAGTGGCCAATGGCTGTGATCGCGAAAATCCTCGTCTTCGCCGGCTCGGTGCGCAGCGGCGCCTTCAGCGGCAGGACCGCCGATGTGGCGCAGAAGGAGCTGGCCATGCAAGGCGCCGAGGTGACGCGCATTTCGCTGGCCGACTATCCGCTGCCGATCATCGACGAGGACCTCGAAAAGGAAAAAGGCGTTCCCGACAACGCCGTGAAGCTCGGCCGGCTGATCGCCGCCCATGACGGGCTACTGATCGCGACGCCGGAATATAATGGCTCGATCCCGCCACTGCTCAAGAACACGATCGACTGGGTAAGCCGGGTGCGCCTCGATGGCGGCTGGCCGGTGAGGCCGCTTGTCGGCAAGGTCGCCGGCCTGTGCTCGTCTTCCAACGGACATTTCGCCGGGATCCGCTGCATCAACCATCTGCGCGCCGTGCTGGTGCGCTGCCAGTTGGAGATGGTGACGCCGGAATGCTCGGTATCCGATGGCGGCAGTGCCTTCGACGGCGACGGCAATTTCAGGGATGAGAGACTGACCAAATCGATGGAGCACCTATGCCGCACGCTGATCGAAACCTCGCGCATGCTGTCGACCCGGACCGGGGCATGATTTCCACAGCCATGCAGGCCCATACCATGAGAGAAAGGCTAATCGTCGGCCTCGACGTGCCGACGGTGAAAGAGGCCGAACAGGCGGTGCAGGAGCTCGACGGCGTCGTCTCCTTCTACAAGATCGGCTATCAGCTGGCCTTCGCCGGCGGGCTCGACTTCGCCAGGGAGTTGGCCAGCGGCGGCACGAAAATCTTCCTCGACATGAAGCTGCTCGACATCGACCACACGGTGGCGAAGGGTGTCGAGAACATCGTGCGCATGGGCATGACCATGCTGACCATCCACGCCTATCCCAAGGCGATGCGAGCCGCGGTGGAGGCCGCCAGGGGCAGCGACCTCTGCCTGCTGGCGGTCAGCGTGCTGACCTCGATGGACGAGCAGGACGTGATCGACGCCGGCTATGAATACGACCCTCACACGCTGGTGCTGAGACGCGCCGAACAGGCGTTGCATGCCGGCATGGGCGGCGTCGTCTGCTCGGCCGAGGAGGCGGAAGCGGTGCGCCGCATCGTCGGACCCGACCTGGCGGTGGTGACACCGGGGATACGGCCCAAGGGCAGCGACCATGGCGACCAGAAACGCGTGGTGACGCCCGGCCAGGCGATCCGCAACGGCTCCAGCCATCTTGTTGTGGGCCGGCCAATCGTGGCGGCAAGCGACAGGCGCGCGGCGGCGGAAGCCATACTGGAAGAGATGCGCGCCGCGTAACGAGGAGAAGAAAATGCCCAAGGGATACTGGATAGCCCGCGTCGATGTGCGCGACGCCGAAGGCTACAAGGACTATGTCGCTGCCGCCAAGCTCGCTTTCGACCGTTTCGACGTGAAGTTCCTTGCCCGTGGCGGTGAGCATGAAAAGGCCGAGGGGCCTGGCCGCGCCCGCAATGTCATTATCGAGTTCGAATCGCTCAGCGCGGCGCACGATTGCTACCACTCGCCGGAGTACCAGCGCGCCGTGGCCATCCGTCAGAAAGTAGCCGATGGCGAGATCGTGCTGGTCGAGGGTATCTGACGCGCGAAGCTGCTCTGCTCAGTGCGGCGCTTCCTCCTGCGCCAGCACCTCCAGTTGATGGCGGTGCCCCGACAGCTCATAGCCGACAACGGTGACGGCCGGCGCTAGCGTGAGTAAGATGAGGCAGACCGCCATGTCGACGCCGGCAAGGGCGGCGATGATGGCAAGTGCGACGACCGCAGCCGTTCCCGCCAGCAGCCAGACATGGAGGGGATCGAAGCACTGGACGAGATAATAATACAGCGCGTAGATCGCCCCCAGGAACACGCCTAGCGGAATGGCGACCGAGAGCAGGGTCGCTACCGGGCCGATATGGGCCTTGTGCTCGATGAAATAGGCCGCGACATGCAGCCCGGCGCCGGTGGCGACGATGGCCGCCACGATCAGCATCTGGCCATAGCCCCAGACAAAAGAGCGATTGCGGTGCTGGTGCAGCACTGTCCCCGAGGGCAGCATGTAATAGACCCACCACATGCCGAAGGTGAGACCCATTCCGGCAATGCCGATCAAGGCGGCATCGAGGTTCCAGCCCTGCTCCTCGACCACGGCCGACAGCGTCGCCAGCGTGCCGACCACCCCTTCGCCCAGCGCGATGATGGCGAAGAGGCTGTAGCGCTCGGCGACGTGATGCGCGTGCCAGGGCGTGCCGCCATCCCGGCGTTCGGCGATGACCGGTCCGGCAAGCTCGATGAGAAGCAGGACCGCGCCGAAAGCCAGGCTCGTCGCCAGCGAGAAATCGACCAGGATCTGCACCACCCAGCCGATCTGGGCGATCGCGATGGCGATGGCATAGGTGAGACAGGCACGCCGCCGCCCAGGGTCCTGCCGCGCCGCGCGCAGCCATTGGAAGATCATGGCGACGCGCATGATGACGTAGCCCAGCACCATGACCGAATTGTTGAGGTGTTCGCCATGCTCGATCGAGGCGAACATGCGCGGCAGGCCGATGGCCAGCACCAGCACGCCGATCATCTGCACCATGGTGACGAGGCGGAAGATCCAATCGTCGGTGTCATAGGCGGAGGAAAACCAGGAGAAATTGATCCACGCCCAGCAGATCGCGAAGCTGGCAAAGCCGAAGCCGATCAGCGCCGCCGCGTAGTGGCCCTCGGCCAAGGCATGCGCCAGTTGCGACGAGGCAAGGCTGAAGGCGGTGACGAAGGTCAGATCGAACAGCAGCTCGAGCGGCGTGGCGACGCGATGCGCCTCATGCGGATCGCGCCCGGCCATGCGCCTTATGTGATGATGGAGGGAGCTTGCTGGTGTGCTCATCGCGCGGCCTTGCCTGAGGACTGTCCCGCGACACTAAAGGTGGAGCAAAAGCCGTCAAGGCGCGGTAGGTCGTGCCGGTCCCCGCGGCCTTTCAGATCGCCTGTCGGTTCAGTCGGTTCGCCGCCGTCTCGGCAACCGCATCGGCCAGCGTCATGCTCCATTGCAGCCGGCAATAGGCGCGGAAATCGAAGCAGGGCAGGCCGGGACAGACTTCGAACTCGATGAGGTGGGCATGATCGGTGGCCTCGACCCTGAAATCGATGGAAAACACGTCGCGCAGGCCAAGTCCGCTGACCAGCCGCTCGGCGATGCGGCGGATGGTTGCCGCGGCTGCCGGCTGGGTGTCGGCAACCGCCTCCAGCACCGGCTCGCTGTATAGTCCAGCCGCCTTGGCGGCCTCGCCGGTGTCGCCGTAAAGCGCCATCGAGTCCGCCATGGTCTGGAAATCGCCGCCGGAGTCGACGAACGCAATGCCGAGCGCTTCCGCCCCGGCATCCGTTTGCAGCCCAAGGAAGCTGGCGCGGACATTGCGACCGCCGACATAGGGCTGGACGACGACATCGTCGCGATAAGCGGCATAGACCCGCCGGCTAAGCTCCAGCGCATGGGCCAGGTCGTTGCAGCGTGAATCCGGCCAGATGCCTACCTTAGAGCCGAGCCGGTTCGGCTTGACGAACCAGCCGGCTTCCGAAGCTGGCGGGGCGGCCAGCCAGCGGCCGTCGCGGGCCAGGCCTGCCTGCGGCGCCGGCAGGCCGAGCGCGCAAAGCACGGCGCCGGAGCGGAACTTGTCCTGGCAAAGCGCGAACAGCGCATCGTCGGCTCCGATGGTTCTAAGCCCATTCAGCCTGGCAAGTGCGGGCGCTGCAGCACCGCGGAAATAGGCAATGCCGTCGGTCAGCGTCCAGACAAGCGTGGTTGCGGGATCGGCCTTCGCCAGCGCGCTTGACGCATCGTCGAGTGCAACCGGCATGAAGGCGAGGCCGCGCCGCCCGCAAGCGGCGGTGATTTCATCGAATTCGGGCGCGAGATCGGTCGATTGCGCCAGATAGGACGAGATTTCCAAGGCACGCTCGGCAGGAAAACCATCGGCGACCAGCCTGTCGAAACAGGCCTTTTCAGGCTCGTAGACGAGGATCAAGGTCGGGCGCGGCATGGGTCAAAGCTTCTCGGTGATGCAGCCACACCATCGCACGGCCAATGCGATCGGCTTGCGCGAAATCGACCCGCGCCCGCCGCCTGCACGACAACCGGTACGCTCAGGCGATCAGCACGCGCGGCTCGAAGCGGCCGTTGACGGGGATGTCGAGCAGGAAGGTCATGCCGGCCTGTGGGTCGAGCTTGCGCTGCTTGTCGTCCTTGCCTTTCCAGGCCGAGGTCACCGCCAGCCGATCGGCCTTGGCGCCGACAAAGGCCGGGCACGAGGACTGCCCCGCCGGCACGGCAATCTCGCGCAACAATGTGCCGTCCGGCGCATAAGCCTTCACTGCCTTGCCGCCCCAGACCGCGTTCCACAGCACGCCGTCACGGTCGACAACCGAGCCGTCGACATAGCCCCGCGACGAGCGATGGTCGACGAACACTTTGGACTCGCCGACCGGCAGGCCCGTCGCCGGATCGCAGGCGACGCGCATCAACAGGCCGGTCGCGGTATCGGTGTAGTAGGCGATCGTTCCATCCTGCGAGAAACAGATCGAGTTCGACACGGTGATGCCGGTGTAAAGCGTGCGCAATTCGCCCTTGAAGAACCAGTAGATGGCGCCCGCGCCCTTCTCCTCACCCTTGCCCATCGTGCCGACCCAGAAGGCGCCACAAGGGTGGACGCGCGAATCGTTGGAGCGGGTCAGCGCATTGTCGGCCTCGATGGGCGTATGCAGCGTCAGCTTGCCGGTCGAGACGTCGCGGACATGCAGGCCGGTCTCGGTGGCGATGAGCTGGCGATGGTCGTCGATGATGGCGATGGCGCTGGCCATCTGGCCGAGGTCGTGGACCTTCAGCGCGCCGGAAGCGACGCCCTGCTCCAGCAGAAGGCCGTTGACGATGTCGAACCAGAACAGCGTATCGGTGGCGGGATCGTAGCTCGGCCCCTCGCCGAGTTCGCAGACATGGTCCGAGAAAACCGAAACGTTTTCCATCATGCCGCTCCGCCGAAGGCCGCATCCCAGGCCGTCACCGCCGCCTGCGCGCGCGAGGCCACCTCGTCGACGCTCATGCCGGGTTTGAACAGGCTGGAGCCAAGACCAAAAGCAGTCACCCCAGCGGCTTTGTAGCCGGCAAAGTCTTTGTCGGAAACGCCGCCGACGGCGCCGACCACGGTATCGGCCGGCAGCACGGCCCGCATCGCCGAAATGCCGCTAGGCCCGAGCACGCTTGCCGGGAAGAATTTGAGCGCCGAAGCCCCAAGCCTAATCGCCTGAAAAGCTTCGGTGGGGGTGAACACGCCTGGCATCGTCACCATGCCATGGTGCATGGCGCGGGCCATGACGTCGGCATCGATGTTGGGGCTGACCAGCAAGCGCCCGCCGGCCTTGGCCAAGGTGTCGACATCGGCTGAAGTCAGCACCGTGCCGGCGCCGACCAGCGCTGTCTTGGGCAAAGCGGTGACAATGCTGGCGATCGATGAAAACGGTTCCGGCGAATTGAGCGGCACCTCGATGGCTTCGATGCCGGCGTCAAACAGCGCCTGGCCGATGGCAACCGCCTCGCTGGGTTTGAGGCCGCGCAGAATGGCGACAAGACCACGCTTGAGCTTCGGGAAGGGTGCGGTCTGGGTCACGCTATCACTCCACTCTGGTGAGTCATTTGGCGATCATGCCATTTTCTCGCGCCGCCTCGATAAGGCCGGCACGCACCGCCTCGTCGGCGTCGACCGTCCTGACGGCAAGCGCTGCAAGGTCGAGCGCCTGGCGGTAGAGGGCTGCTAGCGACCCCGAGGCGACCAGCACGATTGCAGTGGTGCTTTCGCCATAGCGGCGGCCCGCCGAGGCGATCTCGCCGCCGATCAGCAGGCCGGACAGGCAAGCGGCGGCATCGTCGGCCTTGAGGTCCTGCAGCAGGCCGGCGGCGCGGATCGAGAACAGCCGCGAGGTGACATCGCCGCCCTCGGCCAAAGCCTTGCGGCACCATTCCTGGAAGGAGGGATTGTCCGGAATGACCGGCTTCGGGCTCTCGCCCAGCGAATGGCGCAGGATCGAGTGAGTGGCCAGCACCGAAAACAGCTCGCCGGTCGGCCAGGTGCAGAAGCCGTCGACCGCGCCGTCTTCGACCAGAACCCATTTCGAATGGGTGCCGGGCATGCAGACGAGATGGCGACCTTTTGCCGGCAAACCGGCGCCGGCAAGCTGGGTTTCCTCGCCGCGCATTACATCCGGCGCATCTTCCAGGCGCTGCGCCAGGCCAGGCACGATGCGGATGTCGCGGCTCTGGCCGGGAATGCGGGCGGCCCCCGCGAGGATGGCACTGAGCGGCGCCGGCACGGTGATGTAAGGCGCTTCCAGCCAACCCTGGCGCGAGCCGGCCATGCCGCAGATGATGACTGGCAGTGTGTCAGGCGCGCCGAGCGCCGCGAGATGGCCTTCGAGGATGGTCGAAAAGCCTTTTTGCTGCGCGGTGATCAGCCCATCATCGCCGCGACGCTCGGCAAGCACCCCGCCCGCCTCGTCGACCAGCCAGACCCGCATGCGGGTCGTGCCCCAGTCGACGGCGGCGACTGCCGGCGTGCCTTTTGCCGGATTTTGATTCACCGGGCTCACAGGAAACCCCCGTCGACGATCAACATCTGCGCCGTCAGCATACGCGAGGCGTCGGAGGCCAGGAACAGCACCGTGCCGACGATGTCGTCGGGCTGCATGACCTGCTTGATGCTTTGCTTGGCGACATGGGCGGCGAGCCCCTGCTCGGTGACCCAGAGTTCCCGCTGCCGCTCGGTGATCACCCAGCCCGGCGCAATCGCATTGACGCGGATGCCATCGACCCCAAGCTTGCCGGCGAGACCTTTGGTGAGGCCGAGTATGCCGGCCTTGGCGGCGGTGTAGGCCGGCATATCGGGGTGGTTGATGAGATAGGAGGTTGAGGTGAAGTTGATGATCGAACCGCCGCCGGCCCGCTTCATGCCCGGCGCCACC
Source organism: Mesorhizobium sp. M0771 (assembly GCF_040320155.1). Classification (NCBI taxonomy): domain Bacteria; kingdom Pseudomonadati; phylum Pseudomonadota; class Alphaproteobacteria; order Hyphomicrobiales; family Phyllobacteriaceae; genus Mesorhizobium; species Mesorhizobium sp. M0771. The sequence goes on along the minus strand of NZ_JAMYPC010000004.1, from coordinate 41,923 downwards.
GCCTGTGCGGTGAAGAAATGCGGGCGCAGATTGACGGCGAGATTGTTGTCCCAGAACTCGACGGTAACGTCAGCGACGTCGTGGCGTTCGTCCCAGGCGGCATTGTTGACCAGCACGGTGACGTCGCCATGTGCCTCAGCCGCTTTGGCGGCCGAAGCGCGCAACGCCTCGACGTCGCGCAAATCGGTCTTGAGGTAGAGCGGTCGCCGGCCAAGTTCTTTTTCGACGCGGTCGGCAAGCAGCGTGCTTGGGCCATCGGCGATGTCGATGAAGGCGACATGGGCGCCCTGGCGAACGAAGCCCTCGGTCAGTGCCGCACCAATTCCGGAACCGCCGCCGGTGATCAGCACCGAGGCTCCCCTGAGGTCGGCAAAATCCGCCGATGGCATCATATCTTCATCTCCCGGTCCGGTCGGCGCGCATCCTATCCAGCCAAGTCCGGGGAGCAAGGGCGAAAACGGCGATTTGATTGGCTTATGTCAGACAAAAGGCCGCAAGATGGCGGCCACAGTCGATCTTGGCTCGCGCCGCTGACTTGCTCGACGCAGGCCAGACCGCCGGTCAGACTGCCTTGGCGTAGAGGGCGCCGCGATAGGAATCGCGGAGGTAGCCGAGCGTGGCGTCGGCATCGACCGGTTTGCCGAAGAGATAGCCCTGGCCGCCGGCGCAGCCGAACTGAACGAGGCGGTCGGCCTGCGCCTCCTCCTCGATTCCTTCGGCGACGACATCCATGCCGAGCCCTTCGCACATGGCCAGAATGGCGCGGATGATGTGTTCCGACGGTCGGTCGTCGAGGATCGAGGAGACGAAGGCGCGGTCGATCTTGAGCTTGTCGAAATGGAATTCGCGCAAGCGGCCGAGCGAGGACTGGCCGGTGCCGAAATCGTCGAGCGAGACTCGGATGCCGACGCGACGCAGGTCCTCGACGATCTTCTCGGCCGAGGCCGGATCGTTCATCAGGCCGGTTTCGGTGATCTCGATCTCCAGCCGTCGCGGATCGAAGCCGGTGCGGTCGAGGATCGACAATATGTGCAGGCCAGTGTTCTGGTCGACGAGCTGCGAGGGCGACAGGTTGAAGGACAGGAACAGGTCCTTCGGCCAGCTGCGCGCCGCTTCGGCCGCCTTGCGCAGCACCAGCTGCGACAGCGGGCCGATGATGCCGCGCTCTTCGGCGATCGGGATGAACACGGTCGGCGGGACGACGCCGAGGTCGCGATCGGTCCAGCGCGCCAGCGTCTCGAAGCCGATGGTGCGGCGGGTGGTCAGATCGACGATGGGCTGGAAATGCGGCTCGACCTCACCGGCCGAGACGGCGCGGCGCAGCGCCTGTTCGATGCGGGTGACGCGCTTGGCCGCCTCTTCCATTTCGCGGGTGTAGACGACGACGCGGCCACGGCCCGAACGCTTGGCGTGGTAGAGCGCCGTTTCGGCCTTGTTGACGAGGATTTCCGTGGTTTCGTCGCCGGAATAAAAGAGCGAGCAGCCGACCGAGGCCGAAAGCCTGGCGGTGCGTTCGCCGACATCGTAGGGCGCCGACAGGATTTCGATCATCATGCGCGACTTCTCGGCCGCCGCCTCCTCCGAGAACACCATCGGGTAGAGGAAGGCGAATTCGTCGGCGCCGATGCGGCAGACAGTAGAGTGGCTGTCCATCGAGGCGCGCAGCCGCATCGCCACCTGGATCAATATGTCGTCGCCGGCCTTGTGGCCGAACAGATCGTTGATCGGCTTGAAGCCGTCGAGGTCGAGAATGCCGACCGTGAACGGCGCGGGATCGTCTGCACGGTCGCTGATCAGGCGATCGACCTTGTCGAAGAAGCGGCGATGGTTGCCAAGCCCGGTCAGCGCATCGGTGAACGCCAGATCCGAGTTTTCCCTGCTTGCCTGCCCGGTGCCAAACGTCGTTTGCATCGGTATCCCTGTTTGTGACGCCCGAAATTTAGGCTGAGACTGGCAGCAAAGCGTTTAGGAAGCGTATCGCGAAATCGATTTTTCGCTGGCGAATGATGCTTTAGCGGACGCGGTAGAGTTCGACCGGGGTTCCGCGCGTTTCGGCCACCGGTTCGAGCCAATCGGGGACGCTTCCCTGCATCAGCCTGGCCAGGAAGCCTTGCGGCGCCTTGGCGGCAAGCATCTTGCTTTCGGCGCTGCCGCGGCAGAGCGCCATCAGGCCGACGTGGTGAGCCGCCGCGATCGTCCTCGCCTGGTCCGCCGATCCGAGGAAGGCATCGAGCGCAAGCAGGTCGCCGGCGATGTTGCGATGATAGGGGCCGGCAAAGACGCGGTGCCCGGAATAGGCCAGGATGGGCGAGCCGAGATTGGAAATGGCAAGCACCGTGGTGTCCGGCAGCCGGGCCAACGCCGCGAAGGAGGCCTTGCGCTCGCAGGACGGATCGCTGTCGGTGTCCTGTGCCTCGACCGAGACCTTGTTGGCCTCGAACACGCTCGACGTCGCGGCGGCAGCGCCGGCCCAGACGGCATTCACCGACACCACCCAGACCGCCGCCATGCGCAGCGATACGCTGCGCGCAGGGCTGATCCTCGCCCGTTCGCGCCAGCTTGCGATCCAGGCCGACAGCGGGATGACGGCAAAGGCGATCGAGAATGTCGAGCCGCGGACCTGCCAGGCGCTGACGATGAAGGCGCCGAGCAGCAAGGCGCCGACGAGGCTGTCCTGGCGGCGCCATGGTCCGCGCAGGCGAAGCGCCATAAGCGCGATCGCCACCAGCGGCGTGACATAGCGCGCCGCCAGCGAGGCCGGCTCGCTGGCGGCAATACTGAACAGCGACTGCGCCTCGTCAATGTGATCGAGCCACAATTCCTTGAGGCGCGGATCGAGGTTTGCGTAGGGAGCCGCAAGGCATTGCGGAAACAGCGCCACGATGACGGCGCCCAGCACAAGCGCGAGCAGGCTAAGCGAGATCAGGCGGCGGCTGGCCGTGCCATTGGACACCGTGAGCGACGTCACGGCGGCAAGCCCCAGTCCGGCGATTGCCGCCACCACGAACTGCACAGCCGAGAAGGCATCGCACTGCGGCTGGCCCATGGCCGATGGCGGGATGGTGGTGACGAAGACGAGGGCTGAAACCCCGGCAAAGCCGAGACCGAAATCCCTGGCGATCCGGCGTTCGCCGCCGGGATCGACGACGAACAGCAAGGCGATGCAGGCGCCGATGGTGGCGACATAGGGCGCGGTTTCCATGCCGACGGCCAGCGTCAGGGCCGCACACAGCCCGGAAATCAGCGCCGCCCAGCGACGCGCCGGCGCCTCGAGCAGCAGGCTGAGGCTGGCCGTGGTCAGCGTCAGCTGGACATTGTGATGATCGAGCACACCCGGCAAGAAAATGCCGATGAAATGCAGCGCTGCAGCGCCGATGACGATAGCGGGCAGCACGGCGCCGACGCCGGCGAAGCTTCGTGCCGCACGGGCTGTAAAAAACACCGCCAGGCAGAACAGCAGCGACGGCCACAGCACCTGTGCGATCGCTTCGGCCATGGCCATGCTGCCGGTCAGCGCTGAGGCGGCGAGGATGATGGCGGCGAGCGGTGCGTCGACCAGCCGCGACCAGTGCATGACGAAACCGCCTTCCGGCCCCATCCTGTACTGATGCAGGTCGAACCAGCCCTGGCCGGCCAGCATGTCGCGAACCTCGACCAGCCGCAGCAGGCTGTCATTGTCGCCGCCGGCATTGCTCAATTCGCGAAAGCCCGTGGCGGCATTGACGGCCAGCACCACCAGCATGGCAAGCAGCGCCAGCGTCATATCGGACTTCCAGGAGGAAGCACCCGCCTTGGCTGCGTTCATCATCATGACCTTCGTCGGAAAGACTGCGGCCTTAAACCTAGCCTTAACAGCTTCAATAAATAGTAAAGTCGCCTGAGCGAGGCCGCATATGAGCGCGGCCGGAGGCTCCGCCGGGCGTCGGGAGACGGAAATGCCGCACGAAGTCCGCCATGAGCCGGCCATTGCCGTGCTCCTGCCTTGTTACAATGAGGAACTGACCATCGCCGAGGTGGTGCGGCGCTTTCGCGAGACGCTGCCATCGGCCGACATCTATGTCTATGACAACAATTCGCGCGACCTGACGGCATTAAAGGCCCGCGCAGCGGGCGCCATCGTCGTCCGCGAGCCGCGCCAGGGCAAGGGCAATGTCGTGCGGCGCATGTTCGCCGACATCGATGCCGATATCTATCTGATGGCCGACGGCGACGGCACCTATGCGCCGGAAGATGCCTCGCTGCTGATCAACATCCTGCAGACCGAGCGCTGCGACATGGTGGTGGGCACCAGGCGCGGCGTCACCGACGATGCCGGCCGTTCCGGCCATGCCTTTGGCAACCGCATTTTCAACAGCCTCTACAAGCGGCTGTTCGGCACCGACTTCACCGACATCTTCTCCGGCTACCGCGTCTTCTCGAGGCGTTTCGTCAAGAGCTTTCCCGCGGTTTCCGGCGGCTTCGAGATCGAGACCGAAATGTCGGTGCATGCCTCGCAGCTCAAACTGCCGGTGAGCGAGATCGCGCTCGATTATGGCCGCCGGCCTGAGGGATCGTCGTCGAAGCTGTCGACCTATCGCGACGGCGCCAGGATCCTGTGGATGTTCGCCATGCTGATGAAGGAGACGCAGCCGCTGCGCTTCTTCGGCGCCTTCGCGATTTTCTTCCTGGCGTCGAGCCTTGCCCTGATGACGCCGGTGCTGATCGAATTCGCCCAGACCGGCCTCGTGCCGCGCATGCCGACCTGGGTGCTGTCGGTCGGCCTGCTGCTGCTCTCGATGCTTGCGATGGTGACCGGATTGATCCTCGATTCGGTGTCGCGCGGGCGCGCCGAGCAGAAGCGCATTTTTTATCTCTCGGTGCCGTCGAGCCGGGTCGAAGGGCGCGAACGCACTGGTGAAATCCCGAAGGCCGAACCGGGCAAGACGCCCCGGGCCGCCTGAGCCGTGAGCCGGCTCGCCCGCTTCGTCCTGGCAGGCGGCGTTGGTTTCGTCGCCGATGCCGCGGCGCTCTGGCTGCTCTTGGCGCTGACGCCGCTCGGTCCCTTCGTCGCCCGTGTCCTGTCGATCGGCTTTGCGCTGTGCGTCACCTGGCAGATCAACCGGCACCTGACCTTTTCGCCGTCGAGCCGCGGCGTGGCGCAGGAGGGCGCGCGCTATGGCGGCGTCGGCATCGCCACCAGCATCGTCAACTATCTCATCTACTGCGCCATCCTGTTTGCGCTGCCGGCGCTGCCGCCGCTGGCCGCACTTGCCGTCGCCTCGCCGGTCGCCATGGCGCTGTCGTTCCTCGGTTACTCCCGGCTGGTCTTCGACCGTTAAAGGTCTGGGCCAAGCAAGCGCGATTGGCAGAAGCCGCCAAGTTCCGTATATCGGCGACAGAGCCTGCTGGAGACCGGAAGATGCCCCTGAAAATCGCCGTCCAGATGGACCATGTCTCCACCGTCTCGATCGCCGGCGACACGTCGTTTGCGCTGTCGCTGGAGGCGCAGCGGCGCGGCCACCAACTGTTCCACTATACGCCCGACCGGCTGTCGATGCTGGGCGGCAAGGTGTTTGCCCGCATCGAAGAGATGAAGCTCCGCGACGAGAAGGGCAATCATTATACGCTGGGCGACAAAGTGCGCACCGACCTGTCGGAGATGGATGTGATCCTGCTGCGCCAGGACCCGCCCTTCGACATGAATTACATCACCACCACGCACATTCTGGAGCGTATCCATCCCAAGACACTGGTCGTCAACGACCCGGCCTGGGTGCGCAACAGCCCGGAAAAGATCTTCGTCACCGAATTCCCCGATCTGATGCCCGAAACGCTGATCACCAAGGATCCCCAGGAGGTCGCGGCCTTCCGCAAGGAATTCGGCGACATCATCGTCAAGCCGCTCTACGGCAATGGCGGCGCCGGCATCTTCCATCTCAAGGAGGGCGACCGCAACCTCGCCTCACTGCTCGAAATGTTCGCCCAGCTGTCACGCGAGCCCTATATCGTCCAGCGCTATCTCAAGGATGTGCGCAAGGGGGACAAGCGCATCATCCTGATCGACGGCGAGGCGGTCGGCGCCATCAACCGCGTGCCGGCCGACCACGATTCCCGCTCCAACATGCATGTCGGCGGCCGTGCCGAAAAGACCGAGCTGACGACACGCGAACGCGAGATCTGCGCCCGCATCGGGCCGTCCCTGAAAGCACGCGGCTTCATCCTCGTCGGCATCGACGTCATCGGCGACTACATGACCGAGATCAACGTGACCTCGCCGACCGGCGTGCGCGAAGTGCAACGTTTTGGTGGCGCGGATATCGCCAGCCTGTTCTGGGACGCGGTGGAGGCGAAGCGGCGCAATTCGGCCGCGTAGTGTGCGTTGCTACGGAGGACTTTGGTGGGTCCAGAGAAGCATCGAAAGATGCTCTTTATCGGGTAAGACTGCCGAGCAAGCGGCTCATCAAATCAAACTATGTCCCGGAAGCGCCGAGGCCTCAGTTTCGGAGGAAGGAGACCGATAAGTCTGGTCTGCAATTTTAGCTGTGGTGTTGCCCAGTCTTTCAGCAGAAAACCCGCATCGGCGTTCTTTTCCAGCAATGCAAAAGCCGCAGACAGTCCGATCAGGTCGACCAAGGTCCTGCGCATTGAGTGGCGGGAGATTAAATGCGCCAGTCCCGGCGCCACTTCGCACCAACGATTGGCCAGTGCCCGCCGTATCGCTATTTCAGTATCAGGCGACATCCTGCCGAGGCCAACTCCGGTACCCAGGATGCGCCCGTCCGCCCAGCCATTGCCGCCGTGAAGCCGATAACTGCCAAGAGCCCGCCCAATCCTCACGGTTCCGCCGATCATATGGGCGGCACGAGCCATATAACCATCGGCACATATCCTTATTTCGTCCGGATCGGATGGACGCATGATTTCAAGCGGAGCTCGACGAAACATCATCCCCGATGTGGTTGACCAAAACCAACCCACGGTACCCCGATCAATAAATAATAATGTCGGGTCAGCTTCGGTGTCGACATGCAGGTAGCCGCTCATTTTCGGCATCGATCGCGGGTCATTCAGGTGGAATACGGGATGACCGCCCGCAAGCAGTTTGCCGGCCGTATCTATCACCACCTCATCGGAGCTCGACATCGCCGCGATACGGGTGTGGCTGAGATGCGCTCTCACATGGCATTCTATGAAGTCAGGGTGCCAAGCATCGTCACCGTCAAGAAACGAGATCAGGGGCCCGGCTGTCGCGTCAAGCCCGGTCATCATTGCTGTCAACTGCCCGCCATTTTGCAGTCGGGGCAGAAAGCGGAAACGACTGTCGCCAAGCTGGGACAGACACTCTTCAATCCTTCGGCGGGAACCGTCAGTCGAAAAATCATCGACCACCACGCATTCGAACGCAGTGTATGTCTGCGCCGCTACGGATCGGATCGCAGTGTCGATGAATGCCTCTTGATTGAAACAGCCTACGCAAACGGATACGGTTGGTAGCGCGATGTGAGAACCAGCTCCGCTTGGGACGATGTTTTCTTTCAAGAGGCGCTTCTCCGTACACCAGATTTGATCGCCTGAGATATTCCGTCGATCAAATGGCGGTGTTTCTTTGCCAAATTTCTCTCTATCGAAGCGAGTTTTTCTCCGCACTCAAGATCGCAATTGCCGCATGTTGACCCTACAGCACGGGTATCGCCCTCCTACCAAATTCGAGATTGTCAGAGCCATGCTGCGTCATGGCCACAACCTCAGAAAAGGGCACCCTTCCGCGAAGTCGCAACCTGCTCTTCAGGCCAGTTTGCTGTCGGACGATCCGTTCATATCCTATTCGGGAATGTCCGGTACGCCGCTCGGATTAGCAAGTCATATGCCTTTCCGTCCACGCAGCCACCGCGCCTGGTTTCTCATCTCGCCAACCTGGTCCATCGAAAACAGTGCTAGCGTCAAAACCATCCGGACCTATGCCGTTCTGCATAGACTCAAGAACCCCCGTCACTCGCTAATCTTCCTTTCCAACACTCAGCCAGAGGCTGATCTGTTGAACCAGTCCGGCGAGGCCGCCGTCCTGCACAACAAGACGTCAACAACCTCCGAACACATATTCAGGCCTCTCGATGACGTCCCTGTAGAATTTGATGCAATCTACAATGCGCAGCTGGCTCCGTGGAAGCGCCATGACTTGTCGCTTGGCATCCAGCGTTGCGCATTTGTCTTCTATCGAGATTCAAGCGGATCCTCCACGACGGAGTCGGAAAGAGCGCGAATAAATCGGCATAGGGAGCTCGCGCCGCATCACGTCTTTATCAACGAGTTTGACGGCACCGGCAAGCCTGTCCGATTGGCACCGGCTCAGGTGAACACGCATCTAAATCGTGCAGCCGTGGGAATCTGTCTCTCTCACCTGGAAGGACCAATGTTCGCAAGCACGGAATATCTTCTCGCGGGGCTTCCAGTGGTCACGACGCCGAACCATGGCGGCCGAGACCTTTATCTGGATGATGACTATTCGCTTACAGTTCCACCCGATCCTCGATCCATCGCGGAGGCTGTCTTAGCGCTGAAGGAGCGACGAATTCCCCGGGATTACATTCGTTCGCAAACTTTGAAACGAATCGAACGAGACCGCGGGCGGTTCATAGACCTTGTAAACGAGATTTTTCTGGAGAGCGGCTCTTCGCGCCGGATCGCCCTGCCTTGGCCTTTCAGATATCCTGTCATGGAGTGGCTTCCACCGCAGGTCGCGATCGATCGATCGCTTTCAGGTTCGGTCGATGCCTTCATCACCGCTTAGAAGCAACACCCTCAGATTGCCGAAGGGCCTAGTCGCCTTTGTTAACGCGGTCGAGGAGGCGGAGCAGCCGTTCCATTTTGCTCAACCATCTTCCGTTTTTGCAACCGGCACAGCGCGCTGCAACCACCACGAATGCATGTTCCTGTAATGTTCTTGCCTTGGCCTGAAATCTATGGTTGTCTTGTCCTGACGTCGCTCGCGGTCTGAACCACAAGGCCGAGGCGAGCTGATATCCGGGGGCAAAGCAAGATGGTGGCGCGGGTTCGCACGGTTGCTTTCCAGGGCATCGAGGCCGTACCGGTCGATGTCCAGGTGATGATCGCGCCGGGCAAGGTCGGCATGCAGATTGTCGGCCTGGCCGACAAGGCGGTGGCCGAAAGCCGCGAGCGGGTGCAGGCGGCGCTGCACGCTTCGGGCCTGTCAATGCCGTCGAAGAAGGTGACGGTCAACCTGGCGCCTGCCGACCTGCCCAAGGAAGGGAGCCATTACGACCTGCCGATCGCGCTCGGCCTGATGGCGGCACTCGGCGCCATTCCGGGCGATATGCTGGCGTCTTATGTCGTGCTGGGTGAATTGTCGCTCGACGGCACCATTGCCGCGGTGGCCGGCGCGCTGCCGGCGGCGATCGGCGCCAATGCCGAGGGAAAAGGCCTGATCTGCCCGTTCGGCTGCGGGCCGGAAGCGGCCTGGGCGGGCAAGGATTTCGACATATTGGCGCCGCGCAGCCTGATTGCCATCGCCAATCATTTTCGCGGCACGCAGGTGCTGTCGCGGCCCGAGCCCGGCATCCATGTCTCGGCCCGCGACCTGCCCGACCTTTCAGACATCAAGGGCCAGGAAAGCGCCAAGCGGGCGCTGGAAGTGGCGGCGGCCGGCGGCCACAATCTGTTGATGGTCGGGCCTCCCGGCTCGGGAAAATCGATGCTGGCGCAAAGGCTGCCTTCGATCCTGCCGCCACTGGCGCCGAAGGAACTCCTGGAAGTCTCGATGATCGCCTCGGTGGCGGGCGAACTCGGCGAAGGCAAGCTCACCGACCGGCGGCCGTTCCGCGCCCCGCACCACTCGGCCTCGATGGCGGCGATGGTCGGCGGCGGCATAAGGGCACGGCCGGGCGAAGTGTCGCTTGCCCACAACGGCGTGCTGTTCCTCGACGAGTTTCCCGAATTCACGCCGCAGACGCTGGATGCCCTGCGCCAACCGCTGGAGACCGGCGACTGCATGATCGCGCGCGCCAACCACCGCATCACCTATCCAGCCCGCATCCAGCTGGTGGCGGCGATGAACCCGTGCCGTTGCGGCATGGCCGGCGAGCCCGGCTATCGCTGCCTGCGCGGTGAGCGCTGCCGCACCGACTACCAGGCGCGCATTTCCGGCCCGCTGCTCGACCGCATCGATCTCAGGATCGAGGTGCCTGCGGTTTCGGCCGCCGATCTGATCCGGCCGGATCGGGCGGAGAAAAGTGCCGCCGTTGCGCAGCGCGTCGCGCGCGCCCGCACCATCCAGCGCGAACGGTTCGAGCGGCTCGGCGTGACCAGCGCGACCACCAACGCGCATTGTTCGCCATCCGTTATCGAGGACATCGCGATGCCGGATGCCGCCGGCCTGTCGCTGTTGAAGGACGCCAGCGAAAAGCTCGGCTTTTCGGCACGCGCCTATCACCGGGTGCTGAAAGTCGCGCGCACGCTGGCCGATCTCGAAGCCAGAGAAACCGTCGGCCGCATTCACCTGGCCGAGGCGATTTCCTACCGCATGATGTCGGAGCGGGTGGCGCAGGCGGCGTAACGCTCCTCCTTGAGGGGAAGGTGGCCCCGAAGCGGCAGGGTGGGGGTCGCCGAAGAATGGTCGATCTTTTTGGAGCCGAGCCGAGAAAGGGCCTCTGCAATGACATTGCTTGTAGTGTCGTCCGAAGGGAGTCGGCGCACTTCACGCAGGACCCCACCCGGCCCTTCGGGCCACCCTCCCCTCAAGGGGGAGGGAAACGCAGGCGCTAATTCGCCCGCGCTTTCGCCTTCAGTTCCAGCCTCCGCCTGTGCAGCACCGGCTCGGTGTAGCCGTTCGGCTGTTCGCGGCCTCTAAACACCAGGTCGCAGGCGGCCTGGAAGGCGGTGGAATTGTCGAAATCGGTGGCCATCGGGCGGTAGAGCGGGTCGCCGACATTTTGGAGGTCGACGATCGCCGCCATGCGCCGCAGCGAATCCATCACCTGAATTTCGGAGCAAACCTTGTGGTACAGCCAGTTGGCGATGTGCTGCGAGGAGATGCGCAGCGTGGCGCGGTCTTCCATCAGGCCGACATCGTTGATGTCGGGCACTTTCGAGCAGCCGACGCCCTGGTCGATCCAGCGCACGACATAGCCCAGAATGCCTTGCGCATTGTTGTCGAGCTCGCGCTGGATCTCGTCGGGGGTCCAGTTCGGCCGCACCGCCACCGGCACCGACAATATATCATCGAGCTTCGCCTTCGGCCGGCTCTTCAGCGCCGCTTGGACGGCGTGGACATCGACCTTGTGATAGTGCGTGGCGTGCAGCGTCGCCGCTGTCGGCGACGGCACCCAGGCGGTGTTGGCGCCGGCCTTGGGATGGGCGATCTTCTGTTCCAGCATCGCCGCCATCAGATCCGGCATCGCCCACATGCCCTTGCCGATCTGGGCATGACCGGCGAGCCCGCATTCGAGCCCGATGTCGACATTCCACGCCTCATAGGCGGAGATCCAGGCGGCCTGCTTCATGTCGCCCTTGCGGATCATCGGCCCGGCTTCCATCGAGGTGTGGATCTCGTCGCCGGTGCGGTCGAGGAAGCCGGTGTTGATGAACACGACGCGCTCCTTCGCCGCGCGGATCGCTTCCTTGAGGTTGACGGTGGTGCGCCGCTCCTCGTCCATGATGCCCATCTTGATAGTGTTTTTGGCCATGCCGAGCAGCGCCTCGACGCGGTCGAAAATCTCGACTGCGAAGGCGACTTCCTCCGGCCCATGCATCTTCGGCTTCACCACATACATCGAGCCCGCGCGGGAGTTCATCCGCCGCCCGTTGGCGCCGACATCGTGCAGCGCGATCAGCGCCGTCAGCGCCGCATCCATGGTGCCTTCCGGCACCTCGTTGCCATCGCGGTCGAGGATGGCCGGATTGGTCATCAGGTGACCGACGTTTCTCACCAGCATCAGCGAGCGGCCGGGCAAGCTCAGCGCGCCACCACTGGGCGCGGTCCAGGCGCGGTCCGGATTGAGCTTGCGCGTGAAGGTTTTGCCGCCCTTGCTGATTTCCTCCGCCAGATCGCCCTTCATCAGGCCGAGCCAGTTGCGGTAGACGATGACCTTGTCCTCGGCATCCACCGCCGCGACCGAATCCTCGCAGTCCTGGATGGTGGTCAGCGCCGATTCCAGGATCACGTCGGCAATGCCGGCCGGGTCGGTGCGGCCGATCTGGTTGGTGCGGTCGATGAGGATCTCGATGTGCAGGCCGTTCTGGACCAGCAGGATGGCTTCCGGGTTGGCACCGTCGCCGCGATAGCCGGCAAATTGTTTCGGGTTGGCCAGCGTGGTGCCGCCGGCGCCGGCGCCGAGCCGCAAGGTGCCACCCGAAACCGTCAGCCCGTTCACGCCGGCCCATTTGCCCGAGGTGAGCGGCACGGACTCGTCCAGAAAACTCTTCGCCCAGGCAACCACCTTGGCGCCGCGCACGGGGTTGAAGCTTTTACCCTTCTCGGCGCCACCGGTCTCGGCAATGGCGTCGGTGCCGTAGAGCGCATCGTAGAGCGAGCCCCAGCGGGCATTGGCGGCGTTGATCGCATAACGCGCATTCATCACCGGCACCACCAGCTGCGGCCCGGCAACGGTGGCGATCTCGGGGTCGACATTGTCGGTCGACACGGAGAAGGCCGGCCCTTCGGGCACGAGATAGCCGATCTCACGCAAGAAGGTTTTGTAGGCCTCCATGTCGATGGGCGCGCCATTGGCGCGGTACCAGGCGTCGATCTCTTCCTGCATGGCGTCGCGTTTGGCCAACAGCGCCCGGTTCTTCGGCGCGAGATCATGGACGATGGACGAAAAGCCGTTCCAGAAGGCGTCGGCGGCAATACCGGTACCCGGCAGCGCTTCGCCGACAAAGTCATGCAGTTCGCGGGCAATCCGCAATCCGGCGATCTCGACGCGATCGGTCATCAGGGCTTCTCCAGATGAAAGGCTTTGCGGCCTTTGGCATGTCAGGGGTGAAGGGTCAATTCAGCTTAGGGTGAAGGCGGGGAATTTGAAGCTGCTGATCTCCCCCCTCGTGGGGGAGATGCCCGGAAGGGCAGAGGGGGGCGCGAAGGAACGCAAACCTTTCCATGACCGATCGAAACAGGCCGAGTCGCGGGGTGAGCGTCGATGAGAGGTCGGCGGGACAGCGCCCCCCTCTGGCCTGCCGGCCATCTCCCCCACAAGGGGGGAGATTACCCTAAAGCTCGTCGCGCTGAACGGATTCATACGACGCGCTTTAAGTCTTTGTTTTGGTGCATGTCGTTGTCCCAGAACCGCGGCACACTTCTGGGCGACATGCATTAAACCGCAATCCTCGGCCGACCCGATGCAACCGCCACCACATGCGCTTCGATAAACATCCGTTGGGCCTCAACCGTAGACACCTTGAACTCGGTCGAAACTTCTATCTCAGCGTTGTCGGTGCCGGCATTTTTCGCCCGCTCGGCCACAATCGCCCGCACATCAGCCTCCGCTGCCGCGATCGCCTCGGCCTCGTCCGTGAAGTCGCGCACCGTTTGCCCCGACGCCAAACGAAACAAACCTTCCCTGGGCTGGCTGACGCGGGCTTCGGCCGAGACGCGGACCTGGCCGACGACGGCGCCGAGCGCGTTGGCGACGTCGGTATCCTCCGGCACCACGCACTCATTACCGACCAGCTCGGCCAAGCCGGCATAGTGCAGCGGCGCCGAGGCGCCGAGGCCAATGACCGGACGATCGAGCGCGACGCTGAGCCTTGCGATGCCGGGATGGGAATCGACGGCGCGCTGCACCAGCGCGTGCGCGACGGTGGCGGCGCCATCCAGCCCATCCTCGGCAAAGGCTGTCTCCAGAATGTATTCGGCCGACCAGCGCGTGAGCGTCAGCAGCACGCGTTCGGAAATCACCTCCGGAGACGGCGCGATGTACTGGCCTCGCCCATCACGCTTGCGGGCAAACAGTTCGGCGGCGAGCCGGGCCGCAAGCGGGTCCCAGTTGGCCTGCTTGCCGAGCACATGGGCGGCGTCCGAGGGGGTGAAGCCCGAGATATGCACAAGACCGCGCGAGACCAGCCGGTTCAGCGTGGCGTTCTGGGCGTTCGAGGTGAGCAGCCTGTCGATGGCGAGCGGCACGGCACCAATCAGTTCATACAGTTTCGCCTCGGGCGCGGTCAGGCCGGCGGCGAGCCTGTCCGGCACGCCGGTGCGCAACGCAAAGCGGCTGTCCATGCGGCCGGGGTTGGGCGCCCTGAGCTGGCGCTCGAGCTCCGATGTCACTGAAGCACCATGCATCATGCCGGCCAGCGCCAGTGGCACCAGGCGGCGCGGCCCGAGCAGGATTTTCGGGTTGAGCGCGCCATCTTCCAGCGCCACCTCGGAATCGCCGCCGAGGCCGAAGGTGCGCATGGCGACCGCCTCGACCATGGTGCGGAAGCCGCCGACAGTGGCGCCTTCGGGATCGAGCCGAGGACGGCCGCCGTCGAGCACGGCGACATCGGTGGTGGTGCCGCCAATGTCGGACACCATGGCGTTGTCCAGGCCCGTCATGTGGCGGGCGCCGACCAGGCTGGCGGCCGGGCCGGAGAGGATGGTCTCGATCGGCCGCTGGCGGGCAAACGCCGCCGAAACCAGCGCGCCATCGCCGCGCACCACCATCAGGGGCGCTGCGATGTTGCGGGCTTCCAAAAATCCTTCGGTTGCCGCCACCAGCCGGTCGATCATCGAGATCAGCCTGGCGTTGAGCAAGGTGGTGAGCGCGCGACGCGGACCGCCGAGCTTGGCCGACAATTCATGGCTGGCGGTCACCGGCAGGCCGGTCTTTTCGCGGATGAGGTCGCGCGCGGCGAGTTCATGCGCCGGGTTGCGGGTGGCGAAATAGGCGCACACGGCAAAGCCCGACACCGAGGCGCCGAGTTCAGGGAGTGCTGCTTCCAGCCCCGACAGATCGAGCTTGGCCGCATTGCCGTGCACGTCATGGCCGCCCGGACAAAACACCACCGGATCGGTGCCGAGCGCCGTCTTCAGCCCGTCGCGCGCAAGGTCGGCCCCGGTAAAGCCGATCATGATGAGCGCCACACGCCCACCCTGGCCCTCGACCAGCGCATTGGTGGCGAGCGTCGTCGACATCGACACGAGTTTGATCGCGGCCGGATCGGTGGCCGATTTTCCCAGCACCGCATCGACCGCGCCGGAAATGCCGACGGCAAGATCGTGCCGCGTGGTCAGCGCCTTGGCCTTGGCCAGCACCTTGCCTTTTGGCCCGCCTTGTTCCGACCACAGCACGGCATCGGTATAGGTGCCACCGGTGTCGATACCGAGGAACAGGGGTTTTGGCTTGGCGGTCATGTCTGGCGGTCCGGGATTCTGCTCCCCCGCCCTTAGCCGATACGGCCCGGCTGATAAAGGCGGGAGAGGTGGGCCAGTTTGACCCTCGTCGCCGCTCATGCCCGCCAAACTTTGTAACGGTCACATTTTTTCATTGGTGCGTGGCCTGCCTTTGCGTGCACCATGCGCCGATCTCATCCCTTTCAGGACTTCGCCATGACCACGCTTCCCGGCATCGCCGACATCCATGCCGCCGCCGCGCGGCTCTCCGGCCTGATCGCCGAAACGACCTTGATCGAATCGCTGGAACTCAACAAACGCTTCGGCGGCCGCATCCTGTTCAAGCCGGAGACGCTGCAGCGCACCGGCTCGTTCAAATTCCGCGGCGCCTACAACAAACTGTCTTCGCTGAGCGAAGAAGAGCGCAGCCGCGGCGTCGTCGCCTTCTCCTCAGGCAACCATGCTCAGGGCGTCGCCGCGGCGGCTGCCATGTTCGGCGTCAAGGCGGTCATTGCCATGCCGGCCGACGCGCCGGCGATGAAGATCGCCAATGTCCGCAAGATGGGCGCCGAAGTGGTGCCGTTCGACCGCTTTCGCGACGACCGCATGACGGTGGTGCGACCCTACATGGACAAGGGCATGGTGCTGGTGCCTCCTTTCGACGATCCGGCCATCATCGCCGGCCAGGGCACGATCGGTCTCGAA
This sequence comes from Mesorhizobium sp. M0771, assembly GCF_040320155.1. Lineage (NCBI taxonomy): Bacteria > Pseudomonadati > Pseudomonadota > Alphaproteobacteria > Hyphomicrobiales > Phyllobacteriaceae > Mesorhizobium > Mesorhizobium sp. M0771. The sequence goes on along the minus strand of NZ_JAMYPC010000004.1, from coordinate 25,914 downwards.
CTGATGCGCCAGGCAAAAGCGCTCGGCGTCAGCCTCGACGCGGTCGTCATTCCCTGTGGAGGCGGCGGCCTGACGAGCGGCATTTCGATCGCCATCAAGGATGCCTCGCCGGCCACGGCAGTCTGGGCCGTTGAGCCCGAGCATTTCGACGACACCCGCCGCTCGCTGATCGAGGGAAAAAGGGTTTCCAACGAGCCCGGCCACAGTTCGATCTGCGATGCCATCCTCACCGCAGAGCCCGGTGCCATCACCTTCGAGATCAACCGCAAGAACCTCGCCGGCGCCATCGCCGTCTCCGACAAGGCGGCCGCACAGGCGGTGCGCGACGCCATGGCCCATCTCAAGCTGGTGGTCGAACCCGGCGGCTGCGTGGCGCTGGCGGCGCTCTCGTCAGGCGAGATCGAACTGTCGGGCAAATGCGTCGCCGTCGTGCTGTCAGGCGGCAATGTCGATTTCACCACCTATGCCGAGATCATGGCCGCGGCCTGAGAACCGATATGGCAGACGCTGAGATAAGGGCGGCTCTCCATCGCCATTGGGCTGCCTCCGATGCCATGATCTCGAGACGGAGCATCAGATCTATCGCGAGGACGCGGTGCTCGATTATCCGCAATCAGGCGAGCGCATCAGCGGACGGCACAACATCCAGTCGTCGCGCGCCACGCAGCCCAACCGGAAGCGCTTTGCCGTGCGGCGGATCACCGGGTCAGGCGACCTCTGGATCACCGAATATGTCCTGACCTATGACGGGATTCCGTCCTATACGGTGAGCATCATGGAGTTCGTCGATGGCAAAGTGGTTCGCGAGACCCAGTATTTCGGCGATCCGTTCGAGCCGGGGCAGTCGCGCGCGCAATGGGTCGAACGGATACCTTGAAACACGGCGGCGGTAGATGACCGGCCACCATCCGCTCGATCGTGCCGAACTGCCTGATGATACGGCCGATCTCGCCCGCTATCTCATCGGCAAGCTCGTGGTGCGGGAGCTGCCGGAAGGCATCGTCAGCGGCCGTATCGTCGAGACCGAGGCCTATGTCACCGGCGACGCCGCCGGGCACGGCTATCGCGGCATGACGCCGCGCAACCGTTCGCTGTTCCTCGGGCCCGGACACGCCTACGTCTACCTCGCCTATGGGGTCTCCTGGATGCTCAATGTCTCGAGCGAGGGGCCGGGCACCGGTACCGGCGTGCTGATCCGGGCGCTGGAGCCGCTCGAAGGCATCGCCATCATGCGGCTGAACCGGGGCGTGGAGCGCCTGCGCGACCTGGCGCGCGGGCCGGGGCGGCTCGCCCAGGCATTGCGGATCGACCGTTCGCTGGACGGCCTCGATCTGTGCCGCCAAGGCCCGCTATGGCTGGCAGCCGACGAGCATCAGGCCGGCGACATCGGCCAAGGCATCCGCATCGGCATCACGAAGGATGCGGACCGCCCGCTGCGGTTCTATGTCAGGGGCAGTCCGTTCGTCAGCGGTCCGCGATCGCTCAATTCCTGAACGCTCAGTCGAGCGTGCGCCTGAACCGCACCAATGCGACGCCGGCAAACAAGGCCACGAACCCGACCAGCCAGGCGATCTCGCCCGCAACCGCCGGCAGTTCGGCGCCCTTCAGCATCACCGCGCGGGTGATGCGCAGAAAATGCGTCAGCGGAAAAATCTCGCCGAAGGTCTGCGCCCAGCCCGGCATGCCGCGATAGGGGAACATGAAGCCGGACAAAAGGATCGACGGCAGGAAGAAGAAGAAGGTCAGCTGCAGCGCCTGCATCTGCGTGCGGGCGATGGTCGAGATGGTGTAGCCAAGCAGCACCAGCGCCAGCACGAACACCAATACGGCTGTAAGCAGCAGCGACATCGAGCCGGTGAAAGGAATGGCGAACAGAAGCTTCGACGCCGCCAGCACCACCACCACCTGGACGCCACCGACCACAAGATAGGGCAGCACCTTGCCCAGCATGATCTCGAACGGGCTGGACGGCATGGCGAGCAGGTTTTCCATCGTGCCGCGCTCGGTCTCGCGGGTCAGCGCGATCGAGGTCATCATCACCAGGGTCATCTGCAGGATGACGCCGAGCAGGCCGGGCACGATGTTGTATTGCGAGATGCCTTCCGGATTGTAGCGCTGGTGCACCACCACATCGAGCTGGCCCCTGGCGGCCTCACTCGCCGCCTCCTGCATGCCTTGCGCCCGAAGCAGCGCCTGGCTGGCCACTTTGCTTAGCGTCGAGATGGCGCCGCTGGCGGCGGCCGGGTCGGTGGCGTCGGCCTCGATCAGGATCTGCGGATTGTCGCCACGCTCCACCCGGCGGCCGAAATCGGCCGGGATGGTGACGACGAAGGCGACATCGCCGCGCGCCATCAGGAATTCGGCATCCTCGGCACTTTGCGCGACATGGTCGAAGCGGTAGTAGCCGGTCGTCTGCAGGGCTGCGACAATGGCGCGGGTGTAGGGGTCGTTGCTGGTCGCCACCAGTGCGGCAGGCAGGCTTTTGGGATCGTTGTTGATAGCGTAGCCGAACAGCACCAGCTGCAAAAGCGGCACGCCCAGCATCATGGCGAAGGTGATGCGGTCGCGCCGCATCTGGATGAATTCCTTGATCAGCAGCGCACCGAGCCTGGCGAAGGAGAAGACGCTGTTCATGCCATATTGTCCTTCGAGCCGGACATGAACTGGATGAAGACGTCCTCGAGGCTGGTCTCGCCGGGTTTTACGCTGACGCCCTTGTGCTCCTTCTCGACATCGGCGAGCGCCTTTTCGAGCTTTGCCTTGTCGGAGCCGACGACATGCAGCGTCGCGCCGAACGGCGCCACCTGGTCGACGCCGGGCCGGTCCCTGAGTGCATCGGCGACCTGGTCGAGGCGCGGTCCCTGCAGCACGAAGGTGGTCAGACCGGCATTCGTCACCACCTCGTCCACCGTGCCGGTGGCCAGCATCTTGCCGTAGGAGATGTAGCTGATGCGGTGGCAGCGCTCGGCCTCGTCCATGTAATGGGTGGAGACCAGCACGGTCAGACCGCCGCTCGCCAGCCGGTGGATCTCGTCCCAGAATTCGCGCCGCGCCTTCGGATCGACGCCGGCGGTCGGCTCGTCGAGCAGCAGCAGCTTCGGCTTGTGCATGATGCAGGCGGCCAGTGCCAGCCGCTGCTTCCAGCCGCCCGACAGCGTGCCGGCGAGCTGGTCGCGGCGGCTCGTCAGGCCAAGCTCTTCCAGCGTCTTCGACACATGCTCCTCGACCGGCTTCAGCCGGTAGAGCCGCGCCACGAATTCGAGATTCTCGCCTATCGTCAAATCCTCGTAGAACGAGAATTTCTGCGTCATGTAGCCGACTTCGCGCTTGATGCGGAGCGACTCGGTGCGGATGTTGAAACCCAGCACCGTACCTTCGCCCTCGTCGGGCGTCAGCAGGCCGCACATGATGCGGATGGTCGTCGTCTTGCCGGACCCGTTGGGCCCGAGAAAGCCGACGATCTCGCCCTCGGCCACCGTCATCGTCACATGGTCGACGACGGTCTTGTCGCCGAAACGCTTGACCAGGCCATGAACGTCGATGGCGTTCATTTTGAGGCCGCCAGCTCGACATCGACGATCTGTCCCGGCTGCAGCGCTTGCGCCTTGCCCTCAGGCCGCGCCTCGACGAGGTAGACCAGCTTCTGCCGGTTCTCGAGTGAGTAGATCACCGGCGGGGTGAATTCCGGGTCGGGCGAGACATAGCTGACGCGCGCCTTCACCTCCGGCCCGCAGCCGTCGCAATGGACGACAAGCAGCGTGCCGACCTTGATCGACGAGAACGCACTTTCCGGGACATAGACGCTGAGCTTTACCGCACCGTCCGGCAACATCGAAATGACAGGCGCGGTCGGACCAGCGGTGTCGCCGGGATTGCGGATGACGTCATTGATGCGGCCGGGCGAGGGTGCCGCCAGCACGCGCTTCGATAGCCGCCACTCAGCCTGTTCCAACGCCGACTGTGCCTGTTTGACCTGATTGTCTGCCGCCTTGATCGTTTCGGGACGCGCAGGCAGACCGCCGACGGCGAGGTTGGCCTGCGCCTGGCCGACCTGCGCATTGGCTGTCTCCAGCGTCGCGGCGGCGGTGTCGTAGTCGGCCTGCGTGCCGGCACCGCGCTTGAACAGGTCGGCGGCGCGGTCGTATTTGCGCTTGGCATCCGTGGCCTGGGCCTTGGCCATGTCGACCTCGGCCTTCAGCACCGCGATCTCCTCCGGCCGCTTGCCGATCTGCAGGTCGGCCAGCTGCGCCTGCGCCTGGGCGAGCGCGGCCTCTGCCTGGGCGACGGCGATTTTTGCGTCGGCGCTTTCGAGAGTCACCACAGGCGTGCCTGATACAACACGGTCGCCGCGCTTGACCGCGACGGTCTCGACCTGCGCCACTTCGATCGGCGCCAGCAAGACATAGTCGCCCTCGACATAGCCGACGGCAAGCGGCGCTGCCGGCGCGCAGGCGCCGAACAGCTGGGCCACGAGCGGCAGGGAACAGAGAAAACTCATCGCTTGCCCTCCTTGCGGGCGACCGGATTTCGGGCCGCCAGTATGGCGCCAAGATTGCTTGTGACCGCCGCCACCACCTTGGCGGCTTCGGTGTTACCGATCTCGCGCCAGCCCATACGACGCATCACTGCTTCGCGGCCGATGCGGAAATAGATGACCTGGCCGATCAGCGTGAAGACCACGAGCTTGGTGGCCTCGCTTTCGGCCGGCTCGCCCGTCGCCTGTTCCCAGATCTGGCAGAGGCGGCGATGCGTCGGTTCGAACACCCCGTCATAGATGCGGTCGAGGGCGGCCGTCGGATGCGACAACTCTCTAAGTACGAATTGTACGATATCGCCCGCCTCCGGCCGGGCGACGATAAATCCTACCATCCGCTCCAATGCGGTCGAGAGCTGCGCCCGCGCCGTCTCTGAACTGGCTTGACCTTGCAGCTGCATGCCGCCGAGCGCCTGGCCGGCAACCGCCTGGATGGTCTCGACGATGTGGTCGGCGGCGGCCCCGCGGAGCCCTTCCTTGCCGCCGAAATGATAGGCGATGGAGCCGATGTTGGCCTTCGCCTCCGCCGCGATCTCGCGCGTCGAGGTGCCGTCGAAGCCCTGCCGCCCGAACAGTTTGAGCGCGGCCAGCACCAGTGCGGCGCGCGTCTGCTCGGCGGGCGATGTCTCCTGGCGAGGCATTTTGTCGGGCGCGGATTTGATCATGTGGCCTGTTTAATCAATCGATTGATTAAAGTCAAATTGATTGTCTACGGCCGCTTGCCATGTCGGGCCGCAGACGCTTTAGTGCGCGGCCATGGGCAAGGAAGTCGAACGCAAGTTCCTGGTCTCCAGCGCCGAATGGCTAGAAATGGCCGAGGCGAATATACGCATTCGCCAGTTCTATCTTGCCGCAGCACCTGGCCGCACCGTGCGCGTGCGCATCAGCGACGGCAGTTCGGCGAAGCTGACGCTCAAATTCGGCAGCAAGATCCGCGAGCGCGACGAATACGAATATGAAATTCCTCTGACTGATGCCGAGGAGATGCTGGCCTTCGCCATCGGACATGTCATCGAGAAGACACGCCACCATGTTAGGCATCGCGGCTATCTCTACGAAGTCGATGTTTTCGGCGGGATCCTAGCCGGCCTTGTGGTGGCCGAACTGGAGACGCCGGAGGATGTACCTGACGACATGCTGCCTGATTGGCTCGGCCGCGAAGTGACCGGCGAGCAGAGATTTTACAACGCGTCGCTCGCCCTAGAGCCGGATGATTTTAGGTCGGGTCGACCTAAAATCGGAATCCGGCTCTAAATCAAAAGAGATGGACCATGATGTCGTCCGAAAACCGCTTCACACTTTTCGGCATCATGCTCTAGGGGGATTCCGGAGATCGCCGCATGAGCTTTCGCATCGATCCGCGCCTGCCGCTGACCGGCGAGGTCAGGCGTATCCTTGGCGAGGAGATCGGCAAGGCGCTTGCCCATCTGGCCGTCGCGCGCGACCAGCCGGAGCAGGCATTGCACAAATGCCGCAAGCGGCTGAAGAGCGCGCGCGCCTTGCTGCGGCTGGTCCGTTCCGGAAATGAAACATTCTGTCGGACTGAGAACCAATGCTACCGTCAGGTGGCGGCGCTGCTTGCCGGGCCGCGCGAGGCGACCGCGCTGGTCGAGACCGTCGACCGGCTGGCAGCCGCCTTTCCCGAGCAGGTTGCCGGCGGCGGCCTCGACAGCGTGCGCGACCGGCTGATTGCCCGCCAGCATGAAACGCATGCCGGCGCCGGCCTCGACGCCGCCATAGGCGCGGCCACCGCCGCCTGCGAGGAAGGCCTCATCAGGATAGAGCGGCTGCTGCTCCCCGATCTGCCTGAGCATGCAGCCGATGTGCTTGCGGAAGGCGCTCGCAAGACCTTGCGCCGTGCCAGGAAGGCGCTGGACCGGGCGGGATCGCGCGGCGAAGGAGAGGATTTCCACGATCTGCGCAAGGCTGCCAAGACCCACTCGATGCATTTGTCGCTGCTCGGCCGGCTGTGGCCGACGCCGATCAAGGTGCGGCGCAAGGCAGTTGATGAACTTGGCGAAAAACTCGGCGAACTGCACGACGTCTTCGTCATGCGCGTGTTGCTCGAGGCCGACGGTGAGCCGCTCGGCGATGCGCAGGACACAAGGCTTCTTGGCAAGCTTTTGAAGCGCTCGGAAAAAAGCCTGAAGAAGAGCTGCCTTGCCGGAGCGGCCGAGTTGTTCGGCGACAGCCCCAAGCGCTCGACGAAGAAACTCGCGCGCAATGCGCGCGACGACCTCGCCGGCCCGGCATCGTCGGAAGAGGTCCCGGTCGGTTGATCATGGCCGAGGACGTCACCTCGTGCTAGTCACACTTTGCCATGACCGCGCCGCGCGACACGCTTCTCGACCGCCTTGGCCGCTGGCTTGCCGGCCGGCTGCAGGACGAATCCTCCGGCTATGAGCCCTACACGCCGTCCGACGCCGAGACGTTGCGGCGCACGCTCGAGCCCGGCGACATCCTGCTCATCGAAGGCAACCAGAAGATCTCGGCGGCAATCAAATACCTGACACAGTCGACCTGGTCGCATGCGGCTTTCTATATCGGCGATGCCTTGTCCGAGCCGGAGGACGGATCGGAACGGCGTCGGCTGATCGAAGTCACGCTCGGCGAAGGCTGTGTCGCCGTGCCGCTGTCGCGCTACCGCACCTACAATACCCGTATCTGCCGGGCGAGCGGGCTGACCCCGGAAGACCGCGACCATGTCGTCGCCTTCATGATCGGCAAGCTCGGCCTGAAATACGATCTCAAGAACATTTTCGACATGCTGCGCTTTTTCCTGCCGACGCCACCGGTGCCGGTGCGCTGGCGCCGCCGCATGCTGGCTTTCGGTTCCGGCGATCCGACCCGCGCCATCTGCTCGACGCTGATCGCCGAAGCCTATGGCGAGATCCGCTACCCGATCCTGCCCGAGATCACCCGCGCGCCCGGCCGCGCCTCGGCGCAGTCGAACTATTCGCGCCGCGAAATCCTGCACATCCGCCACCACTCGCTCTACACGCCGCGCGACTTCGACCTGTCACCCTTCTTCCGCATCGTGAAACCGACGCTGGAATTTGGGTTCGACTACCGGGCGGTGACCTGGGAAGATAGGGCCGCTGAGGCGAAGGCCGCCGAATAGCAACCATTCAAACCGGCGCCGATGGCGAGTGGCGCCCTATGAGATCATTCGAGACAGTGTCGATGATCTCAGCGGAAAGCGTCGGATCGGGCACGACGCGGGAGAGGATCACCGATCCGACCATTTCCGCTAGGAATGCGATCGCGGCACTCCGCTTCGCGGCCGGGTCGCTTCCCGGCAGGAGTGAAATGATCAACGCGACATAATTGCTGACGATGCTTCCGAAGAACGATCGAAGCGCTGGATCGTCGTGCCGGGCGGCATCGGCCGCCAGTGCGGTGAGGCTGCATCCGTGCCCCGGATTGTCGCGATGATGGTCCGAGATGTAGTGGCGCACGAGCGTCTCAAACGGAGTATCGGTCGAAGCGAGCCGGGCGGATAGATCGGCGCTCATGTCACTGAAGGCCCGCTGCATGGCCTGAACGATGAGGTCGTCCTTCGACTTGAATTGTCGGTAGAAGCCTCCGTGGGTAAGCCCGGCCGCGCTCATCAGATCGGCAATGCCGATCCCGTCGATCCCTTGTTCGCGGAAGAGCTTTGCGGCGGTATCGATGACCCGCTCTCGATTTAACTCGACCATCTCCTTGCTCACCTTCACGACCGCATCCTCTCCTATTGATGATGATCGACATATAAGACGTGGCGGAGGCGCTTGACAATGATTATGGCGGTCATTATCACCCAATGATTACGATCATAATCATTACGCAGGAAAGTTGAGATGACACAAGTTCAGTCGCGCGCCGAGAAGATCGCGCTGATCACCGGCGCTTCGGGTGGCATCGGGCATGCGGCCGGACTTGCGCTCATCCGGGCGGGGTATCGCGTGTTCGGCACCAGCCGCCGAGCTGCGCCCAACGAAGTGCGTCAGGGCATTCACATGGTCCCTTGCGACGTCACCGATGATGGGTCCGTCAGAGACGCCATCAAGCAAGTTGTCGCCCTCGCCGGCCGGATCGACGTACTGGTAAACAATGCGGGCCGCAGCCTGATCGGCGGCGCCGAGGAATCATCGGTCGCTCAAGCCCAAAGCCTGTTCGACATAAATGTCTTCGGCATCGTTCGCATGACCAATGAAGTGCTGCCCATCATGCGCAGACAGGGCGAGGGCCGGATCATCAACATCAGTTCGGTGTCCGGTTTCCTGCCGGGGCCATTCACCGCCCTCTACACCGCCACCAAACACGCAGTCGAAGGATATTCCGAGTCGCTCGATCGCGAACTTCGAACGTTCGGCATCAGGGTTTCCCTTGTCGAGCCCGCCTTCACCCGCACCGGACTGGAAGAGAACGCCGAACAGCCTGACCGGATTTCCGGCGTCTACGAACAGGGGCGCTCAGCCATGAATTCGACCTGGCGCAACAGAATCGCGAGCGGCGATCCGGTGGAAGCCGTGGCCGACAAAGTGGTACAGGCCGCCACCGAAAAGACGCCGAGCATGCGCTATACGCCTGGCAAAACGGCAGGCCGTCTTCGCTTCATGCGGCGCTTCGTGCCCGAAAACATGTTCGACAAGAGCTTCCGCAAGCAGATGGGCGTGGCCGATTGATCTAAAATCACGGCATCGCCAGGCCAGTCCGGCAGGCGAGCCTCCTTTCGCCGAGGAGCGACGAATGAAGTCCTATTTGTGCAAATATATTCCGCCGCGTTCCGACTTTCTGGCAACGATGACCACCGATGAGGAAGAGTGGATGAAGCAGCACGGAGCATTCCTGGATGACCTGCTTGAAAAGAGGCTTATCGTCGCGCACGGCCCCGTGATGGACCCGGCTGGCGGTTATGGGGTGTCGCTCTATCGGATTGCCGATGATCTGGACATAGAGGCGATCACCTCGGAGGACCCGATCGTGAAGAATGGCGCCGGGCACTACGAACACCATCCGATGCTGCATTTGAAAACGCACGGCTAACCATTTCGACCAAACCGCATCGATGCGGCAGCGAAAGTCGCTCTCGAACGGGCCAGCTTTGCGCACGCTGGCGGGCGCGATCCTGTCGAGGTTTCTGGCGTCCATCCTGCCGAGGTGCAAGCGTCTCACATGGCGGCCTGCATCACGCCGAAACCGCAATAGCGCCCTGGTTTTCGGCTCTGTGTTCGACCCAGACATGGACCGGTTCGTCCCGGCCGCGGATGCTAACCGGTCCATGGTCGCGCGCATTCAACCGTGTCGTGGGCGATTCCGCCTTCGCGGCCTCGATCAGTCGTGACCCAAAGCAAATATTCGCCTGAAGCTCCCGGCAGAGCGCCTGCAAACGGCTGGCGACGTTGACGGTGTCGCCCACCACCGCGAAGGACAGGTTGCGCTCGCTGCCGACCGCGCCGAGGACGACGGCGCCATATTGTGCACCGATCCGAACGTCCAGCGGCGGATATCCCCTGGACACACGCTGGACATTCCAGTCTTCGATAGCGGCGATCATCGCTTCAGCGCACCGGATGGCCCGGGTTGCGTCGTCATGGCTGGCTTGCGGAACCCCGAAGGTCGCCATGATGCAATCGCCGATATAGTTGTCGACGGTGCCATGGTGGTCGAAAACGACCTGCTCCATGCGACGGTGGAACTGACGCAGTAGTTCGAACACTGCTTCGGCCGGATGATCCTCGGAATAGTGTGTGAAGCCGACGATGTCGGCGAACAGCACCGCGATATCCTGCCGGCGGACCGGACCGAAGGGCTCGTCATCCGAGGCGAGCTGGTCGACGACATTGGGCGAAAAATGCCGGGCGAGATTGGCGCGGGCGCGCTCTGCCTTGACATAGTCTTCCGACAGATGCCGGGAACGAGAGACGACCAGCGCCATGATCGCGCCGATAATCAGGACAACCAACACATTGGTCGCCTGCGCGAACGTATCGACGAAATTGGGGTTGAGATAGAGATTCAGTCGCTCTGTCATCGGCAGCGAATAGAGGTTCGTTGCCGGAATGACGGTTCCCGCATGCAAAACCACCCATCCCACCCCGATCGTCCACGTCAAGGCCGCGAGCGCGCCGAGATAGAGCGCCAATCGCGTCGAAAGGGTCAGCGCGCCAAGGCATACGAAAATCAGCAGGAATTTGAAGCTGCCCTCGCGCAGTTGCATCGCAGCCGGCGCGACCTCGAGGGAAAACGGGTTGGGCGTTACCAGCAGAACGGTCAACAGAATGATGTCCAGCGTACCGACGAGGTAACCGATCCACCATGGCGCGTTGCGACGGCGCGCAAAGCGAAACTGGATCAGGCCGACGAGCTGGAACAGCGCGAGGCCCGCCAGCACGAAGAGCAGCGAGGCATCCCAGCGGCTGATCAATGAAAAGAAGCAGGAGATCACGGCGAGCGATGCCGTGCGCGCCCAGAACTGCAATGCAGCACCCTGGCGTTCTGCGCGCTCCCGCAAATTTTTCAGGCGCGAATAGCGGCGAAGTTCAAGTGTTGGCGCGGTCGGCATAGGATCACTTCGATTTTGCGGTGACGGTCACGCATTCGGCAAACCCGCCCCGTACAGTCTGGCAAATCAGCGCGCGAACTCTATCATGGTTTCGTTTTTGAAACGCGGCTGGCGCGTCAAGCCGGCAACGGGCGGCGTCCCTTTGCCGGAGCGGTGGGCCGGTCGGACGCACCGGCATCCCTGGGGTGCGGGCCGATCGGCATGATCGCCGGAAACGGGGTTGCGCCAAAAGCAAATGTCCATTTGTAGCCGGTCAGCCCGTCTTCCGGCGTCGTGTGCTGGTCGTGATGGGCGAGCAGTTTGGCGCGCTCGGCCAGTTCCTTCGCCTCGCGCTTCACCATCTCCGCCGTCTCCGGCCGCATCCGCCTGGAGAAAGAGACGAAGGTCGCTTCCCGCTCCAGATGGGTGATCGCCCAGCCGATGAAATTCTTGTTTGTCATCTCGAATAGCGGCCTGAGCGGCCCTTCGAAATTCCACTGGATCGGTGTGTCGACCAGCAGCCGTGCCGACAACCCGCTGCCCAGCGCAATGAGGCCGAGCGCTTCGAGATCGCGCAGATAGAGGAACATCGACGCTTCGCTCAAGCCTTGCGAGCGCATGACGCCCTCGGGCGTAAATTTCTCCGACAGCATGACGAAGATGAACAGCAACGCCGGCCGGCCGGCAAGCTTGCGCTCGACCTCCGGCGCGATGCGGTTGACCGGTCCCGGCCCCCGGTTCATCGACCCCAGCACGTTTTCCAGCTCGACGCCGGCGGCAGCGCAGATCCCGACGAGACGGTCGAGCTTGCAGTTGCGCTCGTGGAAGATGCGCTTCACCGTCGGCTCGGAAACGCCCATCCGCCCGGCAAGCTCACGATAGGTGACGCCCTTGGCCTTCAGCGTCCGCTTCAGCGCCTCGAAGATCAGGCCGTTCATGGAATGCACCTCTTTTCTCGCGATTTGGTATCGCGTTTCGATACTAGCGGCAATCGCCCTTCCGGAAAAGTATCGACATCTCTAGCTCTCCGCCATCCACCACAGGAGACCTGGCCGTGAAAACCCTCATCACCTCGATTTGCGTCGCCGCCTTCGGTATCGCGCTCGCACCTGCGGCCGAGGCCGCCGAACTCTGGCGCGCCTCGGGCTTCGAGCAACCCGAATCGGCGCTGTTCGACGCCGCCAACAATCGCATCATCGTCTCCAACATCGTCGGCAATCCCGGGGAGGCCGACGGCAACGGCTATCTCTCGGTGCTGTCGCTGGACGGCAAGATCATTAGCCGGCACTGGACCGACGGCATGGATGCACCAAAAGGCTCGGCGATCTCCGGCGGCAAGCTCTACGTCGCCGATATCACCAAGGTGCGCATCGTCGATCTCGCCAGCGGCAAGCTCGTCTCGACCATCGATGTGCCCGGTGCCGTCTTCCTCAACGACGTCACATCGGACTCATCGGGCAAGGTCTATGTCACCGACATGCTGGCCGATGCGATCTACCGCATCGACGGCGACAAGCCGGACCTGTTCGTGAAGGATGCGAAGCTCGCCGCGCCCAACGGCATCTTTGCCGATGGAGGTCGGCTGATCGTGGCGTCCTGGGGCAAGGGCATCAAGCCGGACTTCAGCACTGCCGCGCCCGGGGGCCTGCTGTCGGTCGATCTCGCGACGAAAGCCGTGACGCCGCTGCCTAGCGCACAAAACTTTGCCGACCTCGATGGCGTCGTCGCCATCGGCGACAGCATCTACGCCACCGCCTTCATGACCGGCACGCTCTATAGGTACAAAGTCGGCGAGGCGCCGGAGGCTGTAGAGCAGTTCAAGCCGGGCAGCGCCGATATCGGCACAGACGGCACGCGGATTTTCGTGCCGCTGATGAACGAGGGCGAGATCGCGGTGCTGAGCCTGGACTGACGGCGCACACTTGCCGGCTCAGCCAGCGGGCGCGGCTTTGAGTTGCGCCCGCGCATCCTTGATCGAGGCGGCAAAGGTCACCAGCGGCCGCTTGACGCCGTGGTTGATCAGCATGCGCCGTGTCTGCGGCGAGGCGCCGGCGATGATGAAACGCACGCCGGCGCGTTTCGCCTTGTGCGCCGCGCCCTCGATGACATTGGCCGCGGTGGAATCGAAGAAGGGCACCGCCGAACAATCGAGGATGAAGTTCTTGCGCTGGTCGGCGATGCGGTCGAGCACCGTGCCGACAGTAGAGGCGGCGCCGAAGAAGAAGGCGCCGGAGATGCGATAGACGACGGTGTCGGCGTCGCTTGCCTCGCTTGCATCGTAGGCGCGGCCCCTGCTGTCGGCGACATCGTCCTGCACCAGCGGCAAATCCGCCTCCACGGCGATCGACTTGGCCATACGGTCGATGAACAGGATCGAGCCTAGCGCGAAGCCGACGACGATGCCTTCGGTGAGGTCGCGGAAGACGACGATCAGGAAGGTTGCCATCAGCACCAGGGCATCGCCGCGCGAAGCGCGCAGCAACGTGGCGAAGGCCTGCTTCTCGAACATGTTCCAGCAGACAACCGCCAGCACCCCGGCAAGGGCGGCAAGCGGGATGTAGCTGGCCAGCGGTGCGGCCACCAGCATGAAGACCAGCAGAAAAAGCGAATGCAGCATGCCGGAAACCGGCCCATGCGCGCCGGCCCGCACATTGGTGGCGGTGCGGGCGATGGTGCCGGTGGTGCAGATGCCGCCGAACAGGGCAGACGCGATGTTGGCAAAGCCTTGCGCCACCAGTTCGCAATTGGAACGGTGACGCCGCCCGGTCATGCCATCGGCGACCACGGCCGAGAGCAGCGATTCGATGGCACCGAGCAGCGCAAAAGCCACCGCATCCGGCAGCACCGCAATCGCCTTGTCGAGGTTGAGTCCCGGCAGTGCCGGCAACGGCAGGCTGCGCGGAATGCCGCCATAGCGCGTGCCGATCGTTTCCGCCGGCAGCGAAAGCAGCGCCACGACAAGGGAGGCCAGTCCGACGGCGATCAGCATGCCCGGCCAGCCGGGCCGCCAGCGCTTCACCCCGACGATGGTGGCGATGGTCAGCGCCGCCACCAGCGTTGCCGAGATATTGAGCGTGCCGGCCGCGTGGCCGATCGCCATCAGCTTCGGCAGCAGCGGCCCGGGCTCCGGCCCGGCAAGCCTCAGCCCGAACAGTTCGACGATCTGGCCGGAGAAGATGATGACTGCGATGCCGGCGGTGAAGCCGACCGTCACCGGGTAAGGGATGAATTTGATATAGGTTCCGAGCCGGAGATAGCCGATGGCGAGCAGGAAGATGCCGGCCATCATCGTCGCCAGCAGCAGTCCGTCGACGCCTTCGCGCTGCACCGTCGCCGCCACCAGCACGATGAAGGCGCCGGCCGGGCCGCCGATCTGGAAGCGGCTGCCGCCGAGCGCCGAGACGATGAAGCCGCCGACAATGGCCGTGAACAGGCCGCGCTCCGGCGTCACGCCCGAAGCAATCGCAATCGCCATCGACAGCGGCAACGCGACAATAGCGACGGTCAGCCCGGCCATGAAGTCGGCCTTGAACTGCGGCAGGCGGTAACCTTCGCGCCAGACCGTCACCAGCTTGGGCGTGAACAGCTCTGAAAATGTCGGCTTTGCCGACTTCTGGGCCGGTTGATGCACTGCCCGCCGGATCTGATCCATGGACTGCCTTCCGCTTGCGTGAAGGCGGCGGGATCGTCGGCAGGACTGTCGGCGGTCGCCGTCGCGACTATATGCCGGCTCAGCCTTGCGGGTTCGGCGGCGCGACCGGCTTGAGGCGCACGCCCCGGCCGCCGCGCTCGCTGGTCTGGTTCTCGCCGATGAGCTCCACCCCGGCCTCGTCGAGAGCCTGGATAACCTTCATCAGCGTATCGACCACACCCCTGACCACGCCGTCACTCGCTTCCATGCGCTGGATTGTCGGAAGCGAAACGCCGGCACGCTCGGCGAGCGTCTTCTGATCGATGCCGGCCAGCGCCCTCGCGGCGCGCATCTGCGCGGCAGTGATCATCGGTCGGAACCCCCGTCTGAGTCTGCGGAGACGACGTGTAATACAATCATAGTGATGTTTCAACCATCATAAAGCATACATGAAACATGATCTCTCCACAAAGCCGGATGGCGGGATACGGGATGAGCATGCTACGCTACCGCCTTGGCTCTTACTGGCGGGGAAATATCAGTTGAAGATTTTCAGGACCTTGACGACTTCGGCAGCCTTGCTGTCGGCGGTTTTTCTGCTGGCAGGCTGCGGACACGGGCTGATCAACCGGCTGATTTGAATGTCGCTCCGGATCGTCAGTCTTCGGGCTCGTTGCCATCGGCCACCGCCTTGTTCCGCTGCAGCATTCGCGCCGCCAGCCAGCACAGCGTCGCCCAGGTGAAGCCGGCGCACCATCCCGCCAGCACGTCGGAAGGCCAGTGGACGCCGAGATAGACGCGGCTGACGCCGACCAGCAGCGTTACCAGCACCGCCAGGCTGAGGACATAGATTTTCGTCGTTCGTCCCGGCAGGAAGCGCGCTGCCAGCGAGCCCAGCGTGAGATAGGTCACCGCCGACAGCATGGCGTGGCCGCTGGGAAACGACAGCGACGTCTCGTTGGCCAGGTGCGAGACAAGATCGGGGCGCGGCCGGTCGATGCCGGCCTTGAGCAAGGTCGACAGCAGCTGCCCGCCGGCCACCGCGACAAAGATCAGCAGCGCCGTCCTCGGCCTACGGATCAGCAGGAGGTAGACGATCACCGCCGTTACGATCAGCGCCAGCACGCTGGAGCTGCCGAGGCTGGTGATGTCGCGCATCGCGCCTTCCAGCCATGCCGGGCCGACGGGAACATCCGGCTGACCCACTTTTCGGAAAGCGAGCAGGATCTCAGTATCGAAAGCGTGCGGCGTGGTGGCCCGCGCCACCTCCATCAGTTCCTCGAAGCCCCACAGCCCGGCGGCTATCACCAGCCCGGCCAGCAGCACCGGAAATTCAAGCCAGTTGGTGAACGCACGCGGGGTCTTCATCGGATTACAGTCGCCCCTGCAGGTAAGGCCCGAGCGAGATCAGCACCACCGCCGCGATGGCCAGCACGATGCCGGTCGCTTGCAAGGCATTGACGCGTTCGCCGAAGAACACCAGCGCCACCACATTGACCGCCACCAGCTGGATCACCGCCGACAGGCTGAACGACACCGACATGCCGAACTCACGAACCAGCCGCAGCATCATCAGATTGCCCGCCGTATACAGCGCCAGTGTCAGCACGATCTTGCCAAGGCTTGGCGCCAGCCCCCATTGCTTGGCCGCGATTGCCGCCAGCAGGAAAATCACCGTCGAAACGACGAGCTGCGCCAGTCCCCAGAAACTCACTTTTGTGCCTCGCTGTCGTTTGTGGCAGCCCTTGTTTCGCAAGCGCGCCGACACGTCAAGCAGACTGCGGCGAGACAGGCCCGACGATGACGAGAGGTGGCTGAATGAATGGCAGCACGATCGCGGTCTGATTGCAACGCTCGGGCCGGATTAACGCAAACCCAGGCAGCTGCCCACCCAAGCCCCGGATAAGAATGGACATTTAAACATGGCGCCCTACGTCTTCTGGAGGAGAGTGCCATGCCAAAGTCCGTCTATGACCGTGGCCTGCTGAAACCCGACGACATCGCCAGGCTGCAACGCGTGTTCGACGAAGCCTGCCGCAGGCGCGACGTGCATCCCGATTCGGCGGAGGCGCGGGAGATCGCGCTGAACCTGCTTGCGCTCCACAATGCCGGCATGATCGAGGAAGATATGCTTATGGAAACCGTGGGTTTCCGCAGGTTGGAGCCGAAATCAGCCTGAGGCCCGCAAGGCGGCCTGGAGCAATTCCAGGAAAAGTGTGAAGCGGTTTTCCGTCCGGAATTGCGTAAAAATAAAGGCCTAGGAGCGGTTCGCCGTTTCCGTGAAACGGTGAAACGCTCTAGCCGGCGCGCTGCACGACGGCCACATTCATCTCTGCCCGCAGCCTGAAGCCGATGGATTCGTACAACCCAACCGCGCCGGCATTGCTGGCATAGGCATGCAGGTAGGGAACTTCGCCGCGCGCAAAAATTCGGTTGGCCACGAACACCGACAGCAGCCGGCCGAGGCCGCTGCCGCGAAATTCGGGATGCGAGCAGACGCCGCTGAGTTCGCTGTAGCCGGGCTGCTTCATGCGCTCGCCGGCCATCGCCGCCAGCCGGCCGTCGATCTTCACGCCCCAGAACTCGCCGAGGCTCAGCGCCTTGAGCGTGAACGGGCCGGGCTTGGTCAGTGACGCCAAAGCAAGCATCTCGGCCGCGTCGTCCTGCGTCAGCTGCTGTACACGCTCGTCCGACACGGAAGGCAATGGCGCCTCGGCAACCATCTGAACGCCGAAGGCGGTCACGGTCGCGGTCAGTTCCGGCGGCAAGGCAATGGGGTCCGCCTGGAGCATGAACACGCTCTCACCTGCAGGAATGAGGCTTGCGAGCGCCTGCAGGCTCTCAGCGTCGTCTGCCCCGGAAGCCGCGAAGGGGACGATCGAGGAGGGATAGCGCCTGGCGAGCCTGTCGCCATACGCAAAGATCCGATGCCGCGTGTCGAGCGCGCTCCAGACCGGACGATCGAGGACATGGCTCATGGCGCGACATCCTGTTTCACACGACGGTCGAGCGGGGCCGCCGCCAGGCCGTCCTCTATTGCCGAGAGTTGTTCGAGAAGCGGCCCTGCAAGGTCTTTGCACAAGTCGGCAACGGCGTTCTCGATGCGCGGCCAAACGTCCCGCTTCGCCTTATCGACCAGGCGCTGGCCGTTCGCGGTCAGCGAGATCATCCTGCGGCGCTGGTCGTCGTTCGATGGCGCGGCCTCGACCAGCCCCAACTCGGCCAGCAGCGCCACGCTGCGCGTCACCCCCGGCTGGGTGATCCCCAGTGACTGCGCCAGTTCGCCGACAGGCAGCGGCCCAAGCCGGTCGAGCGCGGCCAGCAGAGGATACTGGCTGGACTGCACCGGCACCTCCAGCCCATCGAGCATGCGCTGCGTATCGGCCTGCAACTGCTCGCCGATGCGCTTCAGCCTGCTGCCGAGGGTGAGGTAGCCAAGGGATCGAATGATGTCTTCCATGGGTGGTCCGTCTCCTGGATAAGTATAACATGTTATATAATGATGCAATGAACGAGTTCAAGCGCCTGCTTTGGAGGTTGGCCGCAAGCATCTCAACTTCGTCGTCCTTGGGCGAAGCAGGAGCGAAGCTCCGTCGCGGAGACCCAGGGATCATGCCTTGGCCGTGGAAGCAGCGGAGCAGAACCTGCAACGCAGCGTAGTTCAGAAGTCACGGCATGGACCCTCGGGTCTGCGCCGTCGCTACGCTCCTTGCTTCGCCCGTGGATGACGACGGGATCGGCGTTTCAGCCAATCGCCAGGATATTCGATCCGTCTTGCAGATGCGTTGAACCACTAGTCCGCGCCATAGCAGCAGCCCGAAGTGCGCGGTGGTTCTCCGTCCAGAAGCGCTCGTCTACAACCCCTTGGCGATCTGACGGGCAATCGCTTCGGCCTGCAGGCCGGCGCTGTGAAAATAGCTGGTCAGGCTTGGCCGCATGCCGATGAACCACAGGCCGGGCTGGCCGCTCGGGGTGCCGCCATTGGCCTTCGGCACGCCCTTGGCGTCGAGCACGCCGAGATCGCCCAGCATGGCCTCGAGGCCGGTGCGATAGCCGGTTGCCGCGATCACCACATCCGGCTCGAGCACCGTGCCGTCGTTCAGCCGCACGCCGGCGCCTTCGAAAGCCGCCACCGGCGCCACCACCGAAATCCGTCCGGCCTTCAGCGCTGCGACGGCGCCGTCGTCGACGGCGATAGCGATCTGCTCGACGCCGAGCCGGCTGGCGCCGCCTTTCGGCGCCGGCGGCAGGCCGAAGCGGGCGAGGTCGCCGAACACCAGCCGCTGCGTCGCGGCAATCGCGGCATCGGCAATCCACGTCGGCAGCATCGCCATGAAACCGCCGAAGCGCGCCACGGCGACCTTGCCGATCCGTTTCGGCATCAGCGACGGACCCTGCCTGGCTGACAAGCAGATGGCCTTGGTGTCGGCGCGGGCGAGGTGGTTGAGCACGTCGAAGCCGGAATTTCCGGCTCCGACCACCAGCACGCTTTTGCCCACATAGTCCTGTGCTGTGCCGAAATCGGCGGCGTGGACAAGTTTGCCGGTGAAAGTCGCCTTGCCTTGCCAGTCCGGCGTCCATGGCAAGCGGTCGCGGCCGGTGGCGACGATGACATTGCGGGCGCTCAGCGTTTCCCGGCCCGTATGGACGAGCCAGCCATTGCCTCTGCGTTCGATCCGCTCGACGGCGGTGCCGAATTCGACCCTTATGCCGCGCGCGCGGGCAAAATCCTCGAGATAACCGACGATGGCATCCTTGTTCGGAAAGGCGGCGGTGCGTGGCGGATAGGCAAGGCCGGGCAGGGCCGATAGCGCGCGATGCGTGTTGAGGGTCAGCTTCTCGTGCCGCCGTCGCCACGGTTCGGCGATCCGCGGCTCCTTTTCAAGCACGACGACCCGCACGCCGCGCCGGCCAAGCGCGTCGGCGGCCGCCAGCCCCGCCGCTCCGGCGCCGATGACGATAACCGTGTCGTCGAGTCCTTTCGGCCCCAGGACGATAGGCATCGTTTCGCTTGTCGTAGCCGCCATTCGGTCGAGATTCCCTTTCAGGTGCGCCATGGGGACCCGTCCTATATGGCACGTCCCATATGGCACAGGGGCGATATGATCGATAATGAGGTCGCGTCAATGCGACTGATTCGAGGCCTTGGGGGCAAGCCTGTTTATCATCGGCACGCGGAAGCTCGACCATGCCCTCCTTGCGTATCTTTCTTGACAGACTGCTGGAGGGCGCCGCAGCCAAGGTGCCGCGCCAGGATTTTTCGCATGTCGAGCGGCTGGCGCTTGTCCGCCGGCACGGCGACTTCTCGCTGGCCTATTCGACCGCCGTGCAGCAAAAACTGTCCTATTTCGGCGACGCCGACGGCTACATCGCCTTCGGCACCAAGATGAAGCACCATTTCGCGCTCGGTGACCCGGTGGCCCATCCGGCCGATCGGCCCGACTATATCAGGCGCTTTGTCGAAGCCGCCGACAGCCCGTGGTTCGTGCAGATCGGCGAACCGACGGCGCGCGTTCTGGCCGGGCTCGGCTACCAGGTCAACCGTCTGGGCGTCGACACGCGGCTGGAACTGCCGGCTCACGATTTTTCCGGCAAGCGCAACGAAACCGTGCGGTATTCCGAACGCTGGCTGTTGAAGAAGGGGTTTTCTTTTGGCGAAGGAGCGGTCTATCTCGACGAGGTCCAGCGCCTGTCACAGAACTGGCGGGCCGACCGCATCGTCAAGCGCTGGGAGATGGCGTTCCTCAACCGCCCCTTTGCCGATCATCTCGGCATCGATATGCGCCGTTTCGTGCTCTACAGCCCGGAAGGCGAGCTCGTCGCTCTGCTCGATTTCGATCCGATGTTCCGGGATGGCAAGGTGATCGGCTACACCACCTCGTTCAAGCGCAAGCACATCGATGCCTCGCCGCATGCCGAAATCGGGCTGACCAAATTCGCCGTCGACCGGTTTCGCAATGAGGGCATTTCGGTCGTCACGCTCGGCCTGTCGCCGATGCTCGATGTCGGAGCCAACAGCTTTGCCGAATCGAGCTTCTGGCGCAACGCCTTCGAGCGGGCCTATGAGTCGCCCTGGGTCAACCGCAGCAAGTTCAACCTCAAGGGCCAGGCGGCGTTCAAGCGCCGCTTCCACGGCATCGAGGAACCGACCTACATCGCCTTCCGCCAAGGCAGGCTGATCGAGATGCTGGGGTTGCTGCGCCTCATCAAGGCGATCTAGCAAGAACCGTGGCGGCCAACGTGGCCAATTTGCCCTCAGCAAAACTGTTGATTTGACCGGCGCACGGGCGATCCCCTATTTGCATGTCGCTCAAAAGTGGTCCCGGTTTTGAGCAAACGACATGCATAAGAACAAAGACCTAATGCGCGTCGCCTGAGTCCGTTGAAACGCGACGCGCTTAAGAGCGGCAGGGTCAGTTGCGCAGCCGGTAGCCGGTGCGGAAGATCCAGGCGACGATGGCGATGCAGATGGCGAGGAACACCATCGTCATGCCCAGGCTGACGGCGACCGAGACATCGGACTTGCCGTAAAAGCTCCAGCGGAAACCGCTGATCAGGTAGACGACCGGGTTGAACAGCGTCACCGTGCGCCAGGTCTCGGGCAGCATGTTGATCGAATAGAAGCTGCCGCCGAGGAAGGTCAGCGGCGTGATGATCAATAGCGGCACCAGCTGCAATTGCTCGAAGCTTTTCGCCCAGATGCCGATGATGAAGCCGAACAGGCTGAAGGTCACCGCCGTCAAGACAAGGAAGGCCAGCATCCAGAACGGATGCTGGATGGTGAGCGGCACGAACAGCGAGGCCGTCGCCAGGATGATCAAGCCGAGGATGATCGACTTGGTCGCGGCGCCGCCGACATAGGCGATGACGATCTCCAGATACGACACCGGCGCCGACAAGAGCTCGTAGATGGAGCCGACGAATTTCGGGAAATAGATGGCAAAGGAAGCGTTGGAGATCGACTGCGTCAACAGCGACAGCATGATCAGCCCCGGCACGATGAAGGCGCCGTAGCTGATGCCGTCGATCTCGGTGATGCGCGAGCCGATGGCCGAGCCGAAGACGACGAAATAAAGCGATGTCGAGATCACCGGCGAGACGATGCTCTGCAGCACGGTGCGGAACGCACGCGCCATCTCGACCCGGTAGATCGCCCATACTGCTCGCCAATTCATGGCTCTTGCCTCAACAGATTGACGAAGATCTCCTCGAGCGAGCTGTTTTGCGTGTCCATGTCGCGGAACTGGATGCCGGCCGTCTCGAGTTCGCGCAGCAGCGATGCGACGCCGGGGCGTTCGCTCTGGTTGTCATAGGTGTAGGTCAGCTGTGTGCCATCGCCCGACAGCTCCAACGCATAGTGCGAAAATGCATCGGGAATGGCGGCGAGCGGGTTGCGCAATTCCACGATCAGGCGCTTGCGGCCGAGCTTGCGCATCAGTTCGGCCTTTCCCTCGACCAGGATGATCTCGCCGCGGTTGATGACGCCGACACGGTCGGCCATCGCCTCGGCCTCTTCGATATAGTGCGTGGTGAGGATGATGGTGACGCCGTCGTCGCGCAGCCGCCGCACCATCGCCCACATGTCCTGGCGCAGTTCGACGTCGACGCCGGCCGTGGGTTCGTCGAGGAACAGGATGCGCGGCTCATGCGACAGCGCCTTGGCAATCATCAGCCGCCGCTTCATGCCGCCCGACAGCGTGATCGCCTTGGCGTCCTTCTTGTCCCACAACGACAGGTCGCGCAGCACCTTTTCGACGAAGCCCGGATTGGGCGGCCTGCCAAACAGGCCGCGGCTGTAGGTGACGGTTGCCCAGACGCTCTCGAACGCGTCGATGGTCAGCTCCTGCGGCACCAGCCCGATCAGGCTGCGCGCCGCGCGGTAGTCTCGGTTGATGTCGTGGCCGTCGACGGTCACCGTTCCCGACGAACGGTTGACGATGCCGCAGACGATCGAGATCAGCGTCGTCTTGCCGGCGCCGTTCGGCCCCAGCAGCGCGAAAATCTCGCCGCGTTCGATGTCGAGGTTGATTTCCTTCAGCGCCTTGAAGCCGGTGGCGTAGGTCTTGGTGACCCCGGAAATCGAAATGATGGAAGGCAAATTCGTGGAAGACATGAGGCCGAAAACGACTGTTTGAAAGAGGCGGGGATTATTATTGCGCTGAATGTCGGTGCGCAGGCTCGGAAGTCAATGCCGCTGCTGACAATTGTGGACAAACGTTCCCCTTTTGCCGTTTCGTCATGGGGTGTCGGGGCGCTGACGGTTTGATCCCATCTGCTGCGACAACGCGCCCCGCGTGACGCCAAGCCGCTTTGACCGGACCGCATCCGCCGCCTATTCTGCGCCAACAAACAGCAGCCGGAGCCCGCATGGACCCGCTCATCCTGTCGCGAATGCAGTTCGGGGCGAATATCTCGTTCCACATCCTGTTTCCGACCATCACGATTGCGCTTGGCTGGGTGCTGCTGTTCTTCAAGCTCCGCTACAACGCCACCAATGATTCCGCCTGGATGCGCGCTTATTTCACCTGGGTGAAAGTGTTCGCGCTGTCCTTCGCCATGGGCGTGGTCTCCGGCGTCACCATGAGCTTCCAGTTCGGCACCAACTGGCCGGGCTATATGGAAAAGGTCGGCAACATCGCCGGGCCGCTGCTTGCCTACGAGATCCTCACCGCCTTCTTCCTCGAAGCGGCCTTCCTCGGCATCATGCTGTTCGGGTTCCGCCGCGTCTCCAACCGCGTCCACACGCTGGCGACGGTATTGGTCGCCGGCGGCACCACGCTGTCAGCCTTCTGGATCATTGCGCTGAACTCCTGGATGCAGACGCCGGCCGGCTTCGAGATGATCGACGGCAAGGCGCATCCCGTCGACTGGTGGGCGATCGTCTTCAACCCGTCCATGCCCTACCGTCTGACGCATATGCTGCTTGCCTCCGGCCTGACGGTGTCGTTCCTGATCGCCGGCCTGTCGGCGCTGCGCTACCTCACCGGCGACCGGTCGGAATCGATGTGGAAGGCGCTGCGCACCGGCGTCTTCACCGCCGCCATCCTGATCACGATCCAGATCTTCGCCGGCGACCAGCACGGGCTGAACACGCTGGAGCACCAGCCGCAGAAGATCGCCGCCATGGAGGCGAACTGGAACACCGGCCCCAACGTGCCGCTGGTGCTGTTTGCGCTGCCCGACGAGGCGGCGAAGGAAAACAAATTCGAGATCGCCATTCCCGACGGCGCCAGCCTGGTGTTGCGCCATTCCACCAGCGGTATCGTGCCGGGGCTCAACGACTATCCCGGGCTGCACCCGCCGGTGTTCCCGGTGTTCTGGGGCTTCCGCATCATGGTCGGCACCGGCATTTTGATGCTCATCGTCTCGTGGTCGGCGACCTTCTTCCTCAAGCGCCGCCACAGCCTGCCGAGGCCGCTGGCCATGCTGATGGTGCCGATGGCGCTGTCGGGCTGGCTGGCGACACTGGCCGGCTGGTACACCACCGAAATCGGCCGCCAGCCCTGGCTGGTCACCGGCGTGCTGAAAACCGCCGACGCTATCGGCCCGGTCGCCGGCAGCCATGTCGCGCTGACGCTCGCCATCTATCTCATCCTCTATGTGCTGCTGTTGATCGCCTATCTCGGCGTGCTGGTGCACCTGGCGCTGAAGGCCGCCAAGGACGGCGATACCTCGCCGCTCCCGGGCGTCATGAAGACGGCGATGTCGCAACCGGCCGCGGGAGAGTGAGGAATGGTCCGCGTAGCGGACGAAAAGCCAACGATTTGGCTTTTCGAATGACGAACGCCCGGAGCCATAGCGAAGGGCAGAACCGTTGATGAGAGGGATGACAGACCGATGACCTTCGACTGGCCAACCGCGCTGCCCCTGATCTTCGCCGGCCTGATGGGCCTCGCCATCCTGATCTACGTCATTCTCGACGGTTTCGATCTCGGCATCGGCATCCTGTTCTCGGTCGCCGAAGATGCCGAGCAGGACACCATGATCGCGGCAATAGGCCCTTTCTGGGACGCCAACGAGACCTGGCTGGTGCTGGCCGTCGGCCTGCTCCTGGTCGCCTTTCCGCTGGCGCATGGCGTCATCCTCACCGCGCTATACATTCCGGTCTTCGTGCTTTTAGTCGGCCTCATCCTGCGCGGCGTCGCCTTCGATTTCCGCGCCAAGGTGCCCGCCGGCAAGAAGCATCGCTGGAACCGCATTTTCTTCCTCGGTTCCGTCATCGCCTCGCTGGCGCAAGGCTATATGCTCGGCGTCTATGTGCTTGGCCTCGATGTCGGTTTTGGCGGCATCGCTTTCGGGGCGCTGGTGGCGCTCTGCCTGTCGGCGGCCTATGCAGCGATGGGCGCTGCCTGGGTCATCTACAAGACCGAGGGCGAATTGCAGAGGAAGGCGGTGGCCTGGCTGCGGACAGCCCTGGTGCTGACCGCGCTCGGCATGGCGGCGGTGTCGCTGGCGACACCATTCGCCAGTCCGCGTATCTTCGCCAAATGGTTCGTCTGGCCCGAAATGCTCTATCTGTCGCCGCTGCCGATCCTGTCGGCGCTGCTGTTCCTGTGGCTGTGGCGGCAGACCTTCCATCTGCCCAAGCCCGACGATCGCCACGCGCTGCGGCCGTTCCTGACGCTCGCCGCCATCTTCGCGCTCGGCTTTGCCGGGCTTGCCTGGTCGTTCTACCCCTTCGTGGTGCCCGACAGGCTGACCATCTGGCAGGCGGCGTCGGCGACGGAAAGCCTGGCCATCATCCTCGCCGGCACGGTGGTCGTGTTGCCGGTGATCATCTTCTATTCGTTCTATGCGTATCGGGTGTTCGGCGGGAAGGCGACGGATCTGACGTATGATTGAGGGGAGCTGATCTCCCCCCTTGAGGGGGAGATGGCCGGCAGGCCAGAGGGGGTCGCCGCGCGTGGAGCGCTAACCTTCTTCTGCCGCAGGAGGTCGCGTCCGGTCGGACCGACCCCCTCTGTCGCCTCCGGCGACATCTCCCCCTCGGGGGCATAGGCGCTAAGATAGGTATTGCCCTGCGGAATCGGGTGTGATTCTACGCTGCGATGACACACGAATCGCTTGTTGATGACGGCTGGGCCGAGACGATTGAGCTTCTGGGCGGCGAAGAGTTGATCGCAGGAAGTGCCCGCGAGACGAAGGCGTTCCTGCGCCCGCGCGGCGTCAGGTCGGCGAGCGACCTGTTGCGCCTGACACTGGCTTACTGCCTTGGCAAGG